>NZ_JBHSUF010000010.1:0-297129 GCF_042660575.1 Nocardiopsis tropica
CCCGGCACGCCCCCCGCGGCGTTCTCATCTGTCGACAGGACCCCACCCTGACTCCTTCTTCGGCCTTGCGATGAACGCACCGGATGCGCCGCTCGCGGCGGACAGCATCCACGGAACACGCCCTAGGCCCGTTCCGGGGCGCGCCGCCGCGGGTGCTACGGGGCGGACCCGTCCGCCCCCGCGTCCGGGGCGGTGCGGCCGAACAGGCGCGGCCCCTCGCGCGGGGGCTGCGGCGGGCGCACCGCCACCTCCGTCCACCTGCGCTCCAACAGGCGGCGCACGGCCGCGGCGCCCGTCCCGGGCGAGGCCTCCCCGCCGTTCAGCGGGCGCACCCCGCCCTCGGGGGACTCCAGGGCCAGCGCCTCCCGGAGCAGCTCCGCGGAGTCCGGCCTCTCGTCCGGGTCCTTGGACATCGCGGCGAGCACCAGCCGCTCCAGGCCGGGCGGCAGGTGCTGGAGGTCGGGCTCCTCGAACATCACGCGCCGGGCCATCTCCTTGACGTCCGCCCTCCCGAACGGGTCGTGCGCCACCGAGGCGAACGCCGTCACCGCCCCCCACAGGAACACGTCGGCCTTCTGCGTCGTGGGCCGGCGCTGGTACTGCTCGGGGCTGATCCACCCGGGCGTTCCCAGCCGGTCCACCGTCGAGGCGACCCGCTCGTCCGCCAGGGTGTCCGGTGAGGGCAGCCCGAGGTCGCGGTAGGCGCGGCGCATCCGGCGCAGCCGGATCCACTTGGTCGGGTCGGGGTCCTCCACGGGATGCGCGATGCCGAAGTCGAGGATCTTGGGTCCGGTGGGGGAGAGCACCACGTTGCTCGGCTTGAGGTCGCGGTGCACCACCCCGGCCGCGTGGACGGCACGCAGCGCCTCGGCCGTGCCGACGGCCAGGCCCAGCAGCATGCCCCTGCGCAGGCGCCCGAACCGCTCCACGTGGTACCGCAGGGTCGGCCCGGGGACGTACTCGGTGATCATCCACGGCAGGTCCGCCTCCACGTCGGCGCGCACGAACCGCGCCACCGAGGGGCTGTTCACCCTGGAGAGCAGGCGGGCCTCGAGCGCGAAGCGCTCGCGGAACCGGCGGTCGGCGGCCTGACCCGGGTGGACGACCTTCACCGCCAGGTAGCCCTGCACGCCGGGGGAGTCCGCCGCGTACACGGTGCCCATGCCACCGGAGCCGATCCGGCCGCGCACCCTGTGCCCGCCGATCTCGCGGGGGTCCCCGGGCTCCAGGGGGTCGAGCCTGCGTGCGCCTCTGGCCTTCATGGACGCTCCCTTGTCGGTGGGGGCTGCTGCGCCGGAGTCTATCCGCGGCCCCCTCGGGGCCGGTCGGCACGCGCCGCTCCCCGGCTCCCGGCGGCCCGCCCGCCGGGGGCGCCGGTCCCTCCGGAACGTCGTCGCCCTCTGGCACTGTCGGGGGCGAGAGGAAGGCGACGCCATGACACCCGGACAGTTCATCGACGCGGCGCTGTGGTTCCCCGAGGCCGACGAGAGCGAGCCCTTCGGTCCCGGCGCCCTGGTCTACAAGGTGGCGGGGCAGAAGATGTTCGCCCTGCTCACAGGGGGGGCCGACCAGGGCGGCGAGGACGACGCCCCGGCCACGGTCAACCTCAAGTGCGATCCCGGCCTGGCCCTGGAACTGCGGGACCGGTACCCGGCCGTCACCCCCGGCTACCACATGAGCAAGAAGCACTGGAACTCCGTGCTCCTCGACGGCACCGTGCCCGACGACGAGGTCGCGGAGATGCTGAGGCACTCCTACGTCCTGGTGGCGAGTAGCCTGCGCAGAGCCGACCGCGACCGCGTGCTCGCCGTGCTCGGCGACGACGCGCCGGACCTCGGAGGGGCGGGCACGGCGACACCGGAACAGGCGTGAACGCGCCCGGTCCACGGGAGAGGAGGGCGACCACGTGTCCGACGGAACCTTCCGGCCCGCGGTCGTGCAGGGTGTCCTGGAACGCATCACCTACGCCAACGAGGACAACGGGTACACCGTCGCCAAGGTCGACACGGGGCGGGGCGCGCACGACCTCCTCACCGTCGTCGGATCCCTCATGGGGGTCCAGCCGGGAGAGGCGCTGCGCATGCACGGCCGCTGGGGGTCGCACCCCCAGTACGGCAGGCAGTTCCACGTGGACGACTACACCACCGTCCTGCCCGCCACCGTGCAGGGCATCCGCCGCTACCTCGGCTCGGGCCTGATCAAGGGCATCGGCCCCAAGATGGCCGAGCGCATCGTCGGGCACTTCGGCACCGAGGCGCTGGAGGTCATCGAGGAGCACCCCGAGAGGCTCATCGAGGTGCCCGGCCTCGGACCCAAGCGCACCAGGCTCATCGCGGACGCCTGGGAGGAGCAGAAGGCCATCAAGGAGGTCATGGTCTTCCTCCAGGGGGTCGAGGTCACCACCTCCCTCGCCGTGCGCATCTACAAGAAGTACGGCGACGCCTCCGTCGACGTCGTGCAGAAGGAGCCGTACCGCCTGGCCACCGACGTCTGGGGGATCGGCTTCAAGACCGCCGACACCATCGCCCGGGCCGTGGGCATCCCGCACGACAGCCCGCAGCGGGTGATGGCCGGGATCCAGTTCACCCTCTCGGAGTCCACGGGCGACGGCCACTGCTACCTCCCCGAGGAGAAGCTCATCTCCGCCGCGGTGAAGATCCTCCAGGTGGAGGCGGGCCTGGTGATCGAGTGCCTCGCCGAACTCGTCGCCGCCGAGGGCGTGGTCCGCGAGACCGTGCCCGGCCCCGCGGGCGAACCCGTCCGCGCCGTCTACCTGCTGCCGATGCACCGCGCCGAGATCGGCCTCACCTCGGGGCTGCGCTCGCTGCTCGCCCACCCGGCCGACCGCATCCCCGCCTTCGCCGGAGCGGACTGGGACGTCGTCATGGACTGGCTGCGCAAGCGCACCCGTGCCGACCTCGCCGAGGCCCAGCGCGAGGCCGTCCGGCTGGCCCTCACGGAGAAGGTGTGCGTGCTCACCGGCGGCCCCGGCTGCGGCAAGTCCTTCACCGTCGCGTCCGTCGTCACGCTGGCCGCTGCCAAGCAAGCGAAGATCATCCTCGCCGCGCCCACGGGGCGGGCCGCCAAGCGCCTCACCGAGATGACCGGGATCGAGGCGCGCACGGTGCACCGGCTCCTCGAACTCCGGCCGGGGGGCGACGCCGCCTTCGACCGCGACAACCCCCTCGACTGCGACCTGCTGGTCGTGGACGAGGCGTCGATGCTGGACGTGCTCCTGGCCAACAAGCTGGTCAAGGCGGTGCCGCCCGGGGCCCACCTGCTGTTCGTCGGCGACGTCGACCAGCTGCCGTCGGTCGGGGCGGGCCAGGTCCTCAGGGACCTCCTGGCCGAGGGCTCCCCCGTCCCCAGCGTGCGCCTGACCCACGTCTTCCGGCAGGCCCAGGACTCCGGCGTCATCACCAACGCCCACAGGATCAACGGCGGGGAGCCGCCGCGGTTCGAGGGCATGGCCGACTTCTTCCTGTTCCCCTGCGAGGAGTCCGAGGACGCGGCGCGGATGACCGTGGACGTGGTCGCCAACCGGATCCCCCGCAGGTTCGGCCTCGACCCGCGCCGGGACGTCCAGGTGCTCACCCCCATGAAGGGCGGGCCCGCCGGGGCGGCCAACCTCAACACGGTGCTCCAGTCCGCGGTGACCCCCGCGGGCGACCACGTCCCGGAGCGCCGTTTCGGCGGCCGCGTCTTCCGTGTCGGCGACAAGGTCACGCAGATCCGCAACAACTACGACAAGGGCGAGAACGGGGTGTTCAACGGGACGCTCGGCGTGGTCGAGGGCATCGACGCGGTCGCCCAGGAGATCACGGTGCGCACGGACGAGGAGGAGGAGATCGTCTACGACTTCGCGGAACTGGACGAACTCGCCCACGCCTACGCCATCACCGTGCACCGATCCCAGGGCAGCGAGTACCCCGCCGTGGTCGTCCCCGTCACCACCAGCGCCTGGATGATGCTCCAGCGCAACCTCCTCTACACGGCCGTCACCAGGGCCAAGAGGCTGGTCGTCCTGGTGGGGTCCCGCCGGGCCCTGGCCCAGGCGGTCCGCAACGCCTCCTCCGGCCACCGGCACACAGCCCTGGCACACCGGCTCCGGTCGGCCCCGGCGGGCGCCTGAACGCGGGCTCCCCACCGCCCCGGCCCGAGGGGCGGAGCCGCCGCCCTGCGCGCCGCCGGGCCTTACTAGGCTGGCGGGCGTGGAACACGTGGAGCAGCAGACCCTGGTCGTGGTGGGCGCGGTCGTCATCCGGGACGGCCTGGCGCTGGCCGCCCAGCGGGCCGACCCCCCGGCCCTGCGGGGGAGGTGGGAGTTCCCCGGCGGCAAGGTCGACCCGGGGGAGACCCCGGCCGACGCGGTGGTCCGCGAGTGCCGGGAGGAACTCGGTGTGACCGTCCGGCCCCTCCACAGGATCGGTGAGGACGCGCCCTTCCCCGCTCCCGGCCCCTCCCGGCCGAGGCCCGCCGTGCTCCGGCTCTGGCGCGTCGAACTGGTCGCCGGCGAGCCCGAGGCGCTGGAACACCTCTCCCTGCGCTGGCTCACCGCCTCCGACCTGCGCACCGTCCCGTGGCTGCCCGCGGACGTCCCCTTCCTCGACCTGATCGCACCCCTGCTCGCACCGGGGACAGCCGTCCACCCGTAGGCTGTACCCACCGGTCCGTCCGCGACCGGGGCCCGTGCCCGGCCTCCGCCGGCGCCCGGGACACGCCCCGGCGGACGCCGGAGAGCACCACCCCGGTACCGCCCTCGCCCGGTCGAGCGGTCGGCGCCGGGAGGGAAACGGGCTCGGGGAAGAACCGGGCGTCCCACCGCGTCGAAGACTCGGACCCGCGGCGACGCACTCGGAACCTCCGCGGACCGACCCCGTGCCGCCGTTCCCGGACCGGTACGGCCGTCCGTGAGGTGAACGCGGGGTGGCCGGCGCCGACACCGGGCGGTCGGGGGTGACCGGGGTGACCCGCACGTTTCCCAACCAGACCACTATGACCGCATAAACTGGCAACGGGCCGTGGCAATCTGCGGTCTCTTCCCAGTACCAGGAGATCGAGACTTTCCCATGTCCAGCGCTACGCCCGTCGAGGGCTCCGCACGCCGCAGCGACCTCCGCAACGTCGCGATCGTGGCCCACGTGGACCACGGCAAGACGACCCTCGTTGACGCCATGCTCTGGCAGTCCGGTGTGTTCCGTGAGAACCAGGACGTCGACGACCGGGTGATGGACTCCAACGACTTGGAGCGCGAGAAGGGCATCACCATTCTCGCGAAGAACACGGCCGTCCACTACACCACGCCCGAGGGCGAGGACGTGGTCATCAACATCATCGACACCCCCGGCCACGCCGACTTCGGCGGCGAGGTCGAGCGCGGCCTGTCCATGGTCGACGGCGTCGTCCTGCTCGTGGACGCGAGCGAGGGTCCGCTCCCGCAGACCCGCTTCGTGCTCCGCAAGGCCCTCCAGGCCAAGCTCCCCGTCATCCTCGTCATCAACAAGGTCGACCGGCCCGACAGCCGGATCGCCGAGGTCGTGGACGACACCTACGAGCTGTTCATGGACCTGGACGCCGACGAGTCGCAGATCGAGTTCCCGATCGTCTACACCTGCGCCCGCGACGGCAAGGCCTCCCTGGAGCGTCCCGAGAACGGCACCGTGCCGGAGAACGACAACCTCGTTCCGCTCTTCAGCACCATCCTGGAGACCATCCCGGCCCCGGAGTACATCCCGGACGCCCCCCTCCAGGCCCACGTCACCAACCTGGACGCCTCCCCCTTCCTGGGCCGCCTCGCGCTCGTCCGGGTGCAGCAGGGCGAGCTCCGCAAGGGCCAGCAGGTCGCGTGGATCCGCACCGACGGCAGCACCCAGCAGGTCAAGATCACCGAGCTGCTGATGACCGACGGGCTGGAGCGCAAGCCCGCCGAGAAGGCGGGGCCCGGCGACATCGCGGCCATCGCCGGCATCGAGAACATCATGATCGGCGAGACCCTCGCCGACCTGGAGAACCCGGTCCCGCTCCCCCTGATCACGGTGGACGAGCCGGCCATCTCCATGACCATCGGCACCAACACCTCGCCGCTCGTCGGCAAGGTCAAGGGCTCCAAGGTCACCGCCCGCCTGGTCAAGGACCGCCTGGAGAAGGAGCTCGTCGGCAACGTCTCCCTGCGCATCCTGCCCACCGAGCGGCCCGACACCTGGGAGGTGCAGGGCCGCGGTGAGCTGGCCCTGGCCATCCTGGTCGAGCAGATGCGCCGCGAGGGCTACGAGCTGACCGTCGGCAAGCCGCAGGTGGTCACCAAGGTCATCGACGGCAAGGTCCACGAGCCCGTCGAGCGCCTCACGGTGGACGCCCCCGAGGAGTACATGGGCGCCATCACCCAGCTGCTCAGCGTCCGCAAGGGCCGCATGGAGAACATGGTCAACCACGGCACCGGCTGGGTGCGCATGGACTGGCTGGTCCCCTCCCGCGGCCTCATCGGCTTCCGCACCGAGTTCCTCACCGAGACCCGGGGCACCGGTATCGCCCACCACGTCTTCGAGAAGGTCGAGCCGTGGTTCGGTGAGCTGCGCACCCGCCCCAACGGGTCCCTGGTGGCCGACCGGGCGGGCGTCGCGGTGCCGTTCGCGATGTTCAACCTCCAGGAGCGCGGCACGCTGTTCGTCGAGCCCACCACCGAGGTGTACGAGGGCATGATCGTCGGCGAGAACTCGCGCTCCGACGACATGGACGTCAACATCACCAAGGAGAAGAAGCTCACCAACATGCGCTCGGCCACCGGCGACGAGCTGGTGCGCCTGGTGCCGCCGCGCAAGCTGTCCCTGGAGCAGGCCCTGGAGTTCTGCCGCGAGGACGAGTGCGTCGAGGTCACCCCCGAGCACGTGCGCATCCGCAAGGTCGTCCTCGACCAGAAGGAGCGCGGCCGGACCGCGGCCAACAAGAAGCGCCAGCAGCAGTCCTCGTAGGGCGTACGGGGTCGCACACGGTGGGCGGGTCGCGTACGCGACCCGCCCACCGGGCGTTTTCCCGCCGGGGTGCCCGGGTAGGTCGCAAACAGCATGAAGACCGAGCCCTCGTGTCCCCGGTGCGGGCGCGCGGTCCAGCCTCCGGGGCTGTGGACCAGCGCCTGGCAGTGCGACGTCCACGGAGCCGTGGCCCCGCTGCAGGGCGTTCGCGCCCCGGGCACGTCCTCGCTCGAGGCACTCCTGCCCCAGGCGCGCGTCCCGGTGTGGATCCCCTGGCCGTTGCCCGCCAACTGGGTCGTCACCGGGTTCGCCGAGGCCGGTGACGAACGCAGCGGCGCGCTCGCCACGGTCGTCGCCCTGTCCGGACCCGACCCCCTCGGCGGGGTCGGCGAGATCGCCATCGTCGCCGAGGACCCCGGCGTCGGGCTCGGCGCACGCCTCGCCGGCCTGGACGGGCCGGATCCCGGCAACGGTTTCGACGCGGCGGCGGCCGACGCCAAACTGCGGTTCGACGGCCACGAGATCGCCCTGTGGAACCTGGCGGTGGGACGCGACCGGGCGGTGTACACGGGCGAGGCGCTCGCCCACTGGCTGTGGCTCGTCTTCGCCTCCGCCGACACCGGCCTCCTCATGTGCGAGATCAACTCCCTGAGGGACCTGCGCGACATCAACGACGGCGGCGTCGCGCTGGAGCCGCCGTTCGGGGCGGCGAGCCCCTTCCTCTCCCGCGTCCTCGCGCCCCGGGAGCGCTGACCGGGGCCCGCGGGCCCACCCGTTCGGGGCACCCGGGCCGGGACTTACGTACAATCGCCCGGTGACACGTATCGACCTGCACTCGCACAGCTCGGTCTCCGACGGGACCGACGCCCCCGCCGACGTCGTCGGGCACGCGGTCGCCGCGGGTCTGGACGTCCTGGCCCTCACCGACCACGACACCGTCGGCGGGATCGGGGAGGCGGCCGCGCACCTCCCCCCGGGGTTCACGCTCGTCCCGGGCATGGAGCTGTCCTGCGCCTACGCCGGCTCCAGCGTCCACCTGGTGTCCTATCTCTTCGACCCCGACGACCCCGGCCTGGACGGCGAACTGCGCAGGGTGCGCTCCGACAGGGCCTCCCGTGCGGAGGAGATGGTCCGCAAGCTCAGGGAGCAGGGGGTGGACGTCTCCTGGGAGCGGGTCCTGGAGATCGCGGGGGCGGGCCGGACGGAGTACGCCGACGCCAACACCATCGGCCGCCCCCACCTGGCCCGCGCGATCGTGGAGGCCGGCGCCGCCCGCGACGTCCAGGACGCCTTCGACCGCTGGATCGGCTCGGGCGGCCCCGCCTACGCCTCCCGCTACGCGATCGACCCCGTCCGCGCGGTCGGCCTGGTCAGGGCCGCGGGCGGGGTGTGCTCCCTGGCCCATCCGGCCCGCGCGGAGGGCTCCCTCAACGGGGCCGTCCCGCTGGACCTCGTGGAGCGCATGGTCGAGGCGGGACTGGGGGGCATCGAGGCGGACCACCCCTCCCACAACCGGAAGCAGACCGCGTACTGGCGGGGCGTGGCCGCCGACCTGGGCGTGGTGGTGACCGGTTCCAGCGACGACCACGGGAGCCTCACGGGCCACCGGCTCGGACGCCACACCACCGCCCCCGACGCCTTCGACGAGCTCGTGGAGCCCGCGACGGGGGTGCCTCTGATCAAGGGGTGACCAGCGTGTCGCCCTCCGGCGTCCGGTACGGTACCGACCACTGCGCGGTAGCGCGACAATGGTCGCAGCAGAACTACCTGTACCTGGACGAAACCGAAAGGTCTGACGCCGTGTTCTGGAAGCGGAAGCCGAAGAAGCAGGAAGGCCCGGAGGCCACCGATTCCGCTGCGGAGGTCGCGGTGGACGACAAGGCGGCGGCCGGGGCGACCGACTCCGGCACGGCCGGGGAGAACCCGTCCGAGGAGAAGGACGCGGTCGCGGAGGCCGCGGAGAAGGACTCCGGCCGGGCCGACGGCTCCGAGAAGGACCCCGGCGGGGCCGAGGCGGACGCCGCCTCCACCGACGAGAAGCCCGTCGCCGACGCCGATGCCGACGAGGCGCCCGCCGACGACGAGAAGCCCGTCGTCGGCGAGGGGGAGCCCGACGCGGAGGCCGCCGAGGCGGATGAGGACGCCGAGGAGGTGGCGGCCGAGGCGGACGAGCCCGTCGGGCTGTTCGCCGACGAGACGGAGGAGGCCGGCGTGACCGGCCCCGACCCCGACGGCATCACGCGCGTGCGCAGCGTCGGCGTCTTCGAGTTCGACGACGAGAAGTTCGACGTCGTCGCCAACACGTGGATCGTGAAGGCGGACGACGAGGGCGTCATCGTCATCGACCCCGGTTACGACGCCGAGGCCGTCCTGGAGGCCGTCGGAGACCGCGAGATCTACCTCGTGGCCTGCACCAACGCCTACGGTCCGCACATCGAGTCGGCCATCAAGGTCGCCGAGGAGGCGGACGCCGACATCGCGCTGCACCCCCGCGAGATGCGCGCCTGGCGGCGCCACCACGGGGCCGAGCACCGACCCGAGATCGAGGTGGAGGGCCAGGGCGCCCTCGACATCGCGGACCTGCACATCGACGTCCTCGCCCTGCCCGGGACCTCCTCCGGCAGCGTCGGCTACTACATCGCCGAACTGGGCGTCGTTTTCAGCGGCGACGCGCTGCGCAAGGGCGAGCCGGGCATGGTCGGCAACACCTACATCGACTACACGACGCAGCTGGCCTCCATCGGTGAGGCGCTGCTGTCCCTCCCGCCGGACACCCGCATCCTGCCGGACCGCGGTCCGTCCACCACCTCGGGCGCGGAGAGCAAGAACTTCGACTCCTGGGTCTGACCCCGGACAGGAGCAACGCCGTGCCGCCGCCCCTCGGGGCGGCGGCACGGCGCGTTCGGGAGCCGGGAGCGGGGACCCCGCGTCACACCGGCGACGGTTCCGGTCGGCCCGTCAGCGCCGGCCGACCGACTCCGTCTCGTTCCAGAACGAGGTCAGCACACCCGACGTGGTCTCGGGCGCCTCGACGTTGGGGGAGTGGCCCGCACCCGGCACCACCAGTCTTCGCGCGCCCATCCGCTCGGCCATGTCGTCCTGGGCGGCCGGGGTCCACGCGGTGTCGTTCTCGCCGTAGACGACGAGCGAGGGGATCTTCAGGTCGGCGAGTTCGCCGACCCGGTCCTCGGCGCCCAGCAGGTCCTCGGCGGTGCGCATCAGCCCCAGGGCGCTGCTGGACAGCAGCCGTTCCCGGAGGAACTCCCGGATCACCGGGTCGGGGGTGCGGCTGCGCGCCTCCGCGTCGAACCGCTCCTCCCACAGCTCGCGGAGCCGTTCGGGGGTGGGGTCGACGGAGAGGGCGGCGATGAGGCCGCGGGCGGTCATGGCGCCCGGGCCGCCCAGGGCCGCCGGGCCGCTGCACATCAGGGTCAGCGAAGCGAGGTCGGCGAGCCCGGACAGAGCGGTCTCGCGGGCCACCAGGCCGCCGAAGGAGTGCCCCACCAGGTGGGCCTGTCCGCTTCCGCCGACGAGGTGGAGGACCTCGGCGACCACGCCGCCGAGGGAGGACAGGCGGTAGTCGGGGAGCTGGACGCCCGGGGGAGCCCGGAGGGTCTCCGGCCCCGGCGACTCGTAGGTGCCGGGAAGGTCGATCGCGACCACTTCCCGGCCCGCCTGGGCGAGGCTCTGGAGGAGGGCGATGAAGTCCTCCTTGCTGCCGGTGAAACCGTGCACCAGGACAGCGGGAGCCAGCTCGGTGCCCCCTGAGGTGGGAAGAGCGCGCAGGGCGGCGAGGGGACCGTAGGAGAGGGGCAGGTCCGCGCGCCGCACGCCCGGCGGCAGGTCGATGAACTGAGGTGTACTCACGTCGGGCCACCCTAGACGATCGGTGGCCCGGCCCGGGATACCCCGGGCCGTGGCCGGCGGAGCGGCCGCCGACACCGGCACCGCGGGGGAGACGCGGTGCCCGCACGTCGTGCGCTCGCCGTGGCGCCCGTCCTCACGGGCGCGGCACGGCGGAGGGGTCAGGTGTTCTCGGGGTCCCGGTGGGCGGTGCCGCCGCGGGTGCGGCGGCGGCGCCGGATCCTGCGGGCGCCCTCGTCGGTGGACGCGGCACCGCCGCGGGGGGCCTCCGCCTGGGCCGGGGCGGTGGTCTCCGCCTTGACCGCGGTCCCCTCGGCCGGAGCCGATCCCTGGCCGCCGCGGGTACGGCGGCGCGAGCGGTTGCGGCCGCGTTCGCCGCCGCCCTCGCCCCGGCCGCCGGTTCCACGGCCGCCCTCGCCCGGGCCACCGGTTCCGCGGTCGCGGCCCCCGTCACGCCGCCCGCCGCGGTCGCCCCGGGGCATGCCGGTGTCGCCGATGTCCTCGATCTCCTCGGCCTCCAGGCCGGCGTGGTCGGCACGCTTGTCGGCGGCCAGCTTGCCCTTGGTCCCGGCGGGGATCCGCAGCGCCTCGAAGAAGTGCGGCGAGGTGGAGTAGGTCTCCTCCGGCTCGGCGAAGGGCAGGTCCAGGGCCGCGTTGATCAGCTTCCAGCGCGGCATCTCCTGCCAGTCCACGAAGGTGACGGCGGTGCCGCTGCGCCCGGCGCGGCCGGTGCGGCCGATGCGGTGCGTGTAGGTCTTCTCGTCCTCGGGCGTCTCGTAGTTGACGACGTGCGTGACGTCGTCCACGTCGAGCCCGCGGGCGGCCACGTCGGTGGCGACCAGGATGTTGATCTTGCCGTTGCGGAAGGCCCGCAGCGCCCGCTCGCGCTGGCTCTGCCCCAGGTCGCCGTGGACGGCCGCGACGGCGAACCCGCGCGTCTTGAGCTCGGTGGCCACGCGGTCGCAGGCGCGCTTGGTCTGGCAGAACACCATGCTCTGGCCGTGGTCCTCCGCCTGGACCAGGCGGGCGAGCATCTCGATCTTGTCCATCTGGTGGGTCCGCAGCGCGTGCTGCGTGATCCGTCCGGTGATCGCGGAGCCGTCGATCTCGTTGTCGTCGCCCGCGCGGACGTGCGTCGGCTGGCGCAGGTACTTGCGGGACAGGGAGACGATCTCGCTCGGCATGGTGGCCGAGAAGAGCATCACCTGGCGCTCGGCGGGGATCCTGGTCAGGATGCGCTCGATGTCGGGGAGGAAGCCGAGGTCGAGCATCTTGTCGGCCTCGTCCAGGACCACCGCGGACACCTCGTCCAGGCGCAGGTGCTTCTGGTTCTCCAGGTCGAGCAGCCGGCCCGGGGTGCCGACGACGACGTCGGTGCCCTCCTTGAGCCCGTTGACCTGCGGCTCGTAGGAACGGCCGCCGTAGACGGTCAGCACGCGGCCGCCGCTGCGCTTGGCGGCGGTGGTCAGGTCGGCCGCGACCTGGATGGCCAGCTCACGGGTCGGGACCACCACGAGCGCGCGGGGGCGCTTGGAGGAGCCGGGGGCCTGCTGCGCCCGCTGGAGCAGCGGGAGGCCGAAGGCCAGGGTCTTGCCGGTACCGGTGCGGGCCTGGCCGATGATGTCGCTGCCGTGCAGCGCGATCGGCAGGGCGAGCTCCTGGATCGGGAAGGGCTCCGAGATCCCCTCCGCCTCCAGGGCGTCGGCGAGTTCGGTGCTCACTCCCAGGTCGCGGAAGGTCGTCTTGGGTTTGGTCGTGTCATCTGTGGTGCTCAGGGCTCAAGCCTCCATCTTGGCGGGCCGCAACGTGGCGTGGCCGCGGCGGGGTGCGGTCGCGGTCGGCTCGTGGCCGCCGCGATGGGCGCGGCTCACCGCGGCCGTTACGGCGCGGTGGCGCTGCCTGCGTGATCCGTGCGGTGCGGGGGAACCCCCTCCGCGGATCGCGGACCGTCCCCGCGTGGACGGGGAGCATCCGTGGTTCGTGGTTTCCTGGCGCGGTCTCGGCGACCACGTCGGTGGTGCGGGTCCGCGCCCGGGTGGGCGCCGCCTGCGCGGCGCCGAGGCGTGGGAGCGTCCCCGCGTGTGTGAGGAGAGTCTCGGGTCGACCGCACACGCCGGTCATCACGCAGAGTCTAGCTGGTGACGCGCCGGGTGGACATAGCAGTTCACTCCGGCTGTGGACGGCTGGGACCGTACCCGCTCCCAGCGTGTGCAACCGTGCCGGCGGCCCGTTTAGTCCCCGCGGTCCCCCGTGCCGCGCCCCCCGCGGCCGGGCGATACCCTGGCGGGCATGACCAAAGGCCCCTCTGCCGACCCCGGCGTGATCGACCTGCTCGGGCTGCTCGCCTACGCGGAGCTCGGTTCCTTCTTCCGTCTCGCGGACGACGCCGGACTCGCCCCGTCGCTGCGGGGCAAGGGCCAGCTGGCGGCCCTGGCCGCCGCCGAGCAGGCGCACTACCAGACGCTCCGGGACCGCCTGGAGGAGCTGGGGGTCGTCCCCGAGGAGGCCATGGAGCCGTTCGTGGCACCGCTGGACGCCTGGCACGAGCGCACCGAGGCGCAGAGCTGGCTGGAGAGCCTCGTCAAGACCTACGTCGGCGACGGCATCGCGGGTGACTTCTACCGCAAGGTCGCGGCGCTGGCGGACGAGGAGACCGCGGCCCTGGTCGAGGGAGTCCTGGCCGAGACCGGGCGCGCCGAGTTCGTCTCCGGGGCGGTGCGCGCCGCCGTGGCGGAGGACCCCAGGCTGGCCGGGCGGCTCTCCCTGTGGGCCCGCCGGCTGGTCGGCGAGGCGCTCAGCCAGGCGCAGCACGTGGCGGTGGCCCGCCCCCGGCTGGCCGCGCTCCTGGCCGAGGACCCCCAGGGCTCCGCCGGCGCCACCGCGCTCGGCGACCTGGCCGCCGTGAGCCGGATGTTCGCCTCCCTCACCGACCGCCACAAGGCGCGCCTCGACGCCATGGGCCTGTCCGCCTGACACGGGCCGCGCCGGACCGGGGACACCACGGACACTTGACCCGTACCAGGGGCTCCCTTGGTCAAGCGGGGGTAATATCCAACACTTTCGTGACGATTCGTTGGTGGGGAGACGTAAACTCGTTGAAGTCTCCCGTCTCCTGACCACGCGAGTAGGTACTTCCATGCCCCGTGGGACCTCCGTGCGCCATCCGCTGGCCGGACTCACCCGTGACTTCCACAAGATCGGCCCGCTGGACGGCCCGATCGATCCCTGGATGTGCTCTGAGCTGGACCAGCACGCCGCACAGGTGTGCGAGGGCATCACCTCCTCGGGGAGCGGGATCAACGCCCGCACCCTCGGCACCTACCTCCACGGCTTCCTCGACGGGTGCCTCGAAAGGGGCTGGGACTCGGAGGCGGTCGAATACGACTGGGAGACCCTCCGCATTCTCGCGATCTGCCGACTGGCCAAGGACCGTGGTTTCGTCCGCTAGGTTGGTGACGTCCGCAGGCGGGTGTGACCCACGACGCGAGGTTCCCCGTGGGCACCTGCCGTTCCGGTTCTCCGGCGAAAAAACCGCGCCGGGCGTACGCTGAAAGGCGTAGGCCGCTCCGGGCGGCCGATAAGCGGCCCGGCGCATCGTGGTCGGACCGGGGCACTGCGGAATGCAACGTGGGATTCGCGGTGTTATGTCGGTTCGGGAGCGGACCGGCGGACGCCGTAACTGGCGGAGCGGCCCGCAGAGCCGCGAGAAAGGAATGCGAATGAGGAGCGGTCGACATGGGGCTGCGCGCCCACCGGTCGGCGTCCTGATCCAACAGGACCGCGTCGACTTCGCGCTGTTCGCACTGATCATCGTCGTCGCACTGGTGTCGATGTTCTTCACCGGGCCGGGGAACCTCGCCTTCTGGCTGGCTTTCCTGCCGATCATCGCCTCCGTCGTCCTCGCCTTCCGGAGGATCGAGCACCTGTCGCGCCTGGAGCTGCGCGACTCCGAGTTCCTCTGAGGGCCGCCCCGCAAGGGCGCGGCGCACACGGCGAGGGCGGGGCCTGGTGGCCCCGCCCTCCTCTGCTGTCCGCGGTCTCAGGGATCCGCGGACCTTTCCGTCACGAGGCGGGCCCGCCTCCCGGTCCGGGCCGGGTGGAGGCGGACGGCGCCTGGCCCGAGGCCGTGGCGCCCTCCCTGCGCTCGGTGGGACCGCTCATCGCGGCCTCCCTGCCGGCCCGGTAGCTCTCGTCCTTGTTGAGGCGGCCGGTCTCACGCTCGGCCACGTCGAGCCAGCGGGACCAGCGCGAGCGCATCGGCTCGATCATGCCGCCGCCGACGCCGACGACGAGGATGCCGCCGATCGTCGCCAGGACGGCGATCAGGACCGGCATGGTCACGCTCACGGCGACGCCCATCTGGTTCAGCGCCGCGATGACACCGAGGGCCAGGATGAACACCCCCGCCACGTTGGCGATGAACCGGCCGTAGGACAGGCCGCCCAGCGCGCCCGAGATGATGTCGCGGACCGCCTTGGCGATCATGGCGGCGACCACGACGATCACCAGGGCCACGATGCCGCGCGGGATCCAGGAGATGACGTCGCTGAGCAGCGTGCTGATCGGGTTCGGACCGAAGACGTTGAACGCGAGAGTGAACACGAACAGCAGTCCGACGTAGTAGATGATCTTTCCGCACAGCTCGCTGGCGGTCCAGCGGCTCCGCTCGAAGTACTCGCCCACACCCCCGCGGTGCAGTGCGCGGTCCAGTCCGACGCCGTGCAGGCCCTTCGCGACCCCCTTGCCCACCAGCCAGGCGATGAACCAGCCCAGAACCAGGATCACGAGGAAGCCGATCAGCAGCGGTACGAAACCCGCCACCGCCTGCCAGGCCGTCGTCAGGCCCTGACCCATGTCCATAACGTCTTCACCCCCAAATCGCTCACTCCGCCGGCGTGCCGAATTCGGCCCGGGCGGACTCCGCGAAGAGAAGCCATTTACTTCTCATTCCGGCGATACCCGGCGAACGGGAATCGAACCGCTTGTCAGACGTCGGGCGAGGGGATTGCCTTTTCTTGGTGAATTTCTTGCGAAAAAGGGGGAGAGGGATTCGCCGTGAGGGGGGACAATGCCGCCGGGACGATCGGTTCCGCCACAACGCGGGACCCCCGGGCGCGCCGTGCGCCCGGGGGTCCTCGCGCTTCGACGGGCGCGGCGTCCGCGGGGGCCTCCCGCGGCGCGGGTCCCGGGGAGCGCGCCGAGCGTTCTAGGCGTCCTGCTCGTCGGCCCTGCGCTGGAGGTCCCAGCCGCTTATGCCCCGCCAGGCCAGCCGGGCGACGAGCTGCTCGGCGGCGTCCTTGGGGACGGCCCCGTGGTTGTTGAGCCAGTACCGGGCGCTGGTCTCGGCCATGCCGACCAGGCCGATGCTCAGCAGGTGCGCCTCCTCGTCGGAGATGCTGGTGTCCTGCCGGATCACCGCGCCGATGAGCTCGGCGCAGCGCTGGAAGGTCTGCTCGGTCTTCTCCCGCACCGCCGGAAGGTTGCGCAGGTCGGACTCGAACACCAGCCGGAAGGCCTCGCCGTCCCCCGCCACGAAGTCGAAGTAGGCCTGGAAGCTGGCGGCGACCCTCTGCCGGTTGTCGTCCGTGCTCTCCAGGGCTTCGCGCTGCTTCTCGACCAGCGCCTCGGAGTGCTCTTCGAGCAGGGCGAGGTAGAGCTCCAGCTTCCCCGGAAAGTGCTGGTAGAGCACTGGCTTGCTGACACCCGCGCGGTCGGCGATCTCGTCCATCGCCGCCGCGTGGTAGCCGCGGGCGACGAAGATCTCCTGTGCCGCGGACAGGAGTTGGCGGCGCCGCCTGACCCGGGGCAAGCGGGTGCCCCGGGCGCGGGCGTCTGAAGGAGCTGTCACACCCACACCCTCCGAACTCGGCATGGCAGATGCGCGCCATGTCCGAACATCTGCGTGGCTAGTGCTGCCGGGCGCGGCCGGTCACCGGCGCGCCGTCACAGCTTTCGCCCCATCCTACTCCCGCGTAGCTTCCGTGCGGGCGGGGAGAAGGGGACGGAAGGGGCTATCGGGGCACGGGAGCCCCTCCCCGTCGGCGGGCCGGCACGGCAGCCGGACGCCGGAACCGCGGCGCGGGAGGGCCGGCACGGTCTCACCGCCGCTCCTCCTCGTCGCCGACCTCCAGGGACTGCTCCACCACGTCGCCCTCGTCGGCCTGGTCGAAGCTCTCCTCGGAGGGGGCGTCCCAGCGGCCGTCGTCGTCGCCCGCGGGCGCGCGCTGCTCGGCCGCGTCGGCCTCGGGCACCTCGACCCCGGGCGTCTCGGCCCCGGGCGCCTCGGCCCCCTGCTCCCCGGTGGCGCCGGAGGCCGGACGCCTGTCGGCGGAACTGTTCTCTGAAGTCACGGGGTGCTCCCCACGTCGTCGCTGAACGTACAGGCGACACTACCCGCCGGTCCGCGCGGCACACGGGGCCGCGCGGAATGAACCGCCGGGACGCGTTCGTTGGTGCTGGAAGGAACGGGCGCGCGGGTGTCGTGTCCCACGCCTCCCCGCGGTGGGAATGGAAAACCCCACCCGTTAGGTTGGGTATAAGTGCAAGCACGCTTCGCCCCCGCACCCTCCCCGGTCCGGTACGGGCGGTCCGAAGCACCCTGAACAGACATGAGGAGTCACCGTGTCGCTGCCGCCGCTGGTGGAACCAGCTGACGAGCTGACCGTGGACGAGGTGCGCCGCTACTCGCGCCACCTGATCATCCCCGACGTGGGCATGGACGGGCAGAAGCGCCTGAAGAACGCCAAGGTGCTGGTCGTCGGCGCGGGCGGCCTGGGCTCCCCGGCGCTGCTCTACCTGGCCGCCGCGGGCGTGGGCACGCTCGGCATCATCGACTTCGACGTCGTGGACGAGTCCAACCTCCAGCGCCAGGTCATCCACGGGCAGAGTGACGTCGGCCGTCCCAAGGCCGAGTCCGCCCGGGACAGCATCAAGGAGGTGAACCCCAACGTCGAGGTCGTCCTGCACCAGGACCGCCTGGAGTCGGACAACGCGTTGGAGATCTTCGCCCCCTACGACCTGATCCTGGACGGGACCGACAACTTCGCGACCCGCTACCTGGTCAACGACGCCGCCGTACTGCTGAACAAGCCGTACGTGTGGGGTTCCATCTACCGGTTCGACGGCCAGGTCAGCGTCTTCTGGAACGAGTACGGTCCCCAGTACCGCGACCTGTACCCCGAGCCCCCGCCGCCCGGCATGGTGCCGTCCTGCGCCGAGGGCGGCGTCCTCGGCGTGCTCTGCGCCTCCATCGGCTCCGTCATGGTCAACGAGGCCATCAAGCTGATCACCGGCATCGGCGACCCGCTGGTGGGCCGCCTGCTCATCTTCGACGCCCTGGAGATGACCTGGCGCGAGGTCAAGGTCCGCAAGGACCCCGACACCGAGCCCGTCACCGAGCTGATCGACTACGAGGCGTTCTGCGGCGCCGTGTCGGAGGAGGCCACCGAGGCCGCCGCCGGTTCGACGATCACCGCGCCCGAGCTCAAGGAGCTCCTGGACAACAAGCCCGGGGACGTCTTCCTCGTGGACGTCCGCGAGAAGAACGAGTACGAGATCGTCAGCATCCCGGGCGCGACGCTCATCCCCAAGGGCGAGTTCCTCAACGGGAAGGCGTTCGAGAGGCTGCCGCAGGACAAGCGCATCGTCCTGCACTGCAAGTCGGGCGTGCGCTCGGCCGAGGCCCTCGCGGCGGTGCACGCCGCCGGGTTCTCCGACGCGGTGCACGTCGGCGGCGGCGTCCTGGCCTGGATCAACCAGGTCGACCCCAGCCTGCCCGCCTACTAGCGGCCGGGGGCCCCTTCCGAACGGCGCCGGGAACCCCTCCCGGCGCCGTTCGCGTTCCCCGGCAGGGAGTGGGTACAAGAACCCAGAGGCCGTCGGCCGATCTCCGGGGCGGCCCTGCTGCTGGGAGGTGGCGTTATGCGAGAGAAGGGACGCAGGGCCGACTGGGTGGCGGTCGCCGCCGGTCTGGCCCTGGGAGTGAGCTGGCTCTGGCACGGGATGTACGGGTTCAGCGGGGGAGCGATGTTCGTCCTCGGACTGGGCGTCGTCGTGGCCGCCACGTTCTCCCTCACCCGCCCGGGCGCCCTGTCGAGCGAGCTGGGGGTCCTCGCGATCGGCGTGCTGGTGTTCGCGATGCCCTGGCTCCTGGGCTTCACCCACCTGCCCGCGGCCGCCTGGTCGGCGTGGGTCATCGGCGGCGGTATCGCCCTGCTCGGGGCCTTCGGCCTGGCGCAGGCCGACCGGGCCCGCAAGCGCGACCCCGACCTGGCCTGGAGCGCGCACGTCAACGAGATCCCGACCTGACCCGCCGACCGGGCCGCCGGGGGCGCGGGAGCCGTACCCGCGAGGGCGCGGGGCGGCCCCCGCCCGCGCTCGATAGGCTGCGCGGGTGTTCACGGACGAGGAGGGCGGGCCGGACGACTACGCGGAGGACGTCCTCGCGCTGGTCGAGCGGATCCCGCCGGGACGGGTGATGGCCTACGGCGACATCGCCGAGCACGTCGGGCGGGGAGGCCCCCGCCAGGTCGGCTCGGTCATGTCCGCGTGGGGCGGCGGGGTGCCCTGGTGGCGGGTGGTGCGCTCGGACGGGCGCCCGGCGTCCGGCCACGAGGTACGTGCGCTTTCCCACTATGCGGCGGAGAGCACGCCCATGCGCCCGGGAAGCGACCGGGTGGACATGCGCAAAGCCCGCTGGGACGGGGCTTCCGGGGCCTGAGGAGCTGGTTGGAAGCCCGGGAGGCGTCCGAGAAGGTCGCCGTCTTCTGGTGAACTGGTGGTGTGAACACATCCCCGTACCGACTCGTGCGGCGCGCCAACCAGGTGCAGCCGCCGCCGGTGCTGGACGAGAACCAGCAGCGCGTGGTCGACCACGCGGGCGGCCCCCTCCTGGTCCTGGCCGGGCCGGGAACGGGCAAGACCACCACGATCGTCGAGGCCGTCGTCGACCGCATCGACAACCGCGGCGTCGACCCCTCGCGCATCCTCGTGCTCACCTTCAGCCGCAAGGCCGCCCAGGAGCTCAGGGAGCGCATCACCGCGCGGCTGCGCCGCACCACCCGCGAACCGCTGGCCCTGACCTTCCACAGCTACGCCTACGCGCTGATCCGGCGCGAGTTCCAGCGCGTGGGCGACCTGCCGCCGCGCCTGCTGTCCGGCCCCGAGCAGCTGATGGAGGTCCGCGAGCTGCTGGCGGGGGAGGCGGGGGACGGGGCGGCGGAGTGGCCGGAGCGCCTGCGCCCCGCGCTGGAGACGCGGGGGTTCGCCGAGGAGCTGCGCGACTTCCTCATGCGCGCGCAGGAGCGGGGCCTGGGCCCCGCCGAGCTGGAACGCCTCGGACGTGAGCGCGGACGCGACGACTGGGTGGCCGCCGCGGGCTTCCTCGACCGCTACACGGGCCGGTTCGACATCGCGCCCGTGCCCACCCTCAACTACGCCGAACTGGTCAGGGTCGCCGCGAACATGCTCTCCGACCCCGCGATCCAGGAACGCGAGCGCTCCGCCCGCGAGGTGGTGTTCGTGGACGAGTACCAGGACACCGACCCCGCCCAGGAGGCGCTCCTGCGAGCCCTGGCGGGGGACGGCCGCGACCTCGTCGCGGTCGGCGACCCGGACCAGTCCGTCTACGCCTTCCGGGGCGCCGAGGTCCACAACATCCTCGACTTCCCGCGCCGCTTCAGGACCGCCGGGCGGGCCGAGGCGCCCGTGGTGGCCCTGCGCACCTCCCGCCGCGGCGGGGCCGCACTGCTGGCCGCCTCCCGCGCCCTGACCCGGCGCCTGCCGGCGGTCGCGTCCGCGCGCGGCCACGTCAACGAGCACCGGAACCTGGTCCCGGCGCCCGGCGTGCCCGACGGCGAGGTCCGCGTGATGGCCGCCGAGAGCCCGACCCAGGAGGCGGCCGTCATCGCCGACACCCTCCGCCGCGCCCACCTGGTGGACGGCGTCCCCTGGTCGGACATGGCCGTGCTCGTGCGCTCCTCCACCCGCCAGCTGCCCGTCCTGCGGCGCGCGCTGACCGCCGCGTCGGTCCCCGTCGCGGTCGGCGCCGACGACCTCCCCGTGGCCGCGGAACCGCTCGTGCGCCCCCTCCTCGCCCTCATCCGCTACGGCCTGTCCCCGGACCTGCTCGACGACGACTCCGCCCGCGAGCTCCTCACCGGCCCCTTCGGCGAGGCCGACACCGTGCGGCTGCGCAGGCTCGTCCGGGCACTGCGCCGCCTGGACCTGGACCGCGCGCACGAGGGCGACGGGTCCTACCGGCCCGCCGCGCGCCTGCTCGTGGACGTCCTGCGCGACCCCGCCGACCTCGCCCTGGTCGACCCCGACATCGCCGCGCCGGCCGAGCGCGTGGCACGGGCCCTGAGGACCGTGCGCGAGCTGACCGCCAAGGGGTCCGACGCCGAACAGGTCCTCTGGGAGCTGTGGCGTGACAGCGGGCTCGCCGAACGGCTGCTCCGCGCGAGCCTGGCCGGAGGCCGCCGCGGCGCGGCGGCCGACCGGGACCTCGACGCCGTGGTGGCCCTGTTCGAGAGCGCCGCCCGCTACTGCGACAGGCTGCCCCCCGGCAGCCCCGCCGGCTTCCTGGAGGACCTCGCCGCGCAGGAGATCCCCGGGGACAGCCTGGCCGAACGCGCCCCCGAGGGCGAGGCCGTGCGCATCCTCACCGCCCACCGCTCCAAGGGGCTGGAGTGGGGCCTGGTCGTGGTCGCCGGCGTCCAGGAGGGCGCCTGGCCCGACCTGCGCCTGCGCGGGTCCCTGCTCGGCGTGGAGGAGCTGGTCGACGCCGAGGTGCACGCCGCCGACTCCTCGGGCGCCGCCATGGCCTCCAAGCTCATGGACGAGGAGCGCCGCCTGTTCTACGTGGCCCTCACCCGAGCCCGCCGGACCCTCGTCGTGACCGCCGTGGACGGGGAGGGGGCCGACGAGCGCCCCTCCCGCTTCCTCAACGAGATGGGCCTGGGCGAACCCGAGCCCGTCGGCACGGGCCGCCGCTGGCTGTCCCTGCCCGCGCTCGTCGCCGACCTGCGCTCCGTGGTCACCGACCCCTCCGCGCCCGACCCCCTCCGGACGGCCGCCGCCGACCACCTGGCCCGCCTCGCCGAGGAGGGGGTGCGCGGGGCCGACCCGTCGGAGTGGTACGCGCTCACCCCCTTCAGCGACGACCGGCCCCTGGCCGGGGAGGACGACACGATCCGCGTCTCTCCGTCGCAGGTGGAGAGCTTCACCGACTGCCAGCTGCGCTGGCTCCTCGAACGCGCCGCCGGGGCCTCCTCCGGCGACTCCGCGTCCGCGCTGGGCACCGTCGTGCACGCCGTCGCCGTCCTGGTCGCCCAGGGCAGCGGCGCCGACGAGATCAGCGGGCGGATGGACGAGATCTGGGCCGACCTGGACTTCGGCGGCCCCTGGCAGGCGGCCCAGCAGCGCGAGCGCGCCGACGAGATGGTCCGCAAGCTCATCTCCTGGGACGCGTCCAACGACCGCGAGCTGGTGGTCACCGAGGAGGGGTTCAAGGTCGAGGTCGGCGGCATCGAGATCACCGGCCGCGTGGACCGCCTCGAACGCGACGGCCGGGGCCGTGCCGTGGTCGTGGACATCAAGACCGGCCGGACCAAGGCCGAGGACCTGGCACGCCACCCCCAGCTCGGCGTCTACCAGATGGCCGTGCTCAAGGGCGCGTTCGCCGAGCTCGGCCTGGCCGAGCCCGGCGGGGCCTCGCTCGTCCAGGTGGGCGGGGCCGCGCTGACCAACAAGGCGCGTGAACAGCCGCAGCCGCCGCTCGGGGAGGACCCCGACCCCCGTTGGGCCCAGGACCTGGTGTTCGACGTCGCCGGCGGCATGGGCGGCTCGCGGTTCACCGCCATTCGCAACAAGGGCTGCAACGCGTGCGCCGTGCGCGCCTGCTGCCCGGTGCAGGACGAGGGCCGACATGTCTGAACCCCATCCCCTTTCCCCCGCGACCCCGCCCGACCCCCCGCCCCCTCCCCGCCTCGGCCCCGCCGAACTCTCCCGCCTCCTCGGACAGCCCGAGCCCACCGCGGAGCAGTCGCAGGTCATCTCCGCGCCGCTGGAGCCGGGCGTGGTGATCGCCGGCGCCGGGTCGGGCAAGAGCGAGACCATGGCCTCGCGCGTGGTGTGGCTGGTCGCCAACGGCCACGTGCGGCCCGAGCAGATCCTCGGCCTGACCTTCACCCGCAAGGCCACCGCGGAGCTGGCGGAGCGGGTGCGCAGGAGGCTGGAGCAGCTGCGCGCCACCGAGCAGTTCCCCGAGGAGCTGCTCGACGGCGAGCCCACCGTGTCCACCTACAACGCGTACGCCGGGCGCATCGTCTCCGACCACGCCCTGCGCGAGGCCGTCGAACCCACGTCCAGGCTGCTCAGCGAGGGCCAGTCCTGGCAGATCGCCGCCAGGGTCGTCGGAGAGTACGACGGGCCCATGGACCTGGTGACCGTGGGGGCGGACACCGTCACCCAGCGGGTCCTGCACCTGTCCGGCGAGATCGCCGACCACCTCACCACCACCGACCGGGTGCGCGGCATCGGCCGGTGGATCCAGGCGGGCGTGGACGGCATGACCCGCAAGGCCACCAAGGAGACCCGGGACCTGGTCGCCGCCCAGCGCCGGCGCGAACAGCTCCTGCCGCTGGTGGACCGCTACAACCACGCCAAGCACGCGCGCGAGGCCATGGACTTCGGCGACCAGATGGCGCTGGCCGCCCGCATCGCGGAGCACCACCCCGAGGTCGGGCTCATCGAGCGCGGAAGGTACCGGGTGGTCCTCCTCGACGAGTACCAGGACACCAGCCACGCCCAGCTGGTCCTGCTGCGCTCCCTCTTCGGCGACGGACACCCGGTGACGGCGGTCGGCGACCCCTGCCAGTCCATCTACGGCTGGCGCGGCGCCATCGCCGCCAACCTCACCCGGTTCCCCACCGACTTCCCGGCGGCCCCCGGCCGACCGGCGTCCGTGCGCCGCCTGTCCACCAGCTTCCGCAACGGCGAGCGCGTCCTGCGGGTGGCCGAGCGCGTCTCCGAGGAGCTGCGCGCCGAGGCCCGCGACGTCCCCGTCCTGCACCCCGGTCCCGCCCGGCGCGGCCGGGGAACCGCCCTGACGGCGCTGTTCCCCACCGAGACCGAGGAGGCCGCCTGGATCGCCGACCAGGTGCACCGCCTGGTCCACGCCGATCCCGACCAGCCCGGCGGAGCCCGGACCGCCCCCGACTTCCTGCCCTGGCCCGAGGGCGAGTCGGGCGTGGCCGAGGACGGCGGCATCGGCCCCGGCGACGTCGCGGTGCTGTGCCGCAAGCGGTCCCAGTTCCCGCCGCTGCGCGAGGCGCTGGAGGCGCGCGGCATCCCGGTGGAGGTCGTCGGACTGGGCGGGCTCATGATGGTGCCCGAGGTCCGCGACATCATCGCCACCCTGCGCGTGGTCCACGACGCCTCCGCCGGGAACGAGCTCGCCCGTCTGCTCACCGGCCCGCGCTGGCGCCTGGGCCCCCGGGACCTGGCCGCGCTGGGCGCCCGCGCCACCGAGCTGGCCCGGCACACCCGGCGCGACGTGACCTCGCCCGACCCGGGCGAGGACGGGCCGGGGGCGGACGACGACCTCCTGCGCCGCACCGTCCTGGACCTGACCGCCGGGAGCGGCAGCCTCGTGGACGCCGTGGACGACCCCGGCGCCGCCGAGAACTACTCCGACACGGCCTACGAGCGCCTGGGACGCCTGGCCGAGGAGCTGCGGGGCCTGCGCAAGCTCGTCGGCCAGCCGGTCCCCGACCTGGTCACCGAGGTCGAGCGGATGCTCGGCCTGGACATCGAGGTGGGCTCCCGCACCGGCCGCGACCCGCTGTCGGCGCGCGCCGACCTGGACGCGTTCGTGGACCACGCCGTCCGCTTCGTCGGCAACAGCGAGGACCCCACCCTGGGCAGCTTCCTCGGCTACCTCAACGCCGCCGAGGAGAACGAGAGCGGGCTCGCGCCCGGGGAGCGGGTCGGCGGTTCCGACAGCGTCAAGCTCATGACCATGCACGGCGCCAAGGGCCTGCAGTGGCCGGTCGTGGTCGTGCCGGGGATCAGCGCCGGCAAGGGGTCCCCGCTGTTCCCGGCCAAGGCCCGCGACCCCCTCGCCTGGGCGCGCGCCGACCACCTGCTGCCCTACCCGCTGCGCGGCGACCGCGACAGCCTGCCCCGGCTCGCCGGGGTCGACAAGGAGGCCATCGCCGACTTCCGCCGGGCCGAGCACGACCGCCACCTCATGGAGGAGCGCCGCCTGGCCTACGTCGCCGTCACCCGCGCCTCGTTCGCCCTGGTGTGCACCGGCCACTGGTGGGGCCGCACCGGCTCCACCCCGCGCGGGCCGTCGGTGTTCCTGGAGGAGGTCCGGGAGGCGTGCGAGAACGGCGCCGGGACCGTCGTCGGGTGGGCCCCGCCGCCGGGGGAGGACGAGACCAACCCCCACGACGACGAGGAGAGCTCCGCCGTGTGGCCGCCGGAGGAGGGCGACCCCCCGGGCGGGGACGGGCCCGCCGCCGGGGCCGCCGCCGGGGCCGCCGACCGCCGCGCGGAGATCCGGGAGGGGGCGGCCCTGGTCGAACGCGCCCGCGCGCGCCTGCTCGCCGGGGAGGCCGGTCCCGGGGGGCAGGAGCCGCCCGCGGGTCTGCGCCGCCGCCTCCACGGGTGGGAGCGCGACACCGAGCTGCTGCTGGCGCACCGCCGCGCCGAGGGCGCGGGGCCGGGCGGCGGTCCCGTGCAGGTGGAACTGCCCGACCACCTGTCGGTGTCGTCCATGGTGTGGCTGGCCAGGGACCCCTCGGCGCTGGCGCGGCAGATCCGCCGCCCGCTGCCGCGCCCGCCCGCACCGCACACCAGGCGCGGGACGGCCTTCCACGCGTGGCTGGAGCAGAGGTTCGGGCAGCGTGCGACCCTGCTGGACGAGCTGCCGGGCGCGGCGGACGAGACCGCGGGGGAGGACGAGGACCTGGCCGAGCTCCAGCGCCGCTTCGAGGAGAGCGAGTGGGGGTCCCGTGTCCCCGTCGAGGTGGAGGTGCCGTTCGAGACGGTGATCGGCGACCGGCTCATCCGCGGGCGCATGGACGCGGTGTTCCACGACCCAGGCTCGGGCCGCTACGACGTGGTGGACTGGAAGACGGGGCGCCCGCCCGGCAACGACGCGGAGCGCCGCGCCGTGGGCGTGCAGCTGGCCGCCTACCGGCTGGCCTGGGCCGACCTGGCGGGGGTGGGCCCGGAGGAGGTGCGGGCCGCGTTCCACTACGTGCTCGCGGGGAGGACGGTGCGCCCCGCCGACCTGCTCGACGCCGACGGCCTGGCGGCGCTGATCTCCGCCGTCCCCGAACCGGGCTGACACCGGGGCGGCCGGCCCCCGCGGATCCGGGCGCGCAGCGCCGGTTCGGCGGGCCGGCGGCCCCTGGGCGCGGGGAGGACCGAACCGTTCGGTGCCGCGCACCGTGAACGGCGGCCGGCCCCCGCGTGCGGGGGAGGACCGGGCGGCGGCGCCCCGCGCCCGGTCCGGGGTCGCGGCGGTCCTCAGACCACGCCGAAGACGAACCCGCCCGGCGAGCGCGTGTCGTCGCCGAAGAGGTACTCGCGGGACGACAGGACGAACTCCTCGCGGTTGATGAACCCGTCACCGTTGGGGTCGAGGACGGCGAACCGGTCCGCGGCGTCCGCCGCCTCCGCCCCGAGGACCTTCGCGTAGTGGAGGAACTCGGCCGCGCTGACGCGGTCGTCGCCGTCGGTGTCGAGGAGGTCGAAGACGGCCTCGGCCACGCCCTCCGTCATGTTGAACCGGCTCCGGTCCTCGGCGGCGGCGTGCATGGCCCGGACGAACCGCTCCCGGTCCAGGCGCGCGGCGTCGGCGCCCGAGTGGCGCAGCAGCTCCAACCAGAGCATCTGGTAGGACGCGTGGACGGCCTGGGCCTTGCGCTCCTGCCGGTCCAGGCCGTAGCCCTCGATGTAGCGTTCGACCAGGCGCTCGTAGTCCGCCCAGGTCACGGAGCTGTCGTGGTCGGAGTCGAGGGCGTCGAAGAGGTGGCTGAACCTCACGGCGGTCGCCTCGGCGGGGGTGGTGCTCACGTGCGTCCTCTCGTCGTGGGGCGGGCGCTTCCCGCCCCGTGCTCCTCTGAGTCTCCCGCGCCCGGAAAGGTTCCGCCGCCGGTCCGCGCCCCTCCGCCGCCGGGGGCGCCGGTGCGCCGCGCGCCCGGGGCCCGGCGCGCCCGCCCCCTGCCTCCCGGACCCCGGGGCCCGGTGCGGGTACGTCCGTGAACGTCCCCCGGCGTTGCCGGGGCGTTCACCGGCGTGCGGGACAATGTCCCGCGTGTCGAGCCCAGGAATCCCCCAGGACAGCAGTGCACCGGTGCGCGCGGGCGTGCCCGAGCACGGGCGGGTCCCCAAGTACTACGCGGTGCGGATACTGCTGACGGAGCTGGTGTCCGAGCTGGCCGAGGGGCAGGCGCTGCCCACCGAGCGGGAGCTGGCCGAGCGCTTCGGCGCGGCCCGGGAGACTGTCCGGCAGGCCCTGCGCGACCTGCTGCTGGAGGGCAGGCTGCGCCGTCTCGGGCGCGGCACCGTGGCCGCGGGCCCCAAGCTGGAGCAGCCGCTGTCCCTGGCCAGCTACACCGAGGGCGTGCGCCGCCAGGGCCGGAGGCCGGGGCGGTCCCTGATCGACCTGCGCAGCTGGCCGTGCCCGCCGCGGCTCGCGGAGGAGCTCCGCCTGGCGGTCGGCGAACCGGTCTGGCACATGGAGCGGGTGCTGCTGGCCGACGACGAGCGGGTGGGCCTGGAGTCCACCTACATCGCGGTGTCCCGCGCCCCCCGCCTGGACGTCGAGTTCGACCCGGACTCGACGTTCTACGGCTACCTGCGGGAGAGGCTGGGCATCGCGTTCGCCGACGCGGACGAGCGGTTGGAGACGGTACTGGCGGCACCGCGTGAGGCGCTCCTGGTGGGAACCCCCCCGGCGCTGCCGATGCTGCTCATCCACCGGGTGTCGCGTGACGGGGAGGGGCGGCCCTTCGAGCGTGTGCGCTCGCTGTACCGGGGCGACCGCTTCAGCTTCACCACCCGCCTGTCCGGGGACGGCCGGGACTCCTGAGCCGTGTTCCGCGGGGCGGCCGGGCCCGCGGCGCCGGCCTCGCCGGGACTGCGCGCCCCGGCCCGCCCGTCCGGCGTCGACAGGGTCCTTTTTTATCACGGTAAGATAACGGGTCTAGTCCATAGTTCGACCGCGGTTCACCGGGAGGTCCCCACCGCGCTCGGTGCGCTCCATCCGCGCCCCCGAACCTCGAACCATGAGAGTGATCATCGTCGGTGCCGGAGTACTCGGCACCATGCACGCCTGGCAGGCCGTCTCCCGGGGGCACGAGGTCGTCCACCTCGAACGCGAGGAGGCCGCCCGGGGAGCCTCCGTCCGCAACTTCGGCCTGGTCTGGGTCGGCGGACGCGCTCCCGGCGCCGAACTGGAGTCCGCGCGCCGCGCACGCGTCCTGTGGGAGGAGATCGCCGAACGGGTTCCCGGCCTGGGGTTCCGCCCCTCCGGCTCCCTCACGGTCGCCACCACGGAGCAGGAGCTGGCCGTCGCCGAGGCCGCGGCCGGGGCCCCCGACGCGGAGGAGCGCGGCTACCGGCTCCTCGACGCCGCCCGGGTCCGGGAGGTCAACCCCGCCCTGCGCGGCGACGCCCTCGGGGCACTCTGGTGCCGCAGCGACGCCCAGGTGGAGCCCCGCACCGCCCAGGCCGCCCTCCAGGGGGAACTGGCCCGCAGCGGCCGCTACACGCTCGTCACCGGGTGCGAGGTCCGCGACCTCGCGGGCCCCGGCGCCGTCCGCGACGACCGCGGCCGGATCCACCGCGGCGACGCCGTGGTCCTGTGCACCGGCGCCTGGCTCGGCGGACTCGTCCGCGAACTCGCCCCCGACCTGCCGGTCCGCCGCGTCCGCCTCCAGATGGCCCAGACCGCGCCCCTGGGCGAGACCCTCACCACCTCCGTCGCCGACGGCGACAGCTTCCGCTACTACCCGGCCTACCGGGGGCCCGCACTGGACGCGCTCAACGCCGGCCAGCCCCAGGCGGCCGTCGCCGACCGCCACCGCATGCAGCTCCTGATGGTCCAGCGCGCCGACGGCTCCCTGACCGTGGGCGACACCCACGAGTACGACGCCCCGTTCTCCTTCGACACGGAGGAGGACCCCTACGAACACCTCGCGGAGGTCGCCGGCCGCCTCCTCGGCCGCCCGCTGCCCCCGTTCCGCCGCCGCTGGGCGGGCGTCTACGCCCAGTGCGCCGACCCCTCCCGGGTCGTGCACCGCGCCTCCGTCGGGCCCGACGCCTGGCTGGTCACCGGGCCCGGCGGGCGCGGCATGACCTGCTCGCCCGCCATCGCCGAGACGACCGCCGACGAACTGGACTGGTGACCGTGAACCGTACAGCCGCAACCCGCACGCCCGTGGAACTCGTCGTCCTCGACATGGCGGGGACCACCGTCGCCGACGACGGGCTCGTGGAGCGGGCCTTCGCCGCCGCGCTGCCCGAGCACACCGCCGAGGCCGCCGAGCACGTGCGCGCCACCATGGGCGAATCCAAGATCTCGGTCTTCCGCCACCTCACGGGCGGTGACGAGGAGCGCGCCCAGGAGGCCAACCGGGCCTTCGAGGGCGCCTACGCCCGGCTCGTCGACCAGGGCCTCTGCGCGCCCCTGCCCGGGGCAGAGGACACCCTGCGCCGCCTCCGCGCCGAAGGCCGCACCACCGCACTGACCACGGGCTTCGCCCGTGACACCCAGGACAGGATCCTCCGGGCCCTGGGATGGGAGGACATCGCCGACCTCACCCTCTGCCCCGCCGACGCGGGCGGGCGGGGACGGCCCCACCCCGACATGGTGCTCACCGCCGCCCTGCGCGCGGGCGTCGGCTCGGTGGCCGCCGTCGCCGTCGTCGGCGACACCGCCTCCGACATCCGCAGCGGGCTGCGGGCCGGGGCCTCGGTCGTCGCCGGCGTCCGCACGGGAGCCCACGACGCGGACACGCTCCTCGACGCCGGGGCCACCCACGTCCTGGACGGCGTCGCCGACCTGCCCGCGCTCCTCGCGGACCGGGAGGGCTGAGCCGTGGGCATCCGCTTCGACCACGTCAGCGTCGCCTACGGGGACACCGTGGTCCTCGACGACCTGGACCTGACCGTCGACCCCGGCGGGTTCACCGCCCTGCTCGGCCCCTCCGGCTCGGGCAAGACCACGGCCCTGCGGGCCGTGGCCGGGTTCGTCCGGCCCGCCTCCGGGCGCGTCCTGATCGGGGGGCGCGACGTCACCGACCTGCCGCCGTACGCCCGCGGGGTCGGCATGGTGGTGCAGAGCTACGCGCTCTTCCCGCACATGCGCGTCGACCAGAACGTCGCCTTCGGCCTGCGCGCCCAGGGCGTGCCCCGCCGGGAGGTCGCCGGGCGCGTCGAGGAGGCCCTCGGCATGACCGGGATGGCCGACTACGCACGCCGCCACCCCCGCGAGCTGTCCGGCGGGCAGCAGCAGCGGGTGGCCATCTCCCGGGCCCTGGCCATCCGCCCCCGGGTGCTGCTCCTGGACGAGCCCCTGTCCGCCCTGGACGCGCAGCTGCGCTCGGACATGCTCGCCGAACTCGCCCGGCTGCACCGCGAACTGCCCGACGTCACGGTCCTCTACGTCACCCACGACCAGAGCGAGGCGCTGACCCTCGCCGACCGGGTCGCCGTGCTGGACCGCGCACGCCTGCGCGAGCACGGAACGCCCCGCGAACTGTACGGGCGTCCCCGGGCCGCCTTCACCGCCCGGTTCGTCGGCGGGGCCAACCTGCTGCCCGCCCGCCTGACCGGGGGCCGCGTGCACTGCCTCGGCGCCGTCCTCGACGCCGATCCCGCCGACCTGCCCCCGGGCGCCTCGGACGGCGACGACCTCCGGGTGTGCCTGCGTCCGCACCGGGTCGCCCTGGGAGAGGCCGAGCACACCCTGGAGGGGGTGGTCTCCGACGTCCAGTGGCGCGGCTCCACCCACAGGGTCACCGCGCTCGTGGGCGGCCACCCGGTCACGGCGGAGCTGAGGGAGACCCCCGCCCCGCCCGAGCCCGGGAGCACGGTCACCCTCGGCTTCACCCGGCGGGACGCGGTCCTGCTCACCCCGGAGGAGGCGTCGTGACCGCGCACCCGGCCCCGACGGCGGACGCGCCGCCCGCGGCACACGCCCCGGAGCCCCCGGCGGACCCCGTACCGGGGCGCGCCCCGCGACGGCTCCCCGTGTGGGTGTGGGCGGTGCCCCCGGTGGCACTGCTCGCGGCGGTCTTCCTCTACCCGCTCGCCCTGGTCGCGGCGGAGTCCGTCGCCGCTCCCGGCGGCGGGCTCACCCTCGCCCACCACGCCGACGTCCTGGGCTCCGAGTCGTTCCGGTCGGCGCTGGGCACCACAGTGTTCGTGGCGGTCACCTCCACGGCGGGCTGCCTGGTGCTCGGGTTCCTGCTCGCCCTCGTCGTGGCGTTCGTGCCCTTCCCCGGCAGCGGCGCCACCGCCCGGTTCATCGACACCTACCTCTCCTTCCCGTCCTTCCTCATCACCCTGGCGCTCCTGTTCGTCTACGGCACCGTGGGCATGGCCAACGGGATGTGGACCGACCTGACCGGCGCGGAGAGCGGACCCTTCCGGTTCCTCGCCACGCCCTGGGGCGTGATCCTCGCCGAGATCACCTACTTCACGCCCTTCGTCATGCGGCCCCTGCTCGCCGCGTTCGGCCAGCTGGACACCGCGCAGCTGGAGGTCGCCTCGTCCCTGGGCGCCAGGCCCCTGCGGGTGGTGCGCGAGGTGATCCTGCCCGAGGCCCGGCCCGCCCTGGTCGCCGGCGGGGCGCTCGTCCTGGTGCTGTGCCTCAACGAGTTCGCGATCGTCCTGTTCACGGGGGCGAAGGACGTCGTCACCCTGCCCATGCTCGTGTACCAGGCGGCGATCCTCCGGTCCGACTACACGACGGCGTGCGTCGTCGCCACGGTCAACGCGGCCCTGTCGGTCTCCCTCTACCTCGTCTACCGGGCGGCCACCGCCCGCCTGAGCTCCGACGGAGGCCGCCGTGCTCGTGCATGACCGCTTCGCCCGCTGGACGGTGTGGGGGCTCTTCGCCGCCCTGGTGCTGCCGCTGTTCCTGCTGCCGCTGGGCGTGATCGCCGCCGCGGCCTTCTCCACCAGCTGGAGCGGCGTCCTGCCCTCCGGCCCCACCCTCGACAACTTCGCGGGCGTCACCCGCGGCGGGACCCTGGAGGCGCTGCGGGTCAGCGCCGTCACCGCCGCCGTGGCCAGCCTCCTGGCCCTCACCGCCGGGACCTGGGCGGCCCTGGTCGCGACCTCCCTGCGACGGCGGGGCCGCGCCGTCCTGGACGCGCTCTTCATGCTGCCCGTGGCGGTCCCGACGGTCGTGGTGGGCCTGGCGCTCCTGGTGGCGTTCAGCCGTCCGCCGATCCTGCTCAACGGCACCCAGGCCATCGTGGTCATCGCGCACACGGTGCTGGTCACCGCCTTCGCCTACCAGTCGGTCTCCGCGGCGCTCGACCGCCTCGACCCGGTGTACTCCCAGGTCGCGGCCTCCCTCGGCGCCAAGCCCGCACGGGTCCTGCTCCAGGTCCGACTGCCGCTGCTGCTGCCCGCGCTCGGCGCCGCCGCGGGCCTGTGCTTCGCCCTGTCCATGGGCGAGCTGAGCGCGACCATGATGCTCTACCCGCCGGACTGGATGCCGCTGCCCGTGCGGATCTTCGCCGCCACCGACCGGGGGGCCCTCTTCTCCGGCGCGGCCTCCGCCCTCGTCCTGATGGCCACCACCCTGGTCGTCCTCCTCCTGCTGTCCCGGGTCCGCACCCGGGCGTCGTTCCGCTGACCCGGCGCGGCGCCGACCCCGCCGCCCCGGCCCGTCATCCCCTTCCGTCCCTCCAGCTCCGACCGAACCGAGAGGCACCGCCATGACCACACGCATCCGGACGGCCGCCGCCACCGCGTCCGCCCTCGCCCTCGCCGCCGCACTGGCCGCCTGCGCCCCCACCGAGGCCGCGGCCGACACCGTCACGGTCTACTCCGCCGACGGCCTGCGCGACGAGGAGGGCACGGGGTGGCTCGACCAGCTCTTCGCCGAGTTCGAGGAGGAGACCGGCCTCACCGTCCAGTACGTCGAGGGCGGCTCGGGGGAGATGGTCCAGCGCGCCGACCGCGAGAGCACCAACACCCAGGCCGACGTCATGATCACCCTGCCGCCCTTCATCCAGCAGGCCGACGGCCTCGGCCTCCTCCAGCCGTACGAGCCCGAGGGCGCCGAGAACGTCGACGTGAAGGACCCCGACGGCAAGTGGACCGCCGTCGTCAACAACTACTTCGCGTTCGTGTACAACACGAAGGAGCTGTCCGAGCCGCCGACCACCTGGGAGGACCTCCTCGCGCCCGGGTTCGAGGGCCGCCTCCAGTACTCCACGCCCGGCGTCGCGGGGGACGGCACCGCGGTCGTGATCCAGGCGATGCACGACTTCGGGGGGCTGGAGCCCGCCATGGACTACCTCGGCGAGCTCCAGGCCAACAACGTCGGCCCCTCCTCCTCGACCGGGGCGCTCGGCCCGAAGGTCGACAAGGGGGAGCTCCTCGTCGCCAACGGCGACGTCCAGATGAACTACGCGCAGTCCCGCACCATGCCCAACCTCGGGATCTGGTTCCCGTCGCGGGAGGGCGGCGACCCCACCACCTTCGCCCTGCCCTACACCGCGGGGCTCATGGAGGGCGCCCCCAACGCCGACAACGGCCGCGCCCTCATGGACTTCCTGCTGACCGAGGACGCCCAGCAGAGGGTGGCCCCCGTCGCGGGCGGCTTCCCGGCCCGCACCGACGTCGCCTCCGAGGGCGAGGACGCCGAGGCGCTGGAGGAGCTGATGGAGGGAGTGGAGGTCTTCGAGCCCGACTGGGACGACATCGACGCCCACCTCCCCGAGTACCTCGACGCCTGGCGCGAGGCCACGGGCAGCTGAACCGGGGCGCGGGGGCCGCAGGGCCGTCCGGCCCCGCGCGCCGGTTGCGCCTGTCCGCCCGCCGGGGGCGGGCGCGACCGGGGCCGGCCCCCGCCCGGGCGCACCGTGCCGCCGAGGGCGGGCGTGACCGGTTCGTCCAGGTTCTAGGCTCGTTCACGACAAGGACGTCTAGGAAAGGACGGGCAGATGGACGCGCGCGCCCACATCGAGGCCCACAGGGACGAGTTCCTCGCCTCGCTCGGGGAGTGGCTGGCGATCCCCTCGATCTCGGCGGACCCGGCGCACCACGACGACGTGCGGCGGTCCGCGCGGTGGCTCGCCGACCACCTCGCCGCGACCGGCTTCCCCACCGTCGAGGTGTGGGAGACCCCCGGCCTGCCCGCCGTGTTCGCGGAGTGGCCCGCGGCCGACCCCGGCGCCCCCACCGTGCTCGTCTACGGGCACCACGACGTCCAGCCCGTCGATCCGGTGGAGGAGTGGGACACCGACCCGTTCACCCCGACCCGGCGCGGCACCTCCCTGTTCGCGCGCGGAGCCTCCGACGACAAGGGCCAGGTGCTCTTCCACGCCCTCGGCGTGAGCGCCGCCCTGGCGGCCAGCGGGGCCGACGCGCCGCCGGTCACCGTCAAGCTGCTGGTGGAGGGAGAGGAGGAGTCCGGCTCGGTCCACTTCGCCGACCTGATGAAAGCCAACCGCGACCGCCTCTCCTGCGACGTCGCCGTCATCTCCGACACCACCATGTGGGCCGCCGACACCCCGTCCATGTGCGTGGGCATGCGCGGCGTCACCGACGTCGGGATCAACCTGTACGGCCCGGCCCGCGACCTGCACAGCGGCTCCTTCGGAGGGGCGGTCCCCAACCCCCTCAAGGCCATGAGCGACCTGCTGTCCGGCCTCCACGACGACGACGGCCGCGTCGCGGTCCCCGGGTTCTACGACGGGGTCGTCGAGGCGGACCCGGAGGAGCGGGCCCTCATCGCCAGGCTGCCCTTCGACGAGGGGGAGTGGCTGGAGACCGCCGCGTCCACCGCCACCTGGGGGGAGAAGGGCTACAGCACCCTGGAGCGGATCTGGCTGCGGCCGACCGCCGAGATCAACGGCATGTGGGGAGGGCACACCGGCGCGGGCGGCAAGACCATCGTGCCGCGCTCGGCGCACGCCAAGGTCAGCTTCCGGCTCGTGCCGGGCCAGGAGCCGCTGCACGTCCAGGACCGCGTGCGCGCGTACGTGGAGGCCAACACCCCCGCCGGGCTGCGGGCCGAACTGGAGTTCGGCGGCCCCGGCGTCCGCGCCTGCGCCTCGGACCTGTCCTCCGCCGCGCTCAAGGCGGCGCGCTCGGCCATGGAGCGGGCCTTCGGCACACAGGTGCTGTTCACCCGCGAGGGCGGCAGCGGCCCCGAGGCCGACATCGCCGACATCCTCGACGCGCCCCTGGTGTTCGTCGCCGTCGGCCTGGACGAGGACCGCATCCACGCCCCGAACGAGAAGGTGGAGATCCCCCTCCTCCTCAAGGGCGCGGAGAGCATCGCCCACCTGTGGGAGGAACTGGGCTCCGCGAACCGGGCCTGAGCTCACCTCCGCGCCCCGGAACACACGCGGCCGCCGCGTGTGTTCCGGGAACGGGCATGCACGGAGCCCCCCGGGGTGTTACCCCTGTATACGGGGGTCGTGCGGACGGCCCTCCCCGACCCCTGGAAGGACCCATGGACGCCGACGCGATCCCCTCACTGTCCCGCTCCACCGTCGACGCCGCCGGACACAGGCGCGTGGACGAGGAGTGGCTGGCCAAGGCGTGGGCGGACCCGGACTCCCAGGTCCTGGTGCTGGAGGGCGGAGACCCGGGCAGCCACGGCTGGCAGGCGCTCATGGCCAGGCAGTCCCGCGCGCTGGTCACCACCGGGGACACCCGCGAACTCGTGCTCACCGGCACCCGCGACGCGCCCGAGGGCGAGCGCTACCTGCTCGGCGCCGAGGGCGACCGCGCCTACTTCGCCGTGTGCTCCCCGCGGGAGCTGCTCGCCACCCCCGTCGCGGAGCCGGCGTCCCTGCGCGAGGTCGGCGCGGTCCTCGACGACCGCGACACGGGCCTCCTGACCCGCGCCGTCGCCCTCGCCAACTGGAACGCCACCCACCGCTTCTGCCCCCGCTGCGGGGCACGCACCACCCCGGCCGCGTCCGGCCACGTGCGCGTGTGCGAGGAGGAGGGCACCGAGCAGTACCCCCGGATGGACCCCGCGGTGATCATGCTCGTGCACCGGGACCGGGACGGCGACGAGGAGGTGCTGCTCGGCAACAACCCCCACTGGGACGCCCGGCGCTTCTCCGTGCTGGCCGGGTTCGTGGACGCGGGGGAGTCGCTGGAGCAGGCCGTCGTCCGGGAGGTGGCCGAGGAGGCGGGCGTGGTGGTCGAACGGCCGCGCTACCTCTCCTCGCAGCCGTGGCCCTTCCCCCGGAGCCTGATGATGGGCTACACCGCGCGGGCCGTCGGGGAGACCGAGCGCACCGACGACGAGATCGCCGTCACCCGCTGGTTCACCCGCTCCGAGCTGGCCGAGGCGGTGCGCACCGGGGAGGTCCTGCTGCCCGGCAGGGTGTCGATCGCCCGCACCCTCATCGAGCACTGGTACGGGGCGGAGCTGCCCGGGGGCTGGTGACCGGCGCACCCGGCCGTGCGCAGGCGGGCGGAGGAGCCTTGCCGGAGCACAGCTCCACGGCCTCGGCGGGGCGGCCGTCCACAGGCGGGCGGAGGGGCCTGCGCCTCCCGCGGGCGGCGCCTACCCTGGAGGGGAGGCTGGGACCCCGGGGCCGGGCCGGCCGGTCACGCGACGCGGCCGTCGGGGCGGGGCGGTCGCGCACGCACCCCGCGCGCCTTCGCGCGCGGGGGCGCCGCGCACCGCCGCCGCCTCCGGCCGCCGGACACCCCCGACCCCTCAGCCGGAGCCGGGGGAGGTGTTCAACTCGTCGGGGAGCGAGGTGAGAGGGCTCGTGCTGCTCTCCACCACGTCCCGTGCCAGGTCGGCCACCTTCCGTCCCCGCGAGCGGGCGGACGAGCGCAGCCGCTCGAACGCCTCCCGCGGCACCATCGTGTGCCGCTCCGCCAGGACCCCGATCGCCTGCTCCACGACCACGCGCGAGTGCAGCGCGTGCTCCAGCTGCGCGATGGTGTGCCGCAGCCGCTCGACCTCGGAGGCCCCCTCGGGGGCCCGGCCGGGCGCCTGCGACCGCGGGCGGCCGGGCCCCGACTCACCGGTCAGCAGGTCCGCGAGGACCATCGCGCTCACCAGGTCGGGCACCTCCTGTCCGCTGCCCACGCGCCACCCGTTCGGGGTGCGGCGCACCACGCCGGTGTCCACCGTGTCGGCGACCGCTATGTCATGAGACCTCATGTCGTCCCCCAACTCAACACTCCCCGTCGTCCTCGTCCGAGCCCTGGTAGCGCCCGAGCGCCGTCGGAGGAGTCCCGTCGTCGGTCACGATCGGGGCCCATGACACGGAACGCGGTCACACCCCGGGGTGCGACCGCGGCACGCGTACCGTCCTACGACAGCTCGGCCAGCTTCTTCTTCACCTGAGCGAGCGACGGGTTCGTCATCGCCGACCCGTCGCTGAAGACCAGCGTCGGCACCGTCTGGTTGCCGCCGTTGACCTTCATGACGAGGTCGGCGGCCTCCGGGTGCTCCTCGATGTTCACCTCACCGCCGGTGATCCCCTCGCGGGAGAGCTGGCTCTTGAGCCGCTTGCAGTACCCGCACCAGGGGGTGGTGTACATCGTGAACTGTTCGGTCGCCGTACTCGTCATCTCGCTCACGTCCTTCTGTCTACGATCGCTGGTATTTCGTCCGGTCCAACATCTCAACACCGAGTGGTCCGGCCCGCTTCCCGCGACCGTGCGACACAACGTGGGACGCCTCACAGGCCCAACTGGTTCTGGAATGTGTCATTCCGCTCGATCGGGGCAGAGTGCCGATCCGCTCGCCGCCACAACCGATACTTGAGAGACTGTGCCCCCGGACATCATCCCCGTCCCCGCACCCGAACAGCCGCCCCGACCACAGCAGGAGCACCATGGACCCCGACCGCGTCCTGGAGGGACTGGACCCGGAGCAGACCGAGGCGGCGCGTGCGCTGCGCGGCCCCGTGTGCATCCTGGCCGGCGCCGGAACAGGGAAGACCAGGGCCATCACCCACCGGATCGCCCACGCGGTCTCCAGCGGGGTGGTCTCCGAGCAGCAGGTGCTCGCGGTCACCTTCACCGCACGCGCCGCCGGTGAGATGCGCGGGCGGCTGCGCGGGCTCGGAGCCCCCCGCGTGCAGGCCCGCACCTTCCACGCCGCCGCACTGAGGCAGCTGTCGTTCTTCTGGCCGCAGGTCATCGGCGGCGAGAAGCCCACCCTGATCGAGAGCAAGCTCCAGGCGGTCGCCCGCGCCGCCAACTCCGTGGGCGTGCAGCCCGACCGCACCGGGCTGCGCGACCTGGCCAGCGAGATCGAGTGGGCCAAGGTCACCCAGGTGCGGCCCACCGACTACGAGAAGACGGTCGCCAAGACGAGCCGCCAGGCCCCCATGCCCCCCGGCGAGATCGCCCGGGTCTTCGAGGCCTACGAGGCGCTGTGCCGCGAGCGCAACCTGCTCGACTTCGAGTCCATGCTCGAGCTCACCGCCGGGATGATCAACGAGTACCCGGCCATCGCCCAGCGCGTGCGGGACCAGTACCGCTACTTCGTCGTCGACGAGTTCCAGGACGTCAACCCGCTCCAGAAGCTCCTCCTCGACGCCTGGCTGGGCGACCGCGACGACCTGTGCGTGGTCGGCGACCCGAGCCAGACCATCTACTCGTTCGCGGGCGCCACCCCGGGCTACCTCACCGGGTTCGCCGCGCGCTACCCCCACGCCACCGTGGTCCGGCTGGTCCGCGACTACCGCTCCACGCCCCAGGTGGTGCGGGTCGCCAACCACGTCATCGCCCAGGCCCGCGGCACCACCTCGGCCGGCCACCTGACCCTGCAGGCGCAGCGGCCCGACGGGCCCGACCCCATGTACCAGGAGTACGAGGACGAGCCCGCCGAGGCCACCGGGGTCGCCCGCAAGGTCAGCGTCCTCCTGGAGAACGGGACGCCCGCCGGCGAGATCGCGATCCTGGTGCGCACCAACTCGCAGTCGGCCGCCTACGAGCAGGCGCTGGCCGACGAGGGCGTGCCGTTCACGGTGCGCGGCACCAAGCGGTTCTTCGAGCGGCCCGAGATCAAGCAGGCCGTGCACACCCTGCGCGGCGCCCGGCACGAGGCCGCGGGGGAGGCCCCCGAGCCCCTGGTGCACACGGTCCGGCAGCTGCTCGGACAACTCGGGCTGACCGACCAGGCCCCCGAGGGCCGCCAGGCCCGCGAGCGCTGGGAGTCGCTCGCGGCGCTCGCCCAGCTCGCGGAGGACATGGCCGCCAAGCCCGCCCCCGACGGACGCGCGGTCACCATGGCCGACCTCGTGGACGAGCTGGAGGTGCGCATGGCCACCGAGCACGCGCCCGGCTTCGAGGGCGTCACCCTCGCCTCCCTGCACTCGGCCAAGGGCCTGGAGTGGGACGCCGTCTTCCTGGTCGGCCTCACCGAGGGCATGATGCCGATCATCTACGCGGAGACCGACGAGCAGGTGGAGGAGGAGCGCCGCCTGTTCTACGTGGGGGTCACCCGCGCCCGCGAGCACCTGGCGATGTCCTGGTCGCTGGCGCGCTCGCCCGGCGGGCGCAAGAGCCGCAAGCCCTCCCGGTTCCTGGACGGGCTCCGGCCCGCCTCGCCGTCCACGTCCGCCAGGCGCGCCGAACGCCGCAAGGGCGGCGTGGCCCGCTGCCGCGTGTGCGGGAACGCCCTGGGGGAGACCGCCGAGCGCAAGCTGGGGCGCTGCCTCGACTGCCCGTCCAGCTACGACGAGGCCCTGCTGGAGCGGTTGCGCGACTGGCGCCGCGCCAACGCGCAGGAGCAGAAGGTCCCCGCCTACGTCGTCTTCACCGACGCCACCCTCCAGGCCATCGCCGAGCAGGAGCCCACGAGCGTCTCCCAGCTCTCCGCCGTGTCCGGGGTGGGCGCCGTCAAGCTCGATCGCTACGGTGAGGCGGTACTCGCGCTGGTCTCGGGCGCGGAGCCGGCGGACGTCATGGGCGACCCGGCCGGTGACAACGGGGAGGAAGCAGCGGATGACTGAGAGCGCCGACGAGCAGACGCGGGGCCAGTCCCTGGAGGGTCTGCTGGCCGTCCTCGACCTGGAGCAGATCGAGGTGAACATCTTCCGGGGGAGCAGCCCCGCGGAGGGACCGCAGCGCGTCTTCGGCGGACTGGTCGCGGGCCAGGCGCTGGTCGCGGCGGGACGCACCGTTCCCACGGAGCGCCACGTGCACTCCCTCCACGCGTACTTCATACGCCCCGGGGACCCCGAGGTGCCGATCGTCTACGAGGTGGACCGGGTCCGCGACGGCCGCTCGTTCACCACGCGCAGGGTGGTGGCCGTCCAGCACGGAAAGCCGATATTCACCCTGTCGGCCTCCTTCCACAAGGAGGAGCCCGGGCTCGACCACCAGATCCCGATGCCCGACGTGCCGCCGCCGGAGGACCTCCCGAGCGCGCGCGAGCGCCTGCAGGCCGCCTTCGGCAAGGTGCCGGGGTTCGTGCGCTGGCACCCCATCGAACTGCGCCCGGTGGGTCCGCTGTCCTTCGAGGCCGAACGCGACCCGCGGCTGCGGACCGCCACCAACCCGGTGTGGCTCAAGGTGGACGGCAAGCTGCCCGACGACCGCCTCACCCAGGTGTGCCTGATGACCTACGCCTCGGACATGACCCTGTTGGACACGGTCCTGCTCAGGCACGGCCGCTCGTTCGCGGGCATCTCCATGGCCAGCCTCGACCACGCGATGTGGTTCCACCGGCCCTTCCGCGCCGACGAGTGGCTGCTCTACGCGCAGGAGGCCCCGAGCGCGCAGGGCGCCCGGGGCCTCGCCCGGGGGCTCGTGTACACGCGCGACGGCCGGCTCGTCTGCTCCGTCGTCCAGGAGGGGCTGATCCGCGTCGTGGACGCCGAGGGCGGGTCCGACGCGCTTCCGGGTTCCTGACACCGCGGAACCGCCCTGCGCGGGCCCCGCCCCCGACCGGGGGCGGGGCCCGCGCCGTCTCCCGGACCCCTCGGGGAACGGCCCCGCGGGGCCGTCCGGTAACGCTCCCGGGCCCCGCGCAATTCCCCGCCCCCCGTGGCCGGATGCGGACGTTTTCCCTGGTCAAAAATAGGTTGCCGTCTTCGCTGGGCACCCCATAGTCTGTACTCCGTCGCAATGACCGCGCCAGGCGCAGGTGGAAGACCCTGCCGCCCGACTCAGAAGGAGGTGCCCCATCAAATGACGAACTCCACGCAGACCACCGGATTCATCGCTGGCTTCGCCGTGTCGTCCCGTCAGCAGTCCCTGACGACTGTCCTGGGCACCGCCGAGAGCGGTCACGCGGGCGTCCTCGCCGGATTCGGCGAGTTCATCACCACCGGTGCCGGTCACGGCGCCAAGGACCACCGCGACGGGTGGGGGACCTTCACGTCCCGCGACCTGTCGATGGTGTCCCCGGTCGTCCCGACCGGTGTCGGCAACGGCAGTGGTGTGCCCGCCAACCCTGAGCTCGCCCTTGATCGAGGCAAGCGCATGACGGAACACGCTGAAGCTACCCGGCGCCTCTACGGCGCATCGGGGGAGTGTCCACGGAGGATTCCGGCCTAGAGCTACACGGGCCGAGAGTTTCGACCGTGGCCGCGGACCCCGACACAGGGGCCGCGGCTTTCTTTGTATCTCCGTCCGTTCCCCGTCCCCCAGGGACGAGGGAAGAGGACGGCGGCATCGCAAGTCCAGGTCCCTCACCGGACCGGTTCCGGTGACCATCACCGACCGCGTTGTACGAAACGATCAAAGATCTTGGAGGGCACCGATGCTTGCGTCGGTCCTGGAGACGCCCTGGATGGGCGACACCGAAGTTCCCTGCCGCCTCGAGCCCGACCTGTTCTTCGCCGAGGCGCCCGCCGACGTCGAGGCCGCGAAGGCCGTCTGCGGCGCCTGTCCCGTGAGGGAGCAGTGCCTGACGGACGCCCTGGAGCGGCGTGAGCCGTGGGGTGTGTGGGGCGGGCAGCTGCTCGTCTCCGGTCAGGTCGTGGCGCGCAAGCGCCCGAGGGGCCGTCCCCGGAAGAACCCCGCCCCGGTCGCGGCCTGAGGCCTCGCCCGAACTCCGCCCGCAACCCCGAGAACTCCCGAAGGACGAAGACAGATGATGTTGATGGAACTCCTGCGCCTTGCCGAACAGAGCGACGTCGAGACCCGTGAGATGCAGAGCAGAAGGCTCACGGCCCGCGTGATGCGCGCCCGCCAGCGGGAGGAGCGCCGTGCCGAACAGGCACTCATGGATCTCGCGTGGTCACGCCTGTGTTGACCCGCGGAGGTACGGCGGGATGACGGGGCGCTGAGCGTCCCGTGGTGATCACGGAGCCGGTCGGAGGCCGGGCGGGACCCCCGAGAGGGGCGACCGCCCGGTCTCATTTGTGTCTCGATCGGGAAAAGGGAGGGCTTCGCGGGTCCCGACGATGTGCTCTCGGACGAAGCCCGGACCGTGCTGGTCAGGGCAGAACGCGCGACGGGACCGTGATTTCCGGTGGGATCCCGCCTTCCGGGGATCGAGGGAAATCAATGACATAACAGGACAAGTCATATCTGTGCGGAAGCTCTCCTCTCGGCTACCGTAAAGTTCGTGCCCTCGAACACCAAAGTCGAGGTACGACGCAGTCCTCGTCGCCGACGCACGGTGTCGGCCTACAGGGACGGGGACACCACGGTCGTCCTCGTGCCCGCGACGTTCTCCCGCGCAGAGGAAAAGCGCTGGGTGGGTCGCATGCTGCAACGGCTGGAGGCCCGGGAGGGGCGCCGGCACCCCGGCGACACCGAGCTCCGCGACCGGGCGCTGGAACTGGCCCGCCGCTACCTCGGCGGCGCCGAACTCCCCGACAGCGTCCGCTGGGTCGACAACCAGAACGCGCGCTGGGGCTCGTGCACCCCCGACACCCGTACGATCCGCATCTCCCGCCGCCTCGCCGGGATGCCGTCCTGGGTGGTCGACTACGTCCTCGTCCACGAGCTGGCGCACCTGTCCATCCCCCACCACGGACGGGACTTCTGGGCCCTGGTACGCCGCTATCCCCGGGCCGAACGCGCGCGCGGGTACCTGGAGGGGTTCAGCGCCGCCTCGCGGACCGAGGCCTGCGACCACGACGAGGACGGGGAAGAGGACGAGGTGGAGGAACTGGGCATAGCCGAGGTCGCCCTGGAGGAGTAGCCCCCGCGGCCCGGCCGGGCCGCGGCACGGCTCCGGAGCGCCCGGAACCCGCATCATGCCCGTCGTCCGGTCGACGCCCTCGTCGCACGGCCCCCGCCGCCCGGATCCCGCGGAACGCGTCCGAGGGGGACGGTGGCGCGCGTCGGCGGGGCACTCCGAGCCGGGATGCGCGGACCCGTCAGGCGCGGCGCCGGATGCCCGCGGGCTCAGGCGTCCGCGGCCCTCGCGGCGCCGCGGTACGCGGCCACCGCCCCGGCGGCGGCGCGCACCAGGTCGCGCACGGAGTCGTCGGTGGGCTCCGGCAGGCCGCCGACAGGGAACCATCCCAGGTCGGCCGACTCGTCGGGGTCGCACACCAGCACGGAATCGGCCGGGGCGACCGCCGCGTACTGCACGTCCAGGTGGAAGCTGCCCCCGCCGCAGGGCACCCGGTGCCGGTCCAGCCGGACCGGGGAGGGGAGGAGCGTCACGTCCCGCAGGCCCGACTCCTCGACGGCCTCCCGGAGGGCGGCCGCCCCCAGCGTCGTGTCGTCCGGCTCGCAGTGGCCCCCGGTCTGCAACCACATCCGGTGGATCCGGTGCAGGGTGAGGACCACCCGTGAGCCGTCGGCGGAGATGATGGCGGCGCTCGCCGTCACGTGGCCGGGCAGACAGGTGCGCCACATGCCGTCCGGGTGCCCGTCCAGGTGCTCCACGTAGGAGCGGCGCAGCTCCTCCTGCCGGGCGTCGGGCGCGGTCCACGCGCCCAGCACCGCCCTGGCGTCGTCGTGCAGTGACACCTACGAGTCCTTCCCGCGGGTGTCGTCCCCGTCGTCCTCGGAGCCGTCCGCCTCCGGGGCGCCCCCGCGGTCGGGCCCCGCCCCCGGCGCGTCGCCCGTCAGCGAGGAGATGTCGAAGTCGGCGCCGCCGAAGTCCCCGCCGCCGCTGACGAACGCGTCCGGGTCGTCCAGGTCCTCGCCGGTCGGCATCAGGTCGGGGTGCTGCCACACGGCGTCCCGCCCCTCGATCCCGCGCGCCTCCTCCAGTGCGGACCACAGGGCCGACGCCTCGCGCAGGCGGCGCGGGCGCAGTTCGAGGCCGACCAGCGCCGCGAAGGTGTGCTCCGCGGGACCGCCGGTAGCCCGGCGGCGGCGGGTGGCCTCGGAGAGCGCGTCCGACTGGGGCAGGCGCCCGGACACCGCCGACGACACCACGGTCGCCACCCAGCCCTCGATGAGGGCCAGGGTGGTCTCCAGGCGGCCCAGGGCCGCCTTCTGCTGAGGGGTGTCCTCGGGCTGGAGCAGGCTCTCGCCGCCCGCGCCGCCCAGGACCTCCTGGAGCGCCTCGGGGTTGGTGAGATCGATCTCACCGAGCCGGTCCTCCAGGCCGCTGACGTCGAAGGACATCCCGTCCGCGTACTCGCTGACGAGCCGGTACACGTGCGAGCGCAGCCACGGCACGTGGGCGTAGAGGCGGTGCACCGCGGCCTCGCGCGCGGCCAGGTACAGGCGCACCTCGTCGGCGGGGACCTGCAGGCCCTCGCTGAAGCGCTCGACCCCGCCCGGCAGGAGCGCGGCGTTGCCCTCCCCGGCCAGCGGCAGCCCGATGTCGGCGGTGCCGACGACCTCGCGGGACAGCTCGCCGACCGCCTGGCCGGCCTGGCGGCCGACCATCATGCTGCCCATCTGCTGGATCATGCCCAGCAGCGGGCCGGCCACGGACTGCATCTCCTCGGGCAGGTTCTGCCCCATGGAGCGCACGGTCCTGCTCGTCAGCGGGTCGCACAGCTGGACCCACGACTCCATCGTCTTCTCGACCCACTCCGACCTGCTCCAGGCCTGGGCGGTCTGGACACCGGAAGGAAGGTCGGTAGCCTGGTCGAGCCACAGGTCAGCGAGGCGCAGGGCCTCCTCGACCTTGGCGTAGTCGGACACCGGCACGCTCGGGTCGCCCTCCTGGGCGACCGTCTGCCGTGCCACGTCCTTGGCCATCTCCCAGTTGACCCCGGACGACGGCGTGCTGCCGCCGCCCCCGGGGCCGGGGCTGGGCTGTGCCGACATCATGTCGGCGAACTGGCGCAGCATGTTGGCCATCTGCTGCGGGTCGCCGAACGGAAATCCGTCCGGCGTTCCGGAGTCCCCTCCGCCCGGGCGGCCGCTGCCGGCACCCGAGCCGGAGTCGCCAGATCGGCGTCCGGACTCGTCATCGGGATCGTTCGGCATGCTGAAACCGAAAGGCAGGTCGCTCACATCAGACCTCAGGCAGGATTAGGTTTGGTCTCCACTGTCACGTTAGCTGGGAGTCGCCCGGAGTGAATACCGAAAGCAGCCAGGTTCGCCCAGAGCACAGCCGTTCCGGAGGAGCGGGCACGGTGGTCGCTGTCACCGGTGCCGCGTCCGGAGTGGGCCGGCTCCTCGTGCAACGCCTGGCCACGCCGGAAGGTTCCACGGCCCCCCGGGAGATCGTCGCGATCGACGATCAGTTCGCCGACCTGCGCGGTGTGACATGGCGTATCGCCGACGTGTGCGACCCGGGACTGGTGTCCCGCCTCGACGGGGTCGACGTGCTCGTGCACACCGCGGACGACCGCTCCCTGGAGACCAGGCCGGCCCAGCGCCGGGCGCACAACATCCGCGCGGCGCAGACGGTCCTCACCGCCGCGGCCGCCTCGGGGGTCCCCCGTGTCATCCTCGTCACCAGCACCATGGTCTACGGCGCCGCCGCCGACAACCCCGTGCCGCTCCCGGAGAACGCCACCCGCGTCTCCGACAACAGCGACGGGCTGATGGGCGACTTCGCGGAGATCGAGGCCCTGGCCGAGCGCGCGCGCCGGGCCCACCCCAGCCTCGCGGTCACCGTGGTGAGGCCCGCCCCGCTCGTCGGCCCCGAGCTCGACACCCTGCTCAGCCGCCACTTCTCCGCCCCCCGCCTGCTCACCGTCAAGGGGCACAGGCAGCACTGGCAGTTCTGCCACGAGGACGACCTCGCCGACGCCCTGGCCTTCTGCGCCCTGCACGGCGTGGAGGGCTCCGACGGCGTCGTCGCCGTGGCGAGCGAGGGCTCCCTCACCCAGGAGGACGTGGAGGCCGTCGCCGGGATGAAGCACTTCGAGGTGCCCGCCAACCTGGCCTTCGGAGCGATACGGCGCCTCCACCAGGCCAGGATCACCCCCGCCGCGGAGGGGGAGCTCAAGTTCCTCGTCTACCCGTGCGTGGTGGACTGCGCCGCGCTGCGCGACGCGGGCTGGAAGCCCGGCCACGACAACGAGGCGGCCCTGAGGGCCCTCCTGGAGTCCAGGAGCGGCAAGCACGCCCTCGTGGGGCGCAGCCTGGGCCGCAAGGAGGTCACCATCACCGCGGCCGGGGCGGCCGGCGCCGCGGCGGCGGCCATAGGCACCGCCGCCGCCATCCGCCACCTGCGCAAACGCAAGGGCGGGTGAGGCGGGCGGTGCACGTACGGGCGCGCACGTGCCCGGAACGCGCACTCCCGCCGCGACATGGGGGAACGCCCGATTGGTACGGTCGGACCGTGGAAGAGATCACTCTGGCGTCTGTACGCGACACCCCCCTGTCGGTGGACGAGGTGCTCGCCGCGGTGTCCGACCCGCGCGCGGGCGGCACCGCCGTGTTCATCGGGACCGTCCGCGACCACGACCACGGCCGTGACGTCGCGGCGCTGTCCTACACCGCGCACCCCACGGTGGAGGCCAAGCTGCGCTCCGTCATGGAGAAGGTCCTGGCGGACACGTCCGCGCCCGGCCGTCCGGTCGTGCGGATGGCCGCGACGCACCGCGTGGGCGACCTGGAGATCGGCGACCTCGCCGTGGTCGTGGCCGCCGCCGCCGAGCACCGGCAGGAGGCCTTCGCCGCCTGCCGCAGGCTCATCGACGACCTCAAGGCCCAGGTGCCCATCTGGAAGCAGCAGGCCTTCAGCGACGGCGACGGCGAGTGGGTGGGCGAGCCCCGGCCGTAGGCGGTGCTCCGCGGGCAGCCCCGGGTCCGCGGCGGTCGGCGCGGGCGCCGGGCCCGCCGGAGGCGTCCGCGGAAGACGCCCCGGCGGCGCCCGGGTCCGGCCCGGACGGACCGGGGCGGGGACGAGCGCACCGGGCCCTCCGGCGGCAATAAGCTGTGCGCATGGTTCGTCGTGTCATGACCCTTGTTGTCGCTCTCGCCCTTCTCGTCGGGCTCGGAGCAGGCAGCCTCCTCCTCCCGCTGCCCTACCTGGTGGCGGCCCCGGGCCTCACCGTGAACACGGTCGGGGAGACCGAGGAGGGGCCCGTGATCGAGATCGGCGGGGCCGAGAGCTACGAGCACGAGGGCTCCCTGTCGATGGTGACCGTCCAGTACGCGGGCGGGCCCCAGCACCGGCTCAACTTCTTCGGCGTCGTGACCGCGTGGCTCTCGCCCACCGAGGCCGTCCTCCCCGAGGAGCTGCTGTTCCCGGCGGGGCGCACGCCCGAGGAGGTCAGCGAGCGCCAGACCGTGCAGATGAACGACTCCCAGACCAGCGCCACGGCCGCCGCCCTCAACGAGCTCGGCATGGAGTACGAGGCGGTCCCCGTGGTCAACGGGACCGTCGAGGGCATGCCCGCGCACGGAGAGGTCGAGGAGGGCGACGTCGTCCTCGCCGTGGACGGCACGGCCGTCCCCACCGTGAGCGGCGACGGCTCCGAGGAGGCCGTCGGCAGTTCGGCGGTCGTGGACCGGGTCGGTGACCGGGAGCCCGGAGAACCGGTCGGGCTCACCCTGGAGCGCGACGGGGAGACGGTCGACGTGGAGATCCCCACCGAGGAGGGCGAGGAGGGCGGCGCCGCGGTCGGCGTGCTCATCTCCGACCAGATGGACTTCCCCGTGGACGTGGACATCACGATCGGCGACATCGGCGGCCCCAGCGCGGGCATGATGTTCGCCCTGGGGATCATGGACCGGCTCAGCGAGGAGGGCCTCACCGGAGGCGTCGACGTCGCCGGGTCCGGAACCATCACCTCCGACGGCCGGGTCGGCGGCATCAGCGGCATCCCGCAGAAGATGGTCAGCGCCCAGCGCGCCGGCGCCGAGTACTTCTTCGTGGCCGCGGACAGCTGCTCCCAGGTCGCGCAGTCGGCCGCCTACGGCGAGCTGGACGTCGTGCGCGTCGAGACCCTCACGGACGCGGTCGACGCCCTGGAGACCATCCGCGGCGGCGGCGACGACCTCCCCCGCTGCGAGTAGGGGCCGCGGGCCGGGCGCGGCCGGAGCCGCCCCGCACCCCGGCCCTCCACGGCCGGGCGACGGACGAGAAGGCACGGGAGGCCCCCGCCGTCACGGCGGGGGCCTCCCGTGCACTCTCGCGGACCGGCCGGGGTCATTCCCCGCCCGGCTCCTCCTCCAGGTCCAGGGTCAGCGCCAGGGCGGAGGTCAGCGCCGGGATCAGGTCTGCGCCGTTGAGCACCTCGGACTCGCTGTCGTGGCTGCGCATGCGCATCGCGCAGTGCCGCGAACCGTCCCGCATCACACCCGCGACCATGCGGATCTCCTCGGTCTCCCTGCCGGACGCGCTCGGGTCCTCGCCGGCGGCCAGGGTCTCGTCCGAACCCTTCACCACCAGGCGCTCCATGACCAGGGCGCACCCCGCCACGCCCTCGGGCCAGAGGATGCGCCCCAGCGCCTCCTCCAGGGGGAGGTCGTCGGGCAGCGGCTCCTGCTCGACCGGGGTCAACTCGTCGGGATCGGCAGGGGAGCCGATCCCCAGCAGATCGGCCAGCGCCGGCTCCGCCCGCAGCAGTTCGGCGGTCGGCACCAGGGCGTACAGCCCCAGCGGCCGGTCCCAGCCCTGCTCGGCGGTGTGGCGTTCGAGGTCCATGACGGCTTCGCGAATGTTCGACACGTTTCCATAGTGACCGATGTGGGAACCCCGCGGCTCCCGTTCCCGGACAGTAGGGTCGCAACGGAGCCTCCCGGATGCGACTCCGATACAGCAACGATGCAGCCTTGTCACCCGCGTGAGGGTGATTTCGGGAACCCGGCACCCACCATTTAAGTTTTCAGTAACAAGGCGCCACACGCGCACCGAACGCACCTACCAAGCCAGAACGAGGGGGAGGCGTGAGCTTCCGATCGCCCGGCGCACCACCTGCGCGTATGCCTCGCCGATCAAGGTTGCTCGCGCCAGTCGCGGCGACCGTGGTCGTCATCATCGCGGGGCTGATGCTCGCCGCGAACTTCTGGACCGACTACAAGTGGTTCAGCTCCGTCGGCTACACCTCGGTCTTCCTGACCGAGCTGTGGACCCGTGTGCTCCTGTTCGCCGTCGCCGGCCTGGTGATGGCCGTCATCGTCGGCGCCAGCGTCTACTTCGCGTACCGCTCCCGGCCGGGCATCCGGCCGATGAGCCTGGAGCAGCAGGGCCTGGACCGCTACCGGCAGTCCATCGACCCGCACCGCAAGCTCTTCTTCTGGATCGCCGTCGGGGCCCTGGCGCTCCTGGCCGGGGTCGCCGCCAGCGGTGACTGGCGCGCGTACCTCCAGTTCACGAACAGCACCGACTTCGGTGTGAACGACCCCGAGTTCGGGATGGACGTCGCGTTCTTCGCGTTCACCTACCCGTTCCTGCGCATCCTGCTCGGCTACCTGTACGCGGCCGTCATCCTGGCGTTCATCGCCGCGGTGATCGTGCACTACCTGTACGGCGGGGTCCGGCTCCAGAACGACACCGGCCAGCGCGCCACCCCGGCCGCCCGCGTGCACCTCTCGGTGCTCCTGGGGCTCTTCGTGCTGCTGCGCGCGGGCTCCTACTGGCTGGACCGCTACGGGCTGGTCTTCTCCGAGCGCGGCTACACCTTCGGCGCGTCCTACACCGACGTCAACGCCGTCAAGACCGCCCTCATGATCCTCACCGTCATCTCGGTGATCTGCGCGGTGCTGTTCTTCGCGAACATCTACTTCAAGAACACCATGGTCCCCATGGCCAGCCTCGGGCTCCTGGTGCTGTCCGCCGTCCTGGTCGGCGTCGCCTACCCCGAGATCGTCCAGCGCTTCCAGGTCAACCCCAACGAGCAGCGCCTGGAGAGCCCGTACATCGAGCGCAACATCGAGTACACGCGCGACGCGTACGACATCGCGGACGCCGAGGTCGAGGCCTACGACGCCACCACCGAGCTCAGCGCGCAGGACCTGGTCGAGGAGTCCCAGGGCACCAAGGTGCGCCTGGCCGACCCCTCGGTGGTCTCCCAGACCTTCCAGCAGATGCAGCAGGTCCGCGGCTTCTACCAGTTCCCGGACGTCCTGGAGGTCGACCGCTACCCGGACGCCGAGGGCAACCTGATCGACACGATCGTGGCCGTCCGCGAGCTGGACGGCCCGCCCGACGACCAGGACAACTGGCTGAACCGGCACCTCATCTACACCCACGGCTACGGCATGGTCGCCGCCACCGGCAGCGACATCGACGCCGAGGGACGCCCGGTCTTCACCGAGTACAACATCCCGCCGCGGGGCGAGCTGAGCGAGGTCACCGGCGAGTACCAGCCGCGGATCTACTACGGCCGCGAGGGCGCCGAGTACGTCATCGTCCAGGCCGAGGAGGAGTACGACTACCCCCTCGACTCGGAGGAGGACACCGCGGACGTCCCGACCCTGGACGACGCTGTCGATCCCGAGGTCAGCCCCGCCCCCGACGAGGCCCGGGCGCCGGGCGACGCGGACGCCCAGGAGAGCCCGGAGCCCACGAACGAGGACCCGCCCGCCGAGGGCGGCGACGGGACCGAGGGCACCGAGGAGGAGGCCGATCCCAGCGGTTCGCAGGCCTACAACCGCTACGACGGCAGCGGCGGCGTCCAGCTGAGCAACTTCTTCGACCGGATCCTGTACGCGATCAAGTACCAGGAACCGAACATCCTGCTCAACAGCGCCATCACCGGCGACTCGCGCATCCTCTACGAGCGCGACCCGCTGGACCGCGTGGAGAAGGTCGCCCCCTACCTCACCGTGGACAGCCGCCCCTACCCGGCGGTCGTCGACGGCAAGGTGGTCTGGATCGTCGACGCCTACACCACCTCCGACGGCTACCCGTACGCCAACCGGATCGACTTCACCCAGGCGGTGACCGACACGTTCACGGACGGGTCGGCGCAGCAGGTCGGCGCCCTGCCGGGCAACGAGGTCAACTACATCCGGAACTCGGTGAAGGCCACCGTCGACGCCTACGACGGGACCGTCACCCTGTACGCGTGGGACGAGGAGGACCCGGTCCTCCAGACCTGGATGGACTCCTTCCCGGGCACGGTGACGAGCCGGGACGAGATGAGCGATGAGCTCATCGACCACGTCCGCTACCCGGACGACCTGTTCAAGGTGCAGCGCGAGATCATGCGCGAGTACCACGTCACGGACGCCGCGGCCTACTACGGCGGTCAGGACTTCTGGGCCGTGCCCAACGACCCGACCGGCGGTACCGAGGCCCCGGAGCCGCCCTACCGGCAGACGATCCAGTACCCGGGCGCCGAGGAGGCCAGCTTCTCGCTGACCAGCACGTTCGTGCCTCGCGGCCGTGAGAACCTGGCGGCCTTCATGGCGGTGGACAGCGATCCGCGATCCGAGGACTACGGGCAGCTGAAGCTGCTGGAGCTGCCGCGGAGCACGGTGATCTTCGGTCCGGGACAGGTGCAGAACGCCTTCGACGCGGACGCCGACGTCCGGGAGGTCCTGCTGCCCCTGGAGCAGTCCAACGCCGAGGTGACGCGCGGCAACCTGCTCACCCTGCCGTTCGCGGGCGGCCTGCTCTACGTGGAGCCCCTCTACGTGCAGGCCGGCGGAGGCGGCAGCGCCTCCTTCCCGCTGCTCCAGCAGGTCATGGTCGGCTTCGGTGAGGAGGTCGCGATCGGCAGCAACCTGCCGGACGCGCTCAGCAACCTCTTCGAGGGCGCCGAGGGCACTCCCGAGGAGACGCCCGAGGAGACCCCTGAGGAGAACGAGGCCGGCGGCGGTGGCGGTTCCGACCAGGAGCTCACCGACGCCCTCAACGAGGCCGTGGAGGCCTGGGAGGAGGCACAGGAGTCGAACGAGCAGGCGAACGACCGCCTGCGCGAGGCCCTGGAAGCCATCGAGGAGCAGATGAACGAGTAGGACCGGGTCCGCCCCCTTCCCGGGGGCGCACCGGCGGGGCGGGGCCTTCGGGTCCCGCCCCGTCCTCGTGCGCAAGGCCCCGCGGGACGCGGAGGACGCCGGTCGCCCGCGTCCCGGAACGCTGATTTGGGTTATCGGCCGGGGCACGCTAGTCTGTGAACACAACGACGCGGGGTGGAGCAGTTCGGTAGCTCGCTGGGCTCATAACCCAGAGGTCGCAGGTTCAAATCCTGTCCCCGCTACCAAGACCCGGACCCGGGAGAAATCCCGGGTCCGGTGCTTTTCTCGGAATTACCGTTTCGGTTGATTCCGGGGAACACGCCCGAAAGGGCGCGCTTGAGTGGCTCGACCGGGAAGAGAAGCCTGGTAGAGTGGTCACAGGCCAGACGGGAAACCGGAAGGCCACAGGGTGGGATCTCACCGGTCGTCCTCACGGAAAACCGATTTGCCACCCGGGGTCACAAGCCCTAAAATAGAGATCACGACGCGGGGTGGAGCAGTTCGGTAGCTCGCTGGGCTCATAACCCAGAGGTCGCAGGTTCAAATCCTGTCCCCGCTACCGAGGAAAACACCGGGTGGAATTCCACCCGGTGTTTTCTCGTATGTCGGCCGTCACCGTGTGCGGTGGAGCCCGGGCGGGATCCCGCCCGGGCTCCACCGCGGTCAGCGGGTACGACCCTCCACCAGCTCGACGACGCGGTCCGCCCGAGCGGCCACCTTGGGGTCGTGGGTCACCACGACCACGGCCGAGTCGCGGATCCTCGCCTGCTCCAGCAGCTGGTCCATGATCATGGTGCTGCTGGCGGCGTCCAGGGCGCCCGTGGGCTCGTCTGCGAGGACCAGCCCGGGGTCGCGGCTCAGCGCGCGCGCCAGGGCCACACGCTGCTGCTCACCGCCGGACAGCTGGTGCGGCTCGGAGTTCAGCCGGTGCCCCAGGCCCACGGACTCCAGGAGCTCGCGTGCACGGGCGCGGCGGCGCAGCAGGGGGACCCCGGCGATCACCAGGGGCACCGCCACGTTCGCCAGGGCGGTGCGCCGCTCCAGCAGGTGGAACTGCTGGAAGACGAAGCCGATGCCCTCGCCCCGGAGCCAGGACCTGCGGCCCTCGCCGAGCGCGGTGGTGTCCACGCCGTCGAACGTGTAGGAGCCGCCGCTGGGCTTGTCGAGGAGCCCCAGGATGTTCAGCAGGGTGGACTTGCCCGAGCCGGACTGCCCGACGATCGCGACGACCTCCCCCCGCCGCACCTGGAACGTGCAGTCGTGCAGGACGTCGATGCGGTCCCCCGACACGGTGAAGTGCCGGGTCACCCCCTCCACGCTCAGCAGAGGGGCGGAGTCCGGCGGGGCCGATCCGGCCTCCGGGGCCGGTACGTGGACCGACATCTAGCCCTCCTCGCCCATCAGGTCCTCCTCGGCGTCCCCGGCGCCGGGGACGTCGAACCGGGGGTCGAGGGGCACCGGGTCCATGATCATGTCCCCGACGCCCAGCCCCTCGGTGACCTCGACGAGGGAGCCGTCGGACATACCGAGCCGGACCTCGCGGACCTCCTCGGAGCCGTCGCCGGCGACCACCACGACCTCGCCCTCCTCCGAGGTGCCGCGCACGGATGTCACGGGCACGACCAGCACGTTCTCCGCCTCGCCGGTGGTGACGGACAGCTGGCCCTGCACCCCGTCGAACACCTGGAGGTCGGAGGGGACACGGCAGGTGAGCCGGCTGCCGCCGCCACCGCCGGCCCCCTCCTCGCCGGTCTCGCCGCCGGCGTCCTCGCCGCCACCTCCACCGCCGCCGTCCGCGCCGAGGGACAGGAACTCGCAGACGTCGGCCGGCGGGCCCTTGTCGATCTTGAGCATGATGTCCTCGGGGTCCTCGTAGAACCTGTAGAGGTCGTTGGCGGGGATCGACGCGACCGCGCGGAACCGGTCGGGGGCGACCTCGGCGACCGCGGCCCCGGGCTCCAGCACGTCGCCGACGAGGACGTCGTCCAGCCCGGACACCGTGCCGCTGGTCGGCGCGTACAGGGTGGTCTCCGTGGCCGCCGGGGCGTCGGGGGCCCCCTCGCCGTCCTCGGGCGCCGCCTCGGCCTGCACCCTCACGTTGACGATCGGCGCTCCCTCCTCGACCTCGGCGCCGTCCGCCACCCACAGGTGGGTGACGGTCCCGCCGCCGCGCGCCTTCACCGCCTCACCGGGCTCGGCCTCGACGACGGCGTCCAGCACCATCACGGAGCTGATCTCGCCCATCACGACCTCGACCGGCGCCCCGCCGACGTCCATGGCGCTCGGGTCCATGAGCATCTCGTCGGAGGGGTCTCCCAGGCGGCCCAGCAGGAAATAGCCGGTGCCGACCAGCCCTCCGAGGACGACCAGCACCGCACCGATGACGATCCACTTCTTCACGTGTGTCTCCTATTCCCGGAGTCCGGCGACGACGGACGCGCCGAGCGCCCGCATCGCGGGGATGATCCCGGCCAGCAACCCGACCAGCGCGGCGCTGCCCAGTCCGACGAGTACCCCGGCCGGGGGGATGTTCAGCGGGATGTCGTCCGGCAGCTGGACGAAGGAGCCCAGGACCGCCCCGCCGACCGCCAGCACCGCCCAGCACCCGGCGATGGCGATGATCCCGGCGACCAGCGACACGACGACCGACTCCATGACCACGGCCACGAACAGGGTGAACCGGCTCGCGCCCAGGGCCCGGTAGGTGGCCAGCTCGCGGCGGCGCTCGCGCACGGTGACCAGGCCGACGTTGAGCACGCCGAGCAGGCCGGTGGTGAGGGTGATGGCGGCGATGCCCATGAGGGCCAGCGACAGGTAGGTGATGGCCTCGTTCGTCATCTCCGCGTAGTCCGAGCGGTAGGACGAGAGCGACTCGCGGTTCTCGACGCCCCAGCGCCACGACGCCGACCCGAGCCGCTCGGTGAAGATCTCCCCCCAGGGGTCGTCCGCGGCGGGGTCCTCCGGGTCGATGCGCACCTGGTACGTGGTGGGGACGCCCATCGCGTACATCGCCTCGGCCTCCGACTCCTCCTCATCGGAGGAGCCGGAGCCGAAGATCAGTTCCTCGGACGCGGGGGAGCGCAGGATGTACGCGCTGTACCAGCCGGAGTCGAGCGCGGAGCTCTCCAGGACGCCGATGACGCGCACGTCCATCCAGTGGTCGGTGCCGACCTGGACCTGGGCGAGGTCGCCGATCGCGGCGGCCAGCTCCTCGTTGACGATCATCACGGGGGCGAGGGAGCCGGTGTCGGCGTCGGTGAACCAGCGGCCCTCCAGCATGTTCATCCGCCGGATGTCGCCCAGGGACGGGTCGACCCCCGTGAAGCTCGCCTCGGTGACCACCGTGTCGCCCGAGCGGATCGAGGGCGGTTCCACGGGCGACTGGTAGAGCGAGACGTCCCGGCCGCCCGCACGGACGAGGTCCTCCTCGAAGGCCGCGCGGTCAGTGATGGTCTCCTCGAACACGCTGACCTCGAGGGTCGCCGGCCGGCCGGCGTTGGCCTCGCTGTAGGCGGTGGCGAACCGCTGGCCGAAGTCGCTGGCGCTGACCACGAGGACCAGAGCGCCCACACCGACGACGATGCCCGTGCAGGAGAGGATGGTCCTGGCCACGTTGGCCCGCGAACCGGCGAAGGCCAGCACGATCCCGGCCATGAGGGAACGCAGCATTCGGCCCCTTCCGTGGTGTCTGTGGGCCGGCGCCGCGACGGCGGCACCGGGATGCCCGCGTTCAGCGGGGTTTCATCAGAGCCATCGCAGGGAAGGGCGGGTTCGGTTCACCCCGAACGGCGGTAATTTCGGATTGTCATGGTTTTTCGTTCGGTAGGACCGGAACCGCGGCCTCAGAACGCGGCCCCGGGGTCAGTCCACCTCGAAGCCGTCGCAGGTGAGCGGTGTCCCCGACTCCGTGTCGGACCAGACCACGGTGTGGACGCCGCTCTCGGCCCTCGCGCCGAAGTCGTCGGGGTAGCGGAGGCGGCTCCACTCCCCGGGCACGGCCTCAGCCCCGGCCGTGGAGGACTCGCCGCCCGGCCCGATCACGGAGGCGGTCAGGGAGGAGGCCCCCGCGTCCGCGGGCACCAGGACGCCCAGCTCGACCGCCTCCCCGCGGTCCGCCGGGGAGCGGGGCGCCTCGGTCCGCCAGGAGCCCGCGTCCGGGGCGTCCACCGCGGGGGCGCACATGTACGTCGTCGGGTCGAAGGACGTGTCGGGCACGCCCAGGCCGCCCACGCCGTCCCGGGCCGAGGTGCGCACGGCGTCGGCGATCATCTCGTTGAGCTCCTCGGGGCTGTACCCGTGGCCGCCGCCGCAGGCGGTGACCAGCAGGACGGCGGCCCCGCACAGGGCCGTCCCGAGGGTTTTCATGGTCAGCACACGACGCACGTTACTACGGAACGTGTTCGAGTGAGTGCATTATGTGATTGTGGTGGGCGGTGCGGGGAGGGGGCTCAGCTCCGGCGCAGCGGTGTGGGTCCGCCGTTCAGCCAGGTCAGCACCTGGTCGTGGATCGCACCGTTGGTGCACACCAGGGGACCGCCGTCCTCGAAGCCCTCACCCCGCAGGTCGGTGGCCCGGCCGCCCGCCTCCTCCAGGATGATCGGCAGCGGGGCCGCGTCCCACAGCGAGAGCTCCGGCTCGGCGGAGATGTCCACGACGCCCTCGGCGACCATCACGTGCGACCAGAAGTCGCCGTAGGCGCGGGTGCGCCACACCGAGCGGGTCAGTCCGAGGAACGATTCGAGCCGGCCCTTCTCCTCCCAGCCGGTCAGCGACGAGAAGCTCAGGGAGGCGTCCGCCAGGTCCGGCACCTTCGACACGTGGCAGCGCGTCGCCTTGGACAGGCTGCGGCCCTGCCACGTTCCGGCGCCCTTGGACGCCCACCAGCGGCGGTACAGCGCGGGCGCGGACACCACGCCCACCACCGGCCGGTCGCCCTCCAGGAGGGCGATCATGGTCGCCCACACGGGAACCCCGCGCACGTAGTTCTTGGTGCCGTCGATGGGGTCGATGACCCACACCCGGTTGCTGTTGCCCGTGCGGCCGTACTCCTCACCGACCACGGCGTCCCGGGGCCGGGCGCGCGAGAGGACGCCGCGGAGGGTCTCCTCCACCATCCGGTCGGCCTCGGTGACCGGGGTGAGGTCGGGTTTGGTGTCGACGACGAGGTCGAGCGCTCGGAAGCGCTTGAGCGCGAGGTCGTCGGCAGCATCGGCGAGCACGTGGGCCAGCCGCAGATCATCGTCAAAGGACGCCATGGCCGGTAACGCTACCCTCCCCGGCACGAACATGGCCAAAGCGGCACACGCGCGTGATCAGAGTGTTAGCGGAGCCCCGCGGGGGCGAAACCCGGCGTTCCGGCCGCCGCCGTGCCCTCCGGGGGACGGGCGCGCACCGCCGCGGGTGGGAGGATGGGGGGATGGACACGGTGAGCGGACGGACGCGGGCCGAGGGAGCCCCGGCGCGGGAGCGCCTGATGGACGCCGCCTGCGCCGAGGTCGTCTCCGGCGGCTGGGCCGAGCGCCGCATGGCGGACATCGCCACGGCGGCCGGGGTGTCCCGGCAGACCCTGTACAACGTGTTCGGCAGCAAGGAGGGCCTGCTCCAGGCCATCGTGGTACGTGAGGTCAACGCACTGCTGGACCGCGTGGTGCTCCTGCTGGACGCCGAGGACGGGGACCCCGCCCACGTGGTCAGCCGGGCCACCCGGCTGGTGCTGGGGGCGGCCCGGGACAGCCCCCTGCTGCACGCCGTCGTGACCGGGGACCGCGACCTCCTGCCGGTGCTCACCACCCGCTCGGCCCCGCTGCTGGACATCCTGGGGGAGCGGATCGCCGCCATGCTGAACGGGCGGCTCCCGGACCTGGACCCGTCCGTGGCCGACGCGGTCGCCGACGTCAACGTGCGGCTCACCGTCTCCTACGCCCTCCAGCCGATCGACCCCGACGAGGCGGCGCGCCGGGTCGAGACGGTGGTGCACGGAATGCTGCTGGTCGGCCGCTGAGAGGAGCCCGTGGCGTGCTGGACGGACCCCTGCCGGAGCACGAGCGCCTGGAGGTGCTGCGCTCCTGCATGAAGGACGGGCGGATCACCGCGATCCCCGTCCGCCGCTCCGCCCGGCTGGTCCTGCTCGACCGGGTCGCGCGCGCCTTCGAGCCGGGGGTCCGCTACAGCGGGGACGAGGTCAACACGGTCCTGCGCGGCTTCAGCGCCGACGTGTCCGCCCTCCGGAGGGGGCTGGTCGACGAGGGGTTCATGGAGTGCGGCCGCACCCGGTACTGGCGGTGCGGCGGCACGGTCGACCTCTGACCGCGCGACCGGGCGCCCCGGCACCCGGCCGCGCGGTCACGGGACGGGGTCCTCAGCGGCGGGGCACCGCGAGGAGGTCGATGACCCCGGTTCCGTCCTCCTCCCGGTGGCCGTCGGCCAGCCGCCGCGCCATGAGGTCCGTGTACGGGGTCAGGAGCTCGGTGCTCACCCCCTGCTCCTCCGCGGTGCGCAGCAGGGTCGCGTTGCCCTCCACCTGCATGGCGAGGTTGGAGACCACGCCCTCGGTGTAGTCGCCGCTCTCCAGGTGCCCGGCCATGGCGGGGACGCCCGCGTGGGCCATCGAGGCGAGCCAGTCGGAGAGGAGCACCGCGAACTCCCGCAGGGACACGTCCTCGTGGCGCACCAGGGCGAAGGCGTGCGCGACCCCGGCGAACATGCCGTTCATCGCGCTGAGCAGGGCCACGTCCTGGAGGGAGGCCAGACCGGCGTCCTCCCCCGCGTGGCGGGCGCCGACGGGCACCTCCAGGGCCGCCCGGTGTTCCTCGAACACCCCGGCCGGGCCGCTGTAGAACACGTAGCCGCCCGCCTCGGGGACGCCCACCATGGGCGGGATCGCCATGATGCCGCCGCTCAGGAACCGGGCTCCGCGCTCCCGGGCCCACTCCGCGCGGGCGCGGGCCTGGGCGGGTGTCCCCGTCGTGACGTCCACCAGGTCCTTGCCGGAGAGGTCGGCGCCCTCCAGGGCCTCGCCCACGGAGGCGTCGTCGAGCAGGCAGGTCACCACGAGGCGGGCGGAGGCGGCCGCCTCCGCGGCGGTGGCGGCGACCTCGGCCCCCTCGGCGGCGAGGGGCTCGGCGCGGGACGGCGTGCGGTTCCACACGGTGAGCGGGTACCCGGCGGCGAGCCAGGCACGGGCGAAGGCGGTGCCCATGGCTCCGAGTCCGAGCAGGGCGATACGTGGTTCGGTGGTGGTCGCGGAGGTTCCCGCGGTGGTCTTCGTCATGTCGACTAGGCTCGTCCACGGCGTGGGGACCGACAAGTACGCACTGTGAAGTGGGTGCTCACCCCGGGGTAAGCGTGCAGGCGGAAGGGGTGCGGGGATGGTCACCAGACGAGGGGCGGACGCCTACCACTGCGGTATCGACGCGGCGATGGACGTGATCGGCGGCAAGTGGAAGGTGCTCATCCTCTGGGCCCTGGAAGAGCGGGCCCACCGCTTCGGGGAGCTGCGCCGCGCGCTCGACGGCGTCACCGAGAAGGTTCTCGCCTCCCACCTGAGGGAGCTGGAGGACGACGGCATCGTGCACCGCGAGGACTTCGGCGAGGTGCCGCCCCGGGTCGAGTACTCCCTGACCCCGCTCGGCCGCTCCCTGAACGACGCGCTCGCCCCGCTGGGCGACTGGGGGCGCGCCAACATCAAGGGCGTTCCGCCTGAACCAGGGGAGGGGGCCCGGGGCCGGGACCCCCGCCGACTGGTCGGCGGCTGACCGGACTCCGGAGGGGGCGGCCGCCGCGGGGGCCGGAACGCGGGGAACCGCCGCCGCGAACGGGCCGGCTCAGGCCTCCGGCTCGTCGGTGTCCCCCTCGCGGCTCGCGAGCAGGCGGCGCAGGGACGCCACACGGGCGGGGTCGAGCTCGCCGCGCTCCAGCGCCGCGCCGACCGCGCAGTCGACGGCGTCGGGCTGGTGCGCGCACCCGGGCGGGCAGCCCTCGGCCGCCTCGGCCAGGTCCGCGAAGCCCGCCACGATGTCCTCCGGGGAGATGTGCGCCAGGCCGAAGCTGCGCACGCCGGGGGTGTCGATCAGCCAGCCGCCCTCGAAGGGCAGGGCCGCGGCCGACGTGGACGTGTGGCGGCCCCGCCCCGTCACCGCGTTGACGTGGCCCACCGCCCGGTCGGTGCCCGGAACCAGCCGGTTGACCAGGGTGGACTTGCCCACACCGGAGGAGCCCACCAGGACCGTGGTCCGGCCGGAGAGGCGCTCCCGCAGCCCCTCCAGACCGCCCTCGGGGCTGAGGACCTCGAAGGGCACCCCCAGGGGCTCGTACACGCGCACGAGCTCGTCCGGTGCGGCGAGGTCGGCCTTGGTCAGGCAGAGCAGGGGGGAGAGCCCGGCGTCGTACGCGGCCACCAGGCAGCGGTCCACGAAGCGCGGCTGCGGGGCCGGGTCGGCGAGGGCGCAGACGATGGCCAACTGGTCCGCGTTGGCGACGATCACCCGCTCCACCGGGTCGGTGTCGTCGGCGGTGCGGCGCAGCACCGACCCGCGGTCGCGGACCCTCACCACCCGGGCCAGCGTGTCCGCCCGGCCGGACAGGTCGCCGACCACGTCCACGCGGTCGCCGACGACGATGGAGCCCCGGCCCAGCTCGCGGGCCTTCATGGCGACCACGGGGACGCCGTCGACCAGGCACCGGTACCGGCCCCTGTCGACGGCGGTGACCATGCCCTCCACGGCGCCCTCGTGCTTGGGCCGGTTGCGGGTACGGGGCTTGGAGCCGCCCCGGGCGCGCACGCGGATGTCGTCCTCGTCCAGGTGGCGTCCCCCGCCCCGCGTGCGGCTCATGCCAGGGCCTCCGCCCACAGGCCCGGGAAGTCGGGCAGCGTCTTGCGCGTGGTGGCGATGTTCTCCACCTCCACCCCGGGCACCGCGAGCCCGATCACCGCGCCGGACGTGGCCATCCGGTGGTCGTCGTAGGAGTGGAACACCCCGCCGTGCAGGGGGCGCGGCCGGATGACCAGGCCGTCGGGCAGTTCCTCGACGTCGCCGCCCAGTCGGTTGACCTCGGCGGCCAGGGCGGCGATCCGGTCGGTCTCGTGGCGGCGCAGGTGCGCGATGCCGGTCAGCCGGGAGGGCGTGGAGGCGAGCGCGGCCACCGCCGCGACGGTGGGGGTGAGCTCGCCGACGTCGCGCAGGTCGGCCTCGATGCCGCGGACCTCCCCGGTGCCGCGCAGGGTCAGGCCGCCCTCGGACCAGGTCACCTCCCCGCCCATCCGCGTGAACAGCGAACGGAGCTCGTCACCGGGCTGGGTCGTGCGCACGGGCCACCCCTCGACCGTCACCTCGCCCCCGCTGACCAGCGCGGCGGCCAGGAACGGCGCGGCGTTGGACAGGTCCGGTTCCACCGTGGTGTCGGAGACCCGGACGGGTCCCGGCTCGACCCTCCAGGAGTTCTCCTCCACCGACACGGACACCCCGGCGGCGCGCAGCATCTCCACCGTCATGTCCAGGTGCGGCCGGGACGGCACCGGCGGTCCCGAGTGGCGTACGTGCACGCCCTCGGCGAAGCGCGCCCCGCTCAACAGCAGGGCCGACACGAACTGGGACGAGCCCGACGCGTCCAGGACCACCTCGCCACCGCGCACACCGCCTGTGCCGCGGATGGTCATGGGCAGCGCCCCCCGGCCGCCGTCGTCGATGTCGGCGCCCAGCGCCCGCAGGGCGCCGAGGAGCTCGCCCACGGGCCGCTCGCGGGCGCGCGGGTCCCCGTCGAAGCGCACCTCGCCCGAGGCCAGGGCCGCCAGAGGGGGCACGAACCGCATCACCGTGCCCGCGTTGCCGACGTCGACCGAGGCCGGTCCGCGCAGCGCGGCGGGCGTGACCTCCAGGTCGCCGCCGACCTGCGAGACCCCCACGCCCAGCGCCCGCAGGGCGCCCACCATCAGCTCGCTGTCCCGGCTCGCCAGGGGCCGGCGCACCACCGACGGCGTCTCGGACAGCGCCGCCAGGATCAGGGCGCGGTTGGTGACCGACTTGGAGCCGGGCAGGGCCAGCCGGGCGCGCACCGGCCGCTCGGCCACGGGCGCGGGCCAGTGGGGGCCGCCGTCGCCGGCGGCGGTCCGGGGGGTCGTGTCGGTCTGGGCGGGCTGCGAGGACATGGAGTCGGGCATGACCCAAGGTTATCGGGACCGGAAAAGGGCGGGGAGCTGTGGCCGCGGGGCTGTGGACGGCCGGGGACGGGCGGCACGCCCCCTCCACGGCTCGGCCGGGGCGGGGGAGCCGCCCCGCGGGGCCGTGGGCGGCCCGGGACGGACGTATCCTTGGTGACGCCATGGTGTATCTGGATCACGCTGCCACGACCGAGGTCCGTCCCGAGGTGGTCGCCGACATCGCGGCCGAGCTCGGCTCCCTCGGCAACCCCTCGTCCCTGCACGGCCACGGCCGTGCCGCCCGCCGCACCGTCGAGGAGTCCCGCGAGAGGATCGCCCGGGCGCTCGGCTCCACCCCGCACGAGGTGGTCTTCACCGGAGGCGGGACCGAGTCCGACAACATCGCCGTCAAGGGCCTCTACTGGGCGCGCAACGCCGAGGACCCCGCCCGGCGGCGCATCCTCACCAGCGCCGTCGAACACCATGCCGCCCTCGACCCGGCCCACTGGATGGCCGAGCACCAGGGCGCCGTCCACGAGGCGCTGCCCGTGGACGCCCTGGGCGGGCTCGACCCGGAGACCCTCCGCGAGGCCGTCGAGCGGGACCCCGGGTCGGTCGCGCTGGTCTCCGTCATGTGGGCCAACAACGAGGTCGGCACGGTCCAGCCCGTCGAGGAGCTCGCCGCCGTCGCCGCCCGGTACGGCATCCCCTTCCACACCGACGCCGTCCAGGCGGTCGGGGCGGAGCCGGTCGACTTCGCCGCCGCCGGCGTCACCGCCCTCACCGTCAGCGGGCACAAGCTCGGCGGCCCCGTCGGCGCCGGGGCGCTGCTGATCGCCCGCGGCACCGCCCCGACCCCCGTCCTCCACGGCGGCGGCCAGGAGCGCGACATCCGTTCCGGGACCCTCTCGACACCCCTGCTGAGGGGGCTGGCCACGGCCGTCGACCGCGCCGTCGCCGAACGCGAGGAGCACGCCAAGCACCTCGAGTGCCTGCGCGACGAACTGGAGGAGGGCGTCCGCGCCGTGGTCCCGGACGTGGTCGTCAACGGCGACCGCGAGCGCCGGCTGCCCGGCATCTCCCACCTGTCGTTCCCCGGCTGCGAGGGCGACGCCCTGCTGATGCTCCTCGACGCCCGGGGCATCTCCTGCTCCACCGGCTCCGCCTGCTCCGCGGGCGTCGCCCAGCCGAGCCACGTGCTCCTGGCGATGGGGGCGGACCCCGACACCGCCCTGAGCAGCCTGCGGCTGTCCCTGGGGCGCACCTCCACGCGCGAGGACGTGAGGGCCCTGGTGGAGGCGATCGGCCCGGCCGTCGAGCGGGCACGGGCCGCCCGCGCCAAGCGCCGGCGCTGAGGCACGGGCCGGACCCGCGCCGGTCCCGGGCCGCGCAGACCGCTCCGCGCCGCCCCCGCGCCCCCGGCGGCCCGGGAGGGACGGCAGGGGGAGCGGGGGCGGCCGGGTCCCGTGCACCCGGCCTCCCGGGCCGGTACGGCTAGCCGGCGCGGTTGACGGTGACGGATTCGATGACCACGTCCTGGGTGGGGCGGTCGTTCGCGTCGGTCTCCGTGACGGAGATGGAGTTCACGATCTCCATGGACTCCTCGTCGGCGACCCGGCCGAAGATGGTGTGCTGGCCGTTCAGGTGGGGGGTCGCCGCGACGGTGATGAAGAACTGGGAGCCGTTCGTGCTGGTGCCCCCTCCCCGGTTGGCCATGGCGAGGACACCGGGCTCGGAGAACTCCCGGCCGGACCCGACCTCGTCCTCGAAGGTGTAGCCGGGACCGCCCTGGCCGGTGCCCTGCGGGTCGCCCCCCTGGAGCATGAAGTCGGCGATGACGCGGTGGAAGACGGTGCCGTCGTAGAACTCGGCCTCGCCCGTCACCGGGTTGGGCACGCCCTCGCCCTCGGCCAGGCCGACGAAGTTGGACACCGTGACCGGGGCGTCCTCGGGGAACAGCTCCAGCTCGATGTCGCCCTCACTGGTGTGCAGGGTGGCGCCCTCGACGTCGGTGACGTCCACCTCGGCGGGGCTGCCGGTCTGCTCCTGCTCGGGCGCCGCGGAGTCCCCGCCGGCGGGCTCCCCCTGGTCGGCCGGGGCCCCGTCGCCGCCGCAGGCTGTGGTGGCGAGCAGCGCGGTGCAGGCGAGTACGGCTGTCGCCGACAGGGTGAAAGGCTTCATCGGTTCACTTCCGGGGTGAGTGTCGCGGTCGGGCGGCACATAGCGTACTCCGCACCGTGGAGCACCCCTGTCTTGGGGTATCGCACGGTCCGTCATGCTTCGACCACGATGCGGCTCCGGGGGCGTGCGGGTCAGGAGGGGCGGGGATCACCGTCCCCGTCGCGGCCCTCCCCGCCGTCGCCGTCACCCCGTCCGGCCTCCTCGCCCCCGGCCGCCTCCTGGGCCTCGCGGGCACGCCGCCGCTGGGCGTCGGCCCGCTCACGGCAGCGGCGGAGGAACTCCTCGTCCTCCTCCGGGGTCGCGGCGCGCGCCCGGTGGGGGTGGTCGTACTCCGGGAAGGGCGGGGGCGGCCCGGCGGGCGCGGCCGACGGGGCGCGTCGGGGCCGGCCCAGGGCGAACCAGAGTATTGCCCCGATCTTGGGCAAGAGCAGAACGACGACGGCCCAGGCGGGTTTGGGCAGCAGCCGCACCGCGCCGGCGTCGGAGCCGACAACGTCGAACAGGGCGTAGATCCAGACGCCGAGGGCGACGACGAACAGCAGGAGGGCGAGGTGGGACAACGGGGGTTTCCAATCGGGGGATCGCGCGAACGGCGGGCGGCATTGTCAGTCCTTGTGATGACTTATCACGGATCGCCGCACCCGCACGGTCGCTTGACCAGCGCCCCCGACGCGAGAGAGGGTCGGGGAACGAGGTCGGGGCGTCGACCCGAGGGTATGCGAGGCCGGCCCCGCCAGGCGACGGGAGGGGACATGGGTGTGAACAGTGCGTTGCCGTCTGCGATGTGGCTCCCCTTCGGCGCGCGGATCCTGCGCGCCCGCTCCGACCGGGGGCTCTCGCGGGCCGAGCTCGCCGCCACGGTCGGCGTGACCGACGACAAGCTCCGGGAGGTCGAGGACGCCCACTGCAGACCGGCCCGTTCGCTGGTGGAGCGGGTCGACAACGTCCTCGGCACCGACCACCAGCTGGTCGAGGCATGGGCCATCACCCTCCAGGCGGAGGCCTTCCCCAACGAGTTCGGCGACGAGCGCGAGCTGGCCGTGCACGCGACCGACCTGTGGGAGCACCAGCCCATGGCCGTCCCGGTGTTCCTGCGCACGCGCGAGTACTCCCGCGCCGTCCTCGGCCCCGGCCACCCCGCCCTGTCCCCGGACGAGGTGGAGCTGATGGTGGAGGAGGAGATGGCCAACCGGGCCGCGATGACGGGCCCGGACGGCCCCGTGCTGCGGGTCGTGCTCAACGAGTCCGTCCTCCAGCGCCCCCAGGGCGGCGCGGAGGTCCTCAACGCCCAGCGGGACTTCCTCGCCGACCTGATCGGGGCCGGCATCGTCACCGTGGGCGTGATCCCCGAGCAGACCGCGCACCATCCCGGCCTGGGCGGCGCGTTCCGGATGATGGAGTTCGCCGACCGGCCCACGATGGTGTACGCGTTCGCCGCCGAGGGCGGCGACCTGACCGCGGAGTCCGAGCAGGTGGGGCGCTGCGCGATGGTCCGCGAGGCCATCGAGGAGGCCACCGTGGAACTCACGCCCCGCTCGGAGCTGCTGACGGCCCGCTGGCCCGCCGGCTGACGGGCGCGGGCTCCCGCCCTTGGGCCGACGTCCCGTCATGGGCTAGGTTGCCCGCCATGGATATCGCGATCACATCCGGATACGTCGTCCCCGTGGACGGCGACCCCATCGACGGCGGCACCGTCGTCATCTCCGACGGCAGGATCACCGCGGTCGGAGCGGACGCGGACACCCCCGTCCCGGAGGGCGCCACCGTCGTCGACGCCTCCGGCAAGTGGGTGCTCCCCGGTTTCGTCGAGGCCCACGGCCACCTCGGCATCGACGAGGAGGGCGTCGGCTGGGCCGGCGACGACACCAACGAGATGACCGACCCCAACGGCGCCCGCATGCGCGCGCTCGACGCCATCAACCCCGCGGACCGGGGCTTCGTCGACGCCCTGTCCGGCGGAGTCACCTCCTCGGTCGTCAAGCCGGGCTCGGGCAACCCCATCGGCGGGCAGACCGTGGCCGTCAAGTGCTGGGGCCGCAGCATGGAGGACCGCCTGATCAAGCAGCCGGCCAGCGTCAAGAGCGCCCTGGGCGAGAACCCGAAGCGGGTGTACGGCAAGAAGGACCAGATCCCCTCCACCCGCCAGGGCGTGGCCGCGGTCATCCGGGACGCCTTCACCAAGGCCCAGGACTACAAGGCCAAACGCGACCACGCCGCGAGCGAGGGCACCCCGTTCGACCGGGACAACACCCTGGAGGTGCTGACCAGGGTCCTGGACCGCGAGCTCCCGTGGTGCCAGCACACGCACCGTGCCGACGACATCCACACGGCGATGCGCCTGGCGGACGAGTTCGGCTACCGCCTCATCATCAACCACTGCACGGAGGGCCACCTCCTCGCCGACGAGATCGCCGCACGGGGCATCCCCGTCATCACCGGCCCCCTGATGACCAGCCGCTCCAAGGTCGAGGTCAAGAACAAGACGCTGGCCAACCCCGGCATCCTGGACCGGGCGGGGGTGAAGGTCGCCCTGACCACCGACCACCCCGTCGTCCCGATCGAGTTCCTCGTCCACCAGGCCACCCTGTGCGTGAAGGAGGGCATGGCGCCCGAGTCCGCGATCCGCGCCCTCACGGTCAACCCGGCCGAGATCATGGGCATCTCCGACCGCGTCGGCTCGCTCAAGCCGGGGCTGGACGGCGACGTGGTCGTCTGGTCCGGCGACCCGCTCGACGTGATGAGCCGGGCCCTGAGGGTGTTCGTGGAGGGGCGCGAGGTCTACACCTACGACGAGGAGAAGCGTTCGGGCTCGGCCCTGGACGCCTTCTACCGGGAGGACTAGGACGCAGGGGCGCGGTCCCGGGTGCGGCGAGGGCCGACCGGGGCCGCGGCCCGTGCCGCCCGCGGAGCGCCGGGAGGGTTCCGGAGCCCCGGGCCCTGAGGCCCTCTTAGGCCGCGGTGCGCGGTGGCGCCCGCCTCTGAGGCGGGGCCCGCGCCGTATTCGGGGTGATGTCCCGATGGCGGACGGGGCCGCCTCAGGCCGACTCTGGAGCCTGTCGGGAGGAGGACTCCCGGCACACGGACCCCAGGGAGGCCCCATGAACCACCACGACGCCGCAGCCGAGGCCGCCGCGGCCTACCGGGCCGAGAGGGAGCGCGAGGCGGCCCGGGAGCGCCTCGTGCGCGGGGCGAGCCGCCGGGAGCGGGCGGAGCGGCGCCGGGCCGACCGCGCCCGGCGGCCGGAGCCGCCGGACCACGGGAGCGGTGGGACGCACGCCCTGGCCGTCTGAGGCGGGCCCGGGGGGATCCCGGGGGGCGCGCCGGGCGCCTCCGGCCGTCTCAGACCCGACCGACCGACCGGAAGGGCATCCCGTCGAGGGGCGCCGTCCCGGCGGCGGTCCCCACCACCGTGACCTTCTCCATCTCCGCCCGCTCGACGACCTTCGCCGGGGCCGCGGGGTCCACCGGGGTCACCACGATCGGGGAGCCCGCCGCGACCGGGGCGAGCAGGAGCTCCGCGCCCCCGCCCAGCGCCGTCATCGGCGCGTCCGGCTCCAGGAACAGGCCCAGGCGGTCGTCGGCCGACAGCCCCCAGGCCGCGGCCCGCTCCCGGGCCCCGGCCGCCAGGTCCGCGCCCGTGCGTGCGCCGGCGCTCCGGAGCGCCGGGCCGTCCGGGTCGACCGGGTAGGCCGGGAAGCGGTCGCCGTACCCCCGGACCTCGACGGAGTAGTCGAGCACCATCGGCGGGACCTCGGACAGCGGCAGGCCCAGCGGGTGCAGCGAGGTGCCGACGACCTCGTCGGCGCCGCTGTCCAGCGCGCTCTCCAGGAGTCCGGCGCCGGCGACCGCGACCTGCGCGCCCGCCGGGACGTCCCCGCCGTCCGGGACGAACTCCGCCACCGCGCCCACCGACCAGCACGAGAGGAGCCACGCCAGCGACTGCCAGTGCACCGGGAGGGCGATCACGACCCGGTCGCCCGGCTGCACGCCCAGGCCGTCCACCAGCATGTTCGAGGTCTTGGACACCCAGTTGTCGAACGTGGCCCGGGACAGCTCCACACGGCCGCCGGAGGAGTCGTAGGAGGTCACGAACGGACGGGACGGGTCGGCGGAGACGAGTGCGCGCCACAGCTGCGCGGGAGTTTCGGACATGACCGCCACTCTAGGGCGTCCGACCTCCGTCCTTCCCGGCGTTCGAGGGCGCCGGTCCCACCACCGCCGGGGCCGGTCCGCCACCGGCCGGAGCGGCCCCGCCCGGCACACCGTCCCGCGTCCGGCCCCGCCCGCCGTGCCCGGGTCCCGCTCCGCCCGGACACGGCGGGGCCCCCGGAACCGGAACGTCCGACGAGAACCGCCGCACGGTGTGCGTAGCCCGCCGGGAACTGCCAGAGTTGCCCCATGCGCTTGCTCCCCGGTCGGCTCCTCGCCCGTGTCACCGCGCTCCCCGCGATCGCCGCGTCGGCCTGGCTCCTGGTGGCCTTCCCCCTCCTGGCCCTCGGCTCCTTCACCCCTGTGGCGGCGGCCGTCCTGGGGACGCCCGCCGTGATCGCGGCCTGCGTGCTCGTGCCGCGGTTCGTCCCGGACCCGCCCGAGGACGAGGCCGTCCCCTGGTGGCCCCTCGTGCTCGTCGCGGTGATCACGGTCGGCTTCGCCGTCGTGCAGGTCGCCTACCACGCCGAGGCCCTGGTCATCCGCCGCGACCCCGCCTCCTACGCCATGTACACCGTGTGGATCGCGGAGAACGGCCACCTCCCCATCCCGCAGCAGCGCGAGCTCATCGCGGGCGACGATCCGGCGCTCAGCTACCAGAGCCTCGCCCACTACGACCGGGACGGGGCGATCTGGCCCCAGTTCATGGCGGGCGCGCCGCTGGTCACCTCCATCGGCTACTGGCTGGGCGGGCTCGACGGGATGCTCGTGACCACGCCCTTCCTCGGCGCGCTCGGCGTGCTCGCCTTCGCCGGGCTCACCGCGCGCCTGGTCGGCGCGCGCTGGGCCCCCCTGGGCGCCCTCGTGCTGGCCGTGTGCCTGCCCCAGCAGTGGGTGAGCCGCTTCACCTACAGCGAGCCCCTGACCCAGATCCTCCTGATCGGCGGGATGGTCCTGGCCTACGACGCGCTCGTCCGCCGCACCGCCCTCACCGACCGCTGGTCGGCCTCCCACACCCTCGCCGCCGCGGCGGGGCTGGCGTTCGGCCTCGCCCTGGTGGTGCGGATCGACGCGATCCGCGACCTGCTCCCCGTGGTCGGGTTCATCGGCCTCCTGCTCCTGGCCCGGCGGGGGCAGGCGCTGCCCCTGCTCGGAGGGCTCGCGCTCGGCGTCGGCCTGGGCCTGTACGCCGGGTACGGGCTGTCCCTGCCCTATCTGGAGTACCTGTCCGACTCCCTCAACCCCCTCCTGCTGATCAGCGCGGCGGTCATCGCGGTCACGGCCGCGGCCACGGCCGCCCTGTGGCGCTTCGGGATCCCCCGCGTGGAGCGCGTCCGCTGGCTCCCCCACGCGGTGACCGCGCTCGCCCTCCTCACCATGGTCGGGTTCGCGATCCGTCCCCTGTTCTGGCCCGACTACGGCCACGGCAGCGACTTCACCGACGCCTGGGTGGCCTCGGTCCAGGAGCGGGAGGGGCTGTGGCCCATCGAGGGCAGCCGCACCTACTACGACATGAGCCTGTACTGGGTGGGCTGGTACGTGGGCCTGGGCACCGTCCTCTTCGCCTCCCTCGGCGTGGCGCTGGTGCTGCGCCGCCTCGTCCTGCGCCGGGACCCCCAGTGGCTGCTGCCCGCCATGCTGCTGGTGTGGACCGTCACGACCACGCTCCTGCGCCCCGCCATCACCCCCGACCACCCCTGGGCGAGCAGGCGGCTGATCGTGCTGGTCATCCCGGCGTTCATCCTGTTCGCGGTCTGGTTCCTGGCGTGGCTCACCCGCCGCTGCACGGTCGCCGGGGCCCCGGGGAGGCGCGGGGCGGCCTTCCAGGTCCTCCCCGCCGTGGTCGCCGCGAGCGCCTCCCTGGCGGTGTTCCTCCCCGCCGCGGCCACCTCGGCCGCCGGGATCATGGGGTACAGGCAGGACGTGGGCTCGGTCGCGGCCACCGAGGAGCTGTGCGCGTCGCTGCCGGAGGACGCGTCGGTGGTCGTGGTCGACCCCGGCATGGCCGGGAACTACATGCCGCTCCTGCGGAACGTCTGCGGCGTCCCCACCGCGGCGATGGACGAGCCGACGCCGGAGGACCTCGACCGGGTGGTCGCCGAGATCCACGGCCGCGGGCGCGACGCGGTCCTGGCCGCCTCGGACTGGCAGGTGCTGGAGGGCCTGACCGGGAGCACGGAGAACGTCGAGCGGCCGTTCCACGTCCTGGCGCAGATGGATCCGAGTACCCTCATGGAACCCCCGACAGGCCACTGGACCTTCAACGAGAGCGTGTGGGTGACCGTGCTTCCCGCCGGGGGATGACCCCGCCCCCGCGGACCGGTCCCACAACGCCCCCGCCCGCACCCGCACCCGCTGAGAAGAACCCATGAGTCAGACGAGCGACGACATCCGCCGGCCCGCCGAGACCCCGCCCGTGCGGGTCACCATCGTGCTGCCCTGCTACAACGAGGAAGACCACGTCGTCGACGAGGTCAAACGGATCTGTGCCGCCATGGACGGCTCCGGCTACGGCTACGAGCTGCTCGCGGTGGACGACGCCTCCACCGACCGCACCCTGGAGCGACTGCGCGACGTGCAGGGCCTCTACCCGCACATGCGCGTCATCGCGTTCGGGCACAACGGCGGATCCGGCACCGTGCGCCGGCTCGGCAGCCAGCGGGCGCGGGGCGAGTTCGTGGTGTGGACCGACGCGGACATGAGCTACCCCAACGAGCGCATCCCCGAACTCGTCGCCATGCTCGACGCCGACCCCGAGCTGGACCAGGTCGTGGGCGCCCGCACCCAGGAGATGGGCTCGCACAAGGCGCTGAGGGTCCCCGCCAAGTGGATGATCCGCAAGATCGCCGAGCGGCTCACCAACACCCGCATCCCCGACCTCAACTCCGGGCTGCGCGTCTTCCGGCGCGACGTCGCCCGCCCCTACCTGAGGCTGCTGCCGCCCGGGTTCTCCTGCGTCACCACCATCACACTGGCGTTCCTGTCCAACCAGCACCCGGTGAGGTACGTGCCCATCGAGTACGCGAAGCGGGCGGGCAAGTCCAAGTTCCACTTCGTCAGCGACGCCTACCGGTACATCCTGCAGGTGCTGCGCATGGTCATGTACTTCAACCCGCTCAAGGTCCTCATGCCGCCCGCGCTGGTGCTGCTGGGCCTCGGCACGGCCAAGTTCGTGTTCGACCAGGTGCGCAACCCGCTGTACATCCCCAACAACACCGTCATGATCCTGATGACGGGCCTGATCATCGCGGCGATCGCCCTGCTGGCCGACCTGATCGTGCGCTCCCGGGAGAACCCGTGACCGGCGCTCCGGCCCGGGTCGCGCTCGTGGGACCCGCCCACCCGTACAAGGGCGGCGGGGCCAGGCACACCACCGAGCTCGCCCACCGGCTGAGCGCGCTCGGCCACCCCACGGCGATCGAGTCCTGGCGCGCCCAGTACCCCGCCGCCCTGTACCCGGGGCGGCAGACCATAGCCGACCCCGAGGGGGAGCCGTACCCGGACACCCGCCGAGACCTGGCCTGGTACCGGCCGGACGGGTGGTGGCGGGCGGGGCGGCGGCTGGCGCGCGAGGCCGACCTCGTGGTCCTCACCGTGTTCTCGCCGGTCCAGGTGCCCGCCTACCTCGGCATCCTCGCCGGGGTGAGGTCCCGTCGCGGCGCCACCAGGGTGGTGGCGCTGTGCCACAACGTGCTGCCGCACGAGCGGCGGCCGGTCGACGTGTCCCTGGTCCGCGCCCTGCTGCGCCGGACCGACGGCGTGGTCACGCACTCGCCCGGACAGGCCCTCCTCGCCGAGGGCCTGCTCGGCCCGGGCCGAGCCGTGCCCGTGGTCGCCGAGATGCCGCCGCACCTGCCCGAGACGGGGGGAGCCGCGGCCGCGGACGGAGTGCCCCCGGGCGGCGAGCGCAGGCACCTGCTGTTCCTCGGCATCGTCCGTCCCTACAAGGGCGTCGACCTGCTGCTGCGCGCCCTGGCCGAGGGAGCGCCGCCGGACGTGACGCTGACCGTCGCGGGGGAGTTCTGGGGCGGGACGGCCGAGCTGGAGGCCCGGGCCGCCGCGCTCGGGATCGCCGACCGGGTCCGGCTCCTCGACGGGTACGTGCCCGCGGAGGACCTCCCCGGCCTGTTCGGCTCCGCCGACGCCGTCGTCCTGCCCTACCGGACCGCCACCGCCACCCAGAACGTGTGGCTGGCCCACGAGCACGGGCTGCCGGTCGTGGCGACCCGCGCCGGGACGCTCGCCGACCACGTGCGCGAGGGGGTCGACGGCCTGCTGTGCGAGCCGGGCGACGCGGCCGACCTGGCCCGCGCGCTCGGCGAGTTCTACGCCCCGGGGGAGCCGGCGCGGTTGCGCGCAGGGGTCCGCCCGGTGGACGCCGACCCCTACTGGCGTGCCTACACCGAGCGCCTGCTCGGGGCCTGAGGCGCGGGGCGCCGGGGGAGGGCGGGCTCCGGCGCTCGGCGCGCCCGGTCGGCGAGGACGCGGATCCGGGCTCGGCGCGCCCGTGCGGGGCCGCCGCCTGCGCGGGCGGCGGCTGCGGCCGGTGGGCTCGGCGCGCCCGTGCGGGGCCGCCGTGCGACGCGTCGGCGCCCGGTTCCGGCGCGGGCGACAACACGACCGCCAGCCCCGCCCAGGCCAGGTCCGCGGCGGTCATCACCAGCCGCGACAGCACCGCCACCACCAGGGCCGCCCCGGCGTCCACCACCGGGGCCAGCGCCACCACCAGGACCGCCTCGCGCACGCCCAGCCCGGCGGGGGCGAACACGACCAGCAGGCCCAGCGTCCAGGCCAGCGCGTACGCGCCGACGGCCGGGCCCAGAGAGCGCACCGCGTCGCCGCCGACGGCCCAGGTCAGCAACCACACGTGGGCCCCCAGGGGAACCCACGCCACCAGGGTCCACCCCGCGGCCGAGGCCATCGCCCTCCCGCCGAGACCGAGCGGACCGGCCTCCGCCACCTCCCGGAAGCGCGCGAACGGGCGGGCGGCCAGCCGGATGCCCAGGCCGACCACGCGGGGGTGCAGGGCGGCGAGCAGGAGCGGCGCCAGCGCCAGCGCCCACCACCAGCGCCGGGCGGCCTCCGCCGACGACAGGGGCAGGGCGACCGCGGCGACGGCCAGGCTCACCGCGACCGTCACGCCGACGGCGAGCAGGGTCGCGGCGGCGCCACGGGACCGCGGCACGGCCCGGTCACGGGCCAGCTCGACCTGGGCGACGAACGCCCACACCGAGCCAGGGAGGTACTTGCCGAGCTGGCCCACGAACATCACGCGGGACGCCACCCGGCGCGGCAGCGGTGAGCCGAGCCCGGCCAGCAGGGCCCTCCAGGCGAGCATCTGGGCGGTCAGTCCCGCCATGCCCGAGAGGACCGCGGCCGGGAGCACCCACAGCGGGAGCTCGGCGGCGGCGTCCCGGGCCTGCGCCCAGTTCGCGTGCAGGGCCGCGCCCGCGCACGCGCACACCGCGAGGAAGAGCGCCAACCGGACCCACGGGTTGCCGCGCAGCCGACTCAGCACGCAACTCCTCCTTCGCTCACCTGCCGACCCTATGTCTCTTCCGCCCCGCCCTGGGTCGCACCGGTGGTCCGCCCTGCCCTGGGTCGCACCGGTGGTCCGCCCTGCCCTGGGTCGCGCCGGTGGTCCGCCCCGCCCTGGGTCGCGCCGGTGGTCCGCCCCGCCCGGGGTCGCGCCCGTGTCCCCGCATGGGCGGCACCGGCGGCGGGGGAGGGGCCGGGGTCCGGTCACCGCCGGCGCGGCCCCGGCCCCCTCCGCGAGCGGCGATGCGTCCGCGTGGGCGGAACGGCCGGGGCGTAGGGTGCGCTCTATGAGTGGTGCGAACGACCCCTTCCCCGTGTCCTCCCAGGCCCCGGCCTCCCGGCCGCCGACCCCCTCCGCGATGCGCCGGGCCCTGGCGAGGGCCCGGGACGGCAAGACGCTCGACGTCGCCGAGGCGGAGGTCCTCCTGCACGCGAGGGGGGAGGACCTGGAGACCCTGCTCGAACACGCCGGCAGGGTGCGCGACGCCGGACTGGAGGCCGCGGGCCGCCCCGGCGTCATCACCTACAGCCGCAAGGTGTTCGTCCCCCTGACCCGCCTGTGCCGCGACCGCTGCCACTACTGCACGTTCGCGACGGTCCCCGGCCGCCTGGACTCGCCCTTCATGTCGCCCGACGAGGTCCTGGAGATCGCCCGCAAGGGCGCCGAGGCGGGCTGCAAGGAGGTGCTCATCACCCTCGGGGACCGGCCCGAGGACCGGTGGAAGCAGGCCGCCGAGTGGCTCGACGCGCACGGCTACGACGACACCCTGTCCTACGTGCGGGCCGTGGCGATCATGGTCCTGGAGGAGACAGGACTCCTCCCGCACCTCAACCCGGGCGTCATGACCTGGGCGGACTTCCAGCGGCTCAAGCCGGTCTCCCCGTCGATGGGGATGATGCTGGAGACCACCTCCACCCGGCTCTTCACCGAGAAGGGCCAGGCGCACTACGGCAGTCCCGACAAGGACCCCGCGGTGCGGCTGCGGGCGCTGGAGGACGCGGGCCGCTCCAGCGTCCCCTTCACCACCGGCATCCTCCTGGGCATCGGCGAGACGGTCGCCGACCGCGCCGAGTCCGTCTTCGCGATACGCGGGGTCTCCCGCCGCCACGGCGGCGTCCAGGAGGTCATCGTGCAGAACTTCCGCGCCAAGCCCGGCACCGCGATGATGCACCGGCCCGACGCCGAACGCGAGGAGATGGCCGCCACGATCGCGGTCACCCGCCTGGTCATGGGCCCCAAGGCGCACATCCAGGCGCCCCCGAACCTCATCGGGGCGGAGTCGGGCGGCGTGGACGAGTACGCGCTGATGCTGCGCGCGGGCATCGACGACTGGGGCGGCGTCTCGCCGCTCACCGCCGACCACGTCAACCCCGAGCGCCCCTGGCCCCAGATCGACGACCTGGCCGCGCGCACCGCCGGCCAGGGGTTCACGCTCCGCGAGCGGCTCACCGTCTACCCCGAGTACATCCGCGCGGGTGAGCCGTGGCTCGACCCCCGCCTGGCCGGGCACGTCGCCGCGCTCGCCGACCCGGAGACCGGCCTGGCCCGCGAGGACGCGGTCATCGAGGGGCGGCCCTGGCAGGAGCGCGAGGCCGTCCTGGTCTCCTCCGGCCGCACCGACCTGCACACGGGCATCGACACCGAGGGGCGCACCGGCGACCGCCGGAGCGACTTCGACTCCGTCTACGGCGACTGGGACGAACTGCGCTCCGGAGTGGACCGGGAAGGCGCGGTGCCCCGCAGGTTCGACCCGGACATCGCCGCGGCGCTGCGCAGCGCGGAGGCCGACCCCGCCGGGTTGGACGACGACGAGGCGCTCGCCCTGCTGCACGCGGACGGCCCCGAGCTCGAAGCCCTCGCGGACCTGGCCGACCGCGTACGGCGCGACGTCGTCGGTGACGACGTCACGTACGTCGTCACCAGGAACATCAACTTCACCAACGTCTGCTACACCGGCTGCCGGTTCTGCGCGTTCGCGCAGCGCCGCACCGACGCCGACGCGTACACGCTCTCGCTCGACCAGGTGGCCGACCGGGCCGAGGAGGCCTGGAAGGCCGGGGCGACCGAGGTGTGCATGCAGGGCGGCATCCACCCGGACCTGCCCGGCACCGCCTACTTCGACATCGCGTCGGCCGTGCGCGAGCGCGTCCCGGACATGCACGTCCACGCGTTCAGCCCGATGGAGGTGGTCAACGGGGCCGCCCGCACCGACCTGCCGGTGCGCGAGTGGCTGACCCGGGCCCGCGAGGCGGGGCTGGGGTCCCTCCCCGGCACGGCCGCGGAGATCCTCGACGACGAGGTCCGCTGGATCCTCACCAAGGGCAAGCTGCCCGCGAGCGAGTGGATCGACGTGATCACGACCGCGCACGACCTGGGCATCCCGACCACGTCGACGATGATGTACGGCCACGTGGACTCGCCGAGGCACTGGGTGGCGCACATCAAGCTGCTGCGCTCCCTCCAGGAGCGGTCGGTGGAGCGCAACGGGCGCCGCGGGTTCACCGAGTTCGTGCCGCTGCCGTTCGTGCACACCAATTCGCCCCTCTACCTGGCCGGGCTGGCCCGCACGGGGCCGACCGTCAGGGAGAACCGCGCGGTGCACGCCCTGGCCCGCCTGCTGCTGCACGGCCACATCGACAACATCCAGTGCTCGTGGGTGAAGCTGGAGGAGGACACCTGCCGCCAACTGCTGGCGGGCGGCGTGAACGACGTGGGCGGCACCCTGATGGAGGAGACCATCAGCCGCATGGCCGGCTCGGGGCAGGGGTCGTACAAGACGATCACCGACATCCGCTCCATGGTCGAGCCGACCGGTCGGCCGGTCCGGCAGCGCACCACCCTCTACGGGGAGGTGCCGCGGGAGCGGCAGCGCGTCGCGGAGGCCAGCGATGGCGTGGCGCCGAGCGTCCTGCGCCCGTCCCTCCCCCTGGTCTGAGGGGGCCGCCGGCGGGCGCGCCCGGGGCCGGGGGAGCACGAAGGGGCGGAACGCCGGGTGACGGCGTTCCGCCCCTTCTCCTGGGAGGCGGACCCCCACCGCGAGGGGAGTGGTGGGAGGGGGTCCGCGGGAACCGCGCGCAGCGGGAGGGGCCTCCGCGCGGTCGTGGTTCTAGCAGGCGCCGACGTCGGTCCAGACGCCCCACTCGCCGGTCGTGCCCGGCTCCTCGCCCCGGGTCCACCAGCGGGCCTGGTACTCGCGGCCGCCGTGGGCCACGCGGTCGCCCTGGGTGTAGGTGGAGCCGGACGACCAGGCGGAGGCGGTGCACTCGCCGGGCTGCTGGGTGGGCTGCTCCGTCGGCTGCTCGGTGGGCTGCTCCGTCGGCTGTCCGCCGCCCGGGTTGCCCAGGCGGGCGGAGACGGTGTTCGCGAAGGCGTAACCGCTGGTGGCGTCCCAGTTGATCGACCAGGTCATCACGCCGCCGATGGGACCGTACGGCGTCTGGGGGGAGAACGAGCCGCAGTTGGCGCCGGTCTCCAGGCAGTCGAGTGCGCGCACCACCTGGCTCGGCGCCATGTAGCCGCCGCCGGCCGCGGACCGCACCGCGGGCAGGCCCAGGCCGACCTGGTCGGGGCGCAGTCCCATCTCCAGCTGGATGCAGGCGAGCGCCGCGACGAAGTCCGGGGTGCCCTGGCTGTACACCTGGCCGTCGCAGCCGAGCATCGACCCGGAGTTGTAGTACTGCATGTTCACGATGGTGAGGATGTCGGCGATGTCCGTCGCGAGCTTGTAGTACTCGCGGTCGGGGCTCTGGAAGTCGATGGTCTGCGGGGCCATGGTGACGATCAGGCCCGGACCGACCCGGGAGCCGAGGTCGTGCAGGGCGTCGGACATGTGCTGGGCGTTGATGCCGTGCTCCAGGTCGATGTCGACCCCGTCGAACCCGTAGTCCTGCATCAGCTGGTGGGCGGTGTCGGCGAAGTTCCGCGCCTGGGTCGGGTTGGTGACGTTCACGTGGCCGAGCTCGCCGCCCACGGAGATGATGACCTTGCGCCCCTGGGCCTGGACGGCCGCGATGTCGCTCCGGAACTGCGCGTCGGTGTAGCCGCCCAGTTCGCTGCTCGCGAGGTTGAAGGTGATGCCGCCGTCGAGGGTGGCGTGGTTGTCGGCGAAGGCGACGGCCACCATGTTGTACTCGGCGGGGATCTCCGTCAGCGGCATCACCCCGGAGCCGTTCTCGAAGTTGTGCCAGTAACCGGTGAGCCACTGCCCGGTCTGCTGGGTCTGGACGGTTTCGCCGTCGGCCACGGTCTCCGCCTCGGTGGGAGAGGGGGCGATCTGGGTGAAGCCCGCCACGAGTGCGGCCGCCAGAACCGCGAAGGTACCGGCGAGAGCGGCTTTGCGTCCCTTGGACCGGCTGTGGCGATGAGTCCTGAGCATGGGGGTGCTCCTTTCGTCGAGCGGGGGAGACGAAGGGGGCTCCCGGGGGAGCCGCTTAATTGTTAGGAAACTTTAAAGTTGGCTTCCGGTCCCGTCAATGGAAATGGTAAGGAAAGTTTGCAGTTTTCTTTGGGATCGCGTACCACTTTCTTCGGGGCCGCGTACCGCGCGACGGTCCGGGGCGTCGCCGTCCGGGCGTCCGCGCGGCGGCCCCGCCGGCCCCGCGGCGCTCCGGGCGCGGCCCCGCTCAAGCGCCGTACGGACCGGTCCCCGTGTCCCGGATGTCCAGATCGCGGCTCATCGCCCGGAACACCTCGTGGTCGATGTCGCCCTCCCGGTACATCGACATCAGCATGTCCCGCCGCGCCTGCGTGATCTGGGCGTGCACCGCCTTGCCGCTGTCCACCCGCTGCCGGGCCCGGCCGTCCCCCGCGTCGAGCAGCCCCCGCACCTGGCTCACCCGGCGGACGTACACGCCGCGCAGGGAGTCGGCGGTCCTCTCGTCCAGCTCCCCCTCGCGGAGGAGCTCGTCCACCTTGCCCAGAGCCGCACAGCTCATCTGCTCGTCCGCCCGCAGGAACTCCCGCTGCCGGGCGCCCTCCTCGGCGAGGCCCAGCCGCCGCAGCACCAGAGGCAGCGTCATCCCCTGACCCACCAGTGTCCCCAGCACCACCGCGCCCGCCACGAACACCAGCGCGCCCCGGTCGGTGAAGGGCTCCCCGCCCAGCGTGGCGGGCAGGGACAGGGCGATCGCCAGCGACACCGCCCCGCGCATCCCGCTCCACCCGATGACGATCCGCTCCCGGAAGGACGAGACCTCCAGGTTGAGGAACCGCACCACCCGCTGCACCGGGATGACGGCCAGCATCAGCGCCATGCGCAGGACGACCGCCGCGGCCGTCGTCGCCAGGGCGACCCCGAGCAGCCCCAGGAGGGCGAAGTGGTCCCGCACGGCCGCCGCCACCGCGTCCAGCTGGAGCCCCAGCACCACGAACAGCATCGACTCCAGCAGGCTCACCAGCGTCGACCAGATCGTCTGCCCGTTCACCCGCACCCTCGGCGGCAGCAGGCCCTCGCCCCGCGTGCCCAGGTAGAACCCGGCGACCACCGCCGCCAGAACGCCGGAGAACCCGGCCATCTCCGCCGGGATGTACGCGACGAACGGCGTGACCAGCACCACCATCAGCTGGAGGGACGGGTCCCGCATGCGCGTACGCGACCACGCGACCGCCGCGGCCACCACGGCCCCGTAGAGGAGGCCGCCCACCACGACCTTCGCCAGCTCCACCACGCCCTCCTGCGGCGTGAGCGGACGCGCCATCGCGGTGACGGCCAGGCTGAACAGGGTCAGCGCCACCCCGTCGTTGATCAGGGACTCGCCCTCCAGGATCGTCAGCACCCTGCGCGGGGTGCCCACCCGCTTGAGGATGGCCGACGCGGCCACGGCGTCCGTCGGCGCGATCGCCGCGCCCAGGGCGATCGCGGCGGGCCACCCCACCGAGGGCAGCAGCAGGTGGAGGACCGCGGCCAGGCCGAACGCGGTGGCCAGGGTCACCCCCACCGCCATCACGGCGATGGGCCGCATCAGGTCGCGCATGTCGCGGGGCGAGGAGAAGAACGCCGCGTTGTAGATCAGCGGCGGCAGGAACACGAGGAGGATGACCTCGGGGGAGACCGACAGCGAGTGCATCCACGGCACGACCCCCAGGGCCATGCCGAGCAGCACCAGCACGACCGCGCCCGGCACCCGGAGCCGTCCCGCGACCAGTCGGCCGCAGATCACCGCGACCACGATCACCAGCGTGGCGACCACGTACTCCTCGACGTCCATCCCGCGCCTTCCCCCGCTCGACTCCCGGCCGGACCAGGATCGCGCCGTCGGTCCCCCGGCGCCTCCGGACGCGCCGGGGGACCGACGGGAGGGCCCGGGCCCGCACCGTCCGCCGCGGGAGGGCCCCGGAAAGGACGGACGCCGGCCCCGCGGTGCGGGAGCCGGCGTCCTGGGGCGGTGGACACGGGTCCCGCCCGGGGCCGCCGCGCCCGCTACCGCACCGTGACGAAGTCCTCCGGGTCGCGCGGCGGGCGGTCCCGCGGGGGCTCGGCCGCGTGCCCCACGGCCACCGACCCCATCGGCTGCCAGTCCCGGGGCACGTCCAGCACCTCGCGCACCACGTCCGCGCAGAACATGGTCGAGGAGATCCAGGCCGAGCCCAGCCCCTCCATGGCCAGCCCCACCAGCAGGCTCTGCACCCCGGCGCCCATCGCCACCTGGAACATCGACCGCTCGGCGTCCGTCCGGCGCGCGTCGGGGTAGGGGTGCGCGCCGTCGGCCACCAGGAAGGGCACCACCAGGTACGGCGCACCGCGCAGCACGTCGCCGCGCCGCGTCCGCCGGGCGATCTGCTCCTCGGTGAAACCGTCGCCGCGCAGGTCGGCCACCCACGCCTGCAGCATGGCGTCGAGCAGCTTCTTCCTCGTCTGCGCCGACTCCACCAGCACGAACCGCCACGGGGTCGTGTGGTGGGGCGCGGGGGCCGTCACCGCCGTGGCCACCGCGCGCCGCACGGCGGCGGGGTCCACGGGCTCGTCGGTGAACGAGCGCACCGTCCGCCGGGCCGGGACCACGTCCCGCGACCCGTACCGGAAGAGGTCGTCGTCGGCGGCGCGGACCAGCGCGGCCGCACCCGGCCCGTCCTCCTCGGTGACCAGCGCGCCCAGGCCGGTGACGACCGCGACCGGGACACCGCTCGTCTTGCCCTTGACCAGTTCGCCCGCCGCGGCGATCTCGTCGGCGACCGCGTTGACGGTCGCCTCCATCAGGTTGCCGTGGGTGTCCTCGGTGCCGCGCAGGTCCTGGACGGCCGGGAGCCCGGCCGCGCCGATGGCGACGTCGGTCTGGCCGACCCGCCACGGGCGCCCGAAGGTGTCGGAGACGATCACGCCCACGTTCACACCCCGGCGCGCGCGCAGACCGGCGCGGATCGCCCGGGCGGAGGCGTCGGAGTCCTCGGGCAGCAGAAGGACGGTGCCGGGCTCGACGTTGGAGGCGTCCACCCCGGCCGCGGCCATGACCAGGCCCTGCCGCGTCTGCACGATCCGGGTGCGGCCCGCGCGGGCGACCACCCGGACGGTCTCGGCGTCCACGGCCTCGTCCCGGCCCATCCGCCGGGAGCGCCCCTCGGCCTTGCTGACCACCTTGGAGGTGACCACGACGATGTCGCCGTCGGCCAGGGGGGTCCCGGAGGCCTCCGCCGCCTCGGCGACCAGGGCGGCCAGGTCGTCGCCCTCGCGCACCTCGGGGATGCCGCCGAGGCCGCGCACCCGCAGTTCGGCGCTCAACCCCCGGTCCCCCCGTCCGCGGCGCCGCGCCCCGCCAGCTCCACGGCCAGGTCGACCGCGGCCCGGGCGATCGCCTCGGTGGCGGCGGGATCGCTCATGTACAGGGGGCGCGAGCGCACCTCCACGCCCTCGACCACGGTGCCGGCGTCGGCGTCGTCCACCAGCCAGCCGTCCAGGAGGTCGGGGCCCAGGTGCTCGGCGACCGCGCCCGCTCCGGTCTCCACACCGATCGCGGTCAGGCAGGCGTCGGCCATGCCGCGCACCGGCGCCCCGCCGATGATGGGGGAGACGCCCACGACGGTCTTGCCGACCATGGCCTCGCGGATGCCGGGCACGTTGAGGATCGACCCGACGCTGACCACGGGGTTGGACGGGGGGATGATGACGGCGTCGGCCTCGGCGACGGCGGCCAGCACGCCGGGGGCGGGCTCGGCCGCGTCGGCGCCGACGCTGATGATCTGCTCGGCGGGCAGGGCGGCCCGGTGCCTGATCCACCACTCCTGGAAGTGGATCGCCCGGCGTCCGCCGCCGTCGTCGACGACCACGTGCGTCTCGACCTGGTCGTCGGTCATGGGGATCAGGCGCACGCCCGGCCGCCAGCGGTCGCAGAGCGCCTCGGTGATCGCGGAGAGGGGGTACCCGGCCGCGATCATCTGGGCGCGCACGATGTGGGTGGCGGTGTCCCGGTCGCCCAGGCCGAACCAGGTGGGCTTCATCCCGTAGGCGGCGAGCTCCTCCTTGACGGTGAAGGTCTCGTCGGCCCTGCCCCAGCCCTGTTCCTCGTCGATCCCCCCGCCGAGGGTGTACATCACGGTGTCCAGGTCCGGACAGATCCTCAGACCGAAGAGGGTGATGTCGTCACCGGTGTTCCCGATGACGGTGATGGTGTTGACCGTGGTCTGCTCGTCGGTGGCCGGTGCGCCGATTCCGAGCGCGGCCTTGAGGCCGCGGAGGAAACGCGCACCGCCGATACCGCCGGCCGGTACGACTATCCGCATGCGTCCAAGTCTGGCAGGCTGGGGGCGTGTATGGGTCGTCTGCCCCGCCGTGGGCTCGCGCCCCTCGTGTGACCGTTCCGGTACCGGGAGTCCGTGAACCCCGGGGCGAAGGTCGCCGTCTCACCCCTTCGGCCCGCTCCGGTGTCCCCCCGCACCTCCACCTGGACGCGGCCGATTCACCCGACAGTCCGACGATATGCCAAGCTTCCACCGACGCGACGGCGAAGAAGCAGCAGAGGGGAACCTCTCTTGAACAACGAAACACTAGAACGCCTGCGCCTTCCCGGGGCCTGGGTCCTGGTCGGCGCGGTGGGAGCGTCCATGCTCTCGGGCCTCATCCGACTGATCGCGGGCTCCGTCTTCCCGGGCACCTTCACCGGCGCGATGGGCGGGGCGAGCGGGTCGTTCTTCGGCCTCCACGTCCCGCTGCTGCTGGCCGCCGCGGCCGCACTCGTGCTGACGAGCGAGCGCACGCGCCAGGCGGCGTCGCCGATCGTGCTCATCGGCATGATCATGAGCGCGGTCGGCCTGCTGTTCGCCGCGGTCAACCTCATCACCGAGTTCGTCGGCGCGGCCGACGCAGGGAACATCGGCCTGGGCTTCGCGGGCTTCGTGTCCACGCTCGGCTCCGCCGCGGTGCTCGGCATCGTCGGCTTCGCCCTGCTCAAGGTCTTCGGGGACCCGACGCTGGTGCCCCGGCCCGCACCGCAGCAGCAGTACCAGTACCCGCCGCAGCAGTACCCGCCCGCGACCGGCGCGCAGCAGTCCTTCGCGCAGCCCGCGTACCCGGTGCAGGACGCGGGCTTCCCGGCCGCGGCCGACCCCGCGCAGACCGGGTCCGGGATCCAGCAGGGGTACGACGCCTCGCAGCAGTACGGTCAGCAGTACGCGGCCGACGCCGCCCAGCAGCAGTACGGGACGGGTGCTCAGCAGGGCTACGCCCAGTACGGCCAGCAGGCCGACGCCTCCGGGCAGCAGCAGGCCTACGACGCTTCCCAGCAGTACGGTCAGCAGTACGCGGCCGACGCCGCCCAGCAGCAGTACGGAACCGGCGCGCAGCAGGGCTACGCCCAGCAGGGGTACGACGCCTCGCAGCAGTACGGCCAGCAGGCCGACGCCTCCGGGCAGCAGCAGGCCTACGACGCCTCGCAGCAGTACGGTCAGCAGTACGCGGCCGACGCCGCCCAGCAGCAGTACGGAACCGGCGCGCAGCAGGGCTACGCCCAGCAGGGGTACGACGCCTCGCAGCAGTACGGCCAGCAGGCCGACGCCGCCGCCCAGCAGGCCGAGTACGGCCAGGCCTACGACCCGGCCCAGTACGCCCCGCAGAGCACCGAGCAGATGCCCGTCGTCGGCGAGCAGGCCGCCCAGGACGCCATCCAGTACGGCTGGTACCAGGGCGCCGACCAGGGCCGGCCCGCGCAGGACGCCCAGTCCGAGGGTAAAGTTGATCCATTCTTTAACTCGGGCGAGAACAACGGTACGGACGCGTCCGGACAGGGCGGCGGATCGTACGGAGGCCAGTACGGCTCCGGCGCCGGATACGGCTCTGACCAGCAAGGACAGGGCGGTACCGGTGGCCAGCAGGGCTGGTACGGCAGCGAGGACAAGCGCTGATCCCCGATCGGGGCTCCACGCACTCCACCGCCCTGGAAGGCCGTGAATTGCGTGGTAATCCACAGAACGGACATCTCCGAGTCGCCGTTGGCGGTTCGTTACATGATATTCAGTGGATTACCACGCAGGGCGCTTGACTCGAAGCAAGCGGCGCGCGTGTAATTTCAAGGTGGGATTCCACCCGGCCCGGGGGACGAAAATGGGTCGGGGACATCTATGGGGGGCAACAGGAGGTGCGCATGAGCGAGGTCATCCCGCTGGCGCACGGCTCGGACGAAGATCTGGGCTGGCAGGAACGTGCCCTGTGCGCGCAGACGGACCCGGAGGCGTTCTTCCCCGAGAAGGGCGGCTCGACACGGGAGGCCAAGAAGGTCTGCCAGTCGTGCGAGGTACGTGCGGAGTGCCTGGAATACGCGCTGGAGCACGATGAGCGCTTCGGCATCTGGGGGGGACTCTCCGAACGCGAGCGCCGTAGGCTGAAGAAAGCCGCCGGGGGAGATTTCGATTTCCTGGCGGACATGCTCTAGGGCACGCGTCCACGACGCGCGTCCGGGCCACGGGCCCGGGCGCGCGTCTTTCGTGTTCCCGGCCGTTCCGGGCGACCGGGTGACGATTGCCGCGCACACCCCCGGGTAGTGAATAAGCCGATATGGCGGTCCGGGGCGGGGCGAGACGAATAGACCCGTAATGGCGCCGGGTGGCGTATCGTGATGTCCCGCGCGCGCGAGCCGCCCCGGCGCATCCACGCGCCCGCCGGCCCCACGGCCGGACCCACGCGGACCCGAACGGGGTCCAGCCCCCTTCTCCCGGAGAGATCCCACCACAGCCGTGCTCGACCCCGATTCCGACCGACACGTCGTCACCGCGGTCATCGTGTCCCACGACGGCGCCCGCTGGCTGCCCGAGACGCTGTCGGCCCTGCGCGCCCAGTCCCGCCCCGTCCAGCGCGTCGTGGCCGCCGACACCGGCAGCGCGGACGGCAGCGCCGACATCCTCGGTGAGCACCTGCCGTCCGGTGCGGTCGTCGACCTGCCCGCGCGCACCGGGTACGGCGACGCCGTCCGTGCCGCACTGGAGCTGCCCCGCGCGAGCACCGCCGTGCGCGGGGCCGACGAGGACGCCACGGAGTGGATCTGGCTCGTCCACGACGACCTCACCCCGGAGGAGGACACCCTCGCGCACCTGCTGGCCGCCGCCGACCGGGACCCGCGCGCCGCCGTCCTCGGGCCCAAGCTCCGCGACTGGTTCGACCGCCGCCTCCTCGTGGAGGTCGGCGTCACCATCGACGGGGCCGGCCGCCGCGAGACAGGCCTCGAACAGCGCGAGTTCGACCACGGGCAGCACGACGGCAACCGCCAGGTCCTCGCCGTCTCCAGCGCGGGCATGCTCATCCGCCGCGACGTGTGGGACCGGCTCGGGGGCTTCGACCCGGCGCTCCCCCTGTTCCGCGACGACATCGACTTCTGCTGGAGGGTGGGCGGGGCCGGACTGCGCGCCCTGCTCGTCACGGACGCGGTGGCCTACCACGCCGAGGCCTCCGCGCGCAGGCGCAGACCCATCACCGCCACACGCAACCACCCGCGCAGGGTGGACCGCCGCCACGCGGTCTTCGTCCTCCTGGCCAACCTGCCCTTCGGCGGCATGGTGGGCGCCCTGGTCCGCAACTCCGTGGCGTCGCTGCTGCGCGTCGTGACCTACCTGCTCATCAAGCAGCCCGCCAACGCGCTGGACGAGGCCGCGGCGATCACACTGGTGTACGTGCGGCCCCTCCAGCTCGCGCGGGCCCGCTTCCGGCGCCGCCGCGACCGCCGCCGCACCTACAGCGCCATCCGCCCGTTCCTCGCGCACGGGGTGGCGGTGCGCCAGTTCTACGACGTCGTCACCGGCCTGCTGTCCGGTGAGCCCGTCCGCAACACCCCCGGCCGCCACCAGGCCGTCACCGCGCCGCCCGCGGCCGAGGACGAGGACGAGGCCCCGACCGACAGCAACGGCTTCGTGCGCAGGGTCCTCCTCCGGCCGGGGGCGCTGCTGTTCCTCGGGCTCACCGCGGTCACGCTCGTCGCCGAGCGCTCCCTGCTGTTCGGCGACCTCCTCGCCGGAGGCGCGCTGCCCCCGGTCGCGGGCACCGCCGGCGACATGTGGGCCCTCTACCTGTCCGGCAGCCCCGACAGCGGACTGGGCTCCGACGGGCCCGTCCCGCCCTATGTCGGGCTCCTCGCCCTGCTGTCCACCGTCACCCTCGGCAAGCCGTGGCTGGCCGTCACCGTCGTCCTCCTGGGCTGTGTGCCCCTGGCGGGCGCGACCGCGTACGCCCTCGCCCGGCAGGTGCTGGGCTTCCGCCCGGCCCGCCTGTGGATGGCGGCCGCGTATGCCCTGCTGCCGGTCGCCACCGGAGCCGTCGCCCAGGGCCGGATCGGGACCGCCCTGGTCCACGTCCTGGTGCCCGTGCTCGGCCTGCTGCTGGTGCGGCTCGTCGCCATGCCCCCGCGGCCCTCGCGCCGGGCCGCGTGGGCCCTCGGCCTGGTCCTGGCGGCCGCGACCGCGTTCGTACCCATGGTGTGGCTGCTGTCCCTGGTGACCGGGGTCCTCGTGGCCCTGGCCTTCGGGCACCTGGGCCGCCGCGTCTACGTCAGCATCGCGATCGGCCTCGGGCTCCCCGTCGTGGTCCTGCTCCCGTGGTCGCTCGAACTGTTCCTGCACCCCACCCTGTGGCTGCTGGAGGCCGGGCTGCACCGCCCCGAGCTGTCCGCCCCGGGCGCCGCCCCGCAGGAGCTCCTCCTGCTCTCCCCGGGCGGCCCCGGCACCCCTCCGTTCTGGGTGACGGCGGGGCTGGTCGTCGCCGCCCTGTGCTCACTGCTCCTGCTCCGCAACCGCGTCCTGGTCGCCGCCGGGTGGTCGCTGGCGCTCTTCGGCGTCCTCGTGGCCATCCTGACCGCCCGCGTCGTCATCGAGCCCTACTACGGGGGGCCGCCCGCCCCGGTCTGGCCCGGCGTCGCCCTCGCCTTCGCCGCGACGGCGGTCCTGCTGTCGGCGGCGACCGCCGCCCGCTCCTTCGGCGACATGGTGCGCCTGGGCGGCGCGCGCCGGGTCTTCGCCGTGGCCGTGGCGGTGCTCGCCCTGGCCACCCCCGCCTCCGCGGCCGCCCTGTGGATGTGGAACGGGGTGGAGGGGCCGCTCACCGCCCGCGCGACCCCCGTCGTCCCCGGGACGCTGACCGGCGCCGACGGCGGCGGCACCGAGCCGCGCACCCTCGTGGTCACCCCGGACGGGGAGGGCGGGGTGGACTACGTCGTGGTGCGCGGGCGCGAGCCCCGCCTCGGAGAGGAGCGCATCGTCCCCCCGGCCGGGGCGCGCGCGGCCATGGACCGCGCCGTCGCCGGGCTCGCCGCGGGCCAGGGCAGCGACCAGGTCCACACCCTGGCCGACCACGGCGTCCAGTACGTGCTCTACCCGCGCCCGGAGGTGAGCGGCCCCGCCGACGCGACCATGGTCGACACCCTGGACGGCACCCCGGGGCTCGGCAGGCAGTCGCTGTCCCAGCACTACGCGCTCTGGGAGGTGGGAGTCCCCACCGGCACCCTGCGCGTCGTCTCCGAGGACGGCGCCGGCTCCGAGCCGCTCCGGGTGAGCGGCTCGGGGGACGAGCGGACAGCGGAGGTGCCCCAGGGCCGCACCGGGCGGCGCCTCGCCCTCGCCGAGGCCGCGGACCCCGGCTGGCACGCCACCCTCGACGGGGCCGAACTGCCCCCGGTCGCGACCGGGGGCGGGACCCAGGCGTGGGAGCTCCCGGTGGACGGCGGCGAGCTGCGCGTGTGGCACACCGACCCCGTCCACGTCGCCTGGCTGGCCACCCAGGGGATCCTGCTCCTGGCTGCCGCGGTCCTCGCCGCGCCGGGCGTGCGCACGGAGGAGGAGGTGCGCCTGATCGAGTCGACCCCGGCCCCGCGCCCGCGCCGGCCGGAGCGGCTGCGCGTGAACTCGCGCCGGAGGGGGCGCTCCCGGCGCGGAGGCCCCGTCCCGGGCCCGGGACGCCCCCCGGCCGGGACGGAGGACGCCGACGGGCCGGAGGAGGGCGCGTCCGCGCCGGAGCCCGGCGCCGGACCGGGCACGGGCTCCGTGCCCGTCACCCCCGAGGGGGGACAACGCCGTGGGACGCGTGGCGCCCGCGGGGTCCGGAGGAAGGCCCCCGGCAGGCGCCGTGCGGACGGCCGGCGCGGGGCCGACGACGGGGGCGCCGGAGCGTCCCGGACCGAGCGGGAGGAGTAGTCCGTGCGACTGATCGTGGAGAACCGTTTCGCGCTGTTCGGCCTGGTCGCGCTGGCCCTGGCCGCGCTGTTCGGCGTGGCCTTCGCCACCCGGCCCGTGACCGCCGAACTGGGGGTCACCGAGCCGGGCGCCGTGCGCCCCGACCACGCGGTGCGGGTCTGTCCGGCCCCGCACGAGGAGGGCGACAGCACCGTCGCCGCGTTCGCCCCCCGGGTGGGCCGCGACGACGAGGGAGAGCTGTGGGCGGAGTCCGTTCCGGCCGCCCCCGAGGAGGACGGGGACGAGGAGGACGGGAGCGGCTCCGGGGACGCGGAGGACGCCGCGGGACGCGGCGACCTCCTCGGCGACGAGCTGACCGAGCCCGGCCGGGTGTGGAGCGCCGACGCCTCCGACGCCTCCGACCCCACCGCGGTCCGGGCCGAGGGCTCCCTGGCCTCGGGCCTCGACGCCGCCCAGACCACCCTCTCCGGCGGCTCCGTCACCGAGGTGCGCTGCGTCGAGCCCTCCATCGGCACGTGGTTCGCCCTGCCCGGCGCCGGCGGGGGCGAGGCCGTGGAGGTCGACGCGATCACCGCCCTCCTGGCCAACCCCGAGGACTCCCGGGCGACGGTCAGCGTGGACGTCTACACCGAGGGCGGCCCTTCCTACTCCTCCGAGAGCCGGGGCATCTCCCTGTTGGCCGGGGAGTCGACCGAGCTCGACCTGACCGAGCTGGTCCGGAGCACGGGGGCCGTCGGCGTCCACGTCCGCACCAGCACCGGCCGGGTCGCCGCGTCCCTCCTCGCCGAGCACGCCTCCGGCGGGGCCGACTGGGTGCCGCCCACGGCGGCGCCCGCCGTGCACCACGTCGTGCCGGGGATCCTCGGCGGGGACGGGCGCCGCCACCTGGTCCTGGCCGCCCCGGGGGACGAGCCCGCCGAGGTGCGCGTCCACGCGGTCGTCCCGTCCGGGGACGGCGGGGAGGAGGACGCCTCCGGCGTCGGCGGCTCCGGGACGGCGGAGGACCCGCTGGTCGTCGCCGTGCCCCCGGCCGCAGCCGCCTGGGTGACCCTGGAGAGCGTCCTGGGGGGCGAGGCGGGGGCGGTCGTCGTGGAGTCGGACGTGCCCGTGGTCGCGGGCGTGGCCGCCGAGGCGATGGACGGCGACGACGTCGTCGAGACCGCCTACACGTCCGCCGTGCCGCCGCTCGGCCCGCCGCTGGACGCCACGGCCGTCCTGCCCGACGTCCCCGAGGGCACGGACACGGAGCTCGTCCTGAGCGCCGTGGAGGGCGACGCCTCGCTGATGGCCACGCCGGTCACCGCCGACGGCACCCAGGGGGACGCCGTGCGCGTCGCGGTCGCCGCGGGGACCACCGTCGTCTTCGGCGCGGAGGAGGACCCGTGGGAGGCCCCGCCGGGCGCCGACCCGGAGGACGGGTACGCGGTCCGCCTGGAACTCGTGGAGGGCTCCTCCCTCCACGTCGCCCGTGTGCTGCGCGACGGCGACGGCGTGAGCGTGCTGCCGGTACGCCCCGCCCCGGTCGAGATCCCGCTCCCGGTGGTGCGCGACAGCATGGTGGGGATCGTCCCCTAGACGGTATGCAGGGAGGGTTCGCTGAAAGGCCGGGACCTCGCTCACACGTTGCCGTGGGTTGCCGACCAGGTAGAACCTGGAAGGTAGTGCCTACATGTGTGGGAGGTCCCGGTGTCTTTCGAGCCTACGACCGTCGGACTGGACGTGCACGCCCGCTCCACCACCGTCCACGCCGACGCCGAACCCGCCGGGCGCCGGCCTGCCGCATGGTCGAGGACGGATGGCCGCTTCGCCGCGGCCCCGTCCCCGTCCCCGTCGCGGGACCGGCCGGGGCGCAGGATCGTCGGGGGCGGGGCGCCCCGCGTCACACCGGCAGCGGTTCCGGTCGGTCCGGGGCGGCGCCCCGCGGGCACGGGGCGTCAGCTCTCGGGGTCGACCGACTCCGGTTCGACGCCGAGCAGGTTGGCGACCTCCTCGACCACCGTCTCGTGGACCAGGAGGGCCATCTCCTCGGGATCCTTGGTCCGGATCTCCACCGGGCGCCGGTACACCACGATGCGGGACCGGCCCGAGGGGTCGGTCTCCAGGCGGGAGAAGGGGATCGCCTCGGAGAGGGGTCCGTGGCGCGGGATGGGCGGGACGTCCTCCACGAGGAAGTCGACATTGGCCAGCTCGCGCGCCCACAGACGTTCGAGGCGTTCGACGGCGTCCAGGACGAGATCGTCGAAAGCCTGCGCCCGGCTGCGGAACACCGGCAGGTCAGAGGGCACGAGAGGACCGCGGATGCCTCGGCCGCGGCGGTCCCGGCGCCGCATTCGGTCTGGTTGGCCACTGGAAAGGCGCACTCGTCGCACACTTCGAGACTAAGCCATCAGGGGCCCCGCGCGTAGTCCCCTCCGCAGCGAAGGTGGCCGACTCCCGGATCCCGGGCCTCCCGGCCCCTCCCGTGGACCGCCCGGGGCGGCGCGCGGGGCCGTGGATGGAGCGCGAACAGACCAGCTCGTGGAACGATGCTGGCGTGTCCCTCAGTAAAGGCATACAGTCGAACGCTGTGAGCCCTGTTCGCCGCTGCTCCCGTACCGCCTGCCGGCAGCCTGCCGTCTTCACGCTCACGTACGTCTACGCCGACTCGACGGCCGTCCTCGGTCCTCTCGCCGCCTACGTGGAACCGCACTGCTACGACCTCTGCGCCATGCACGCCGACCGCCTGACGGCGCCGCGCGGCTGGGAGGTCGTCCGACTCCCCGTCGAGACGGCGGGAGGCGGCCCCGGCAGCGACGACCTGGAGGCCCTCGCCGACGCCGTGCGTGAGGCGGCCCGCCCCCCTGCCCGGAGCACACCCCCCGACGAGGTCGGCGAGGGCGCCGAGACGCTGCGCAGAGGTCATCTGCGCGTGGTCAGGTCCGACCCCGGCCGGGGCGACCAGCAGCGGCCGGGCGGCCCCGCCGGCCGGCCGTACACGGGTCCGTCCGAACCCCGCTAGACACCGCGGTGCCGGTGGGGTCGCCGCGCCGCCGCTTGCTAGCTTGGTACCGCGCGGAAGGACACGCGCGGGAACGAACGTGGAGCAGGACCGACCGTCCGGAGAAGACGTGGCTGATCTCGGAAGCATCTTCAAGGCATACGATGTGCGCGGTGTGATCCCGGACACCCTGAACGCGGACATCGCGCGCGCGATCGGCGCGGCCTTCGCCCGTGTCGTCGGCGGTGAGGCCGTCGTCGTCGCGCACGACATGCGCCCCTCCTCGCCGGAACTGGCCGCCGCCTTCTCGGAAGGGGTCACCGGCCAGGGGCTCGACGTGGTGTTCACCGGGCTGGGCTCCACCGACCTGCTCTACTACGGTTCGGGCCACCTCGGCCTGCCCGGCGCCATGTTCACGGCCAGCCACAACCCCGCCGAGTACAACGGCATCAAGATGTGCCGGGCCGGGGCCGCGCCCATCAGCGCCGACACGGGCCTGGACGAGGTCCGGCGCCTGGCCGAGGAGGGCGTCCCCGCCCACGACGGGCCCTCCGGGAACGTCACCGAGCAGGACCTCCTCCCCGGCTACGCCGACTACCTCCGCGGCCTCGTGGACCTGTCGGGCATCCGCCCGCTGAAGGTCGTCGTGGACGCGGGCAACGGCATGGGCGGCCACACCGTCCCCGCCGTCCTCGAACAGGGCCTCCCGCTGGAGATCGTGCCCCTCTACTTCGAGCTGGACGGCACCTTCCCCAACCACCCCGCCAACCCCCTCGACCCGGCCAACCTGGTCGATCTCCAGGCCAAGGTGCGCGAGACGGGCGCCGACATCGGCCTGGCCTTCGACGGCGACGCCGACCGCTGCTTCGTCGTCGACGAGCGGGGCGACGCGGTGCCGCCCTCCGCCGTCACCGCGCTGGTTGCGGGCGAGGAGCTCGCGCGCGAGCCCGGGTCCACGATCATCCACAACCTGATCACCTCGCAGGCCGTCCCCGAGATCGTGCGCGAGCGGGGCGGCGTCCCCGTCCGCACCCGGGTCGGGCACTCCTTCATCAAGGCCACCATGGCCGAGACCGACGCGATCTTCGGCGGGGAGCACTCCGCCCACTACTACTTCCGCGACTTCTGGCGGGCCGACACCGGTATGCTCGCGGCGATGCACGTCCTGCGGGTCCTGGGGACGGACGACCGTCCGCTCTCCCGGATCACCGAGGAGTACTCCCGCTACGCCGGATCGGGCGAGGTCAACTCGAAGGTCGCCGACGCACCCGGGCGCCTGGCGGCCGTGCGCGCCGAGTTCGCAGGCAGGGACGGCGCCACCGTCGACGAGCTCGACGGACTGACCGTCTCCCTCCCCGGCGGATCGTGGTTCAACGTGCGCGCCTCCAACACCGAACCGCTGCTGCGGCTCAACGTCGAGGCCCCCGACGAGGCGTCCATGGCCGGGCTCCGCGACGAGGTGCTGGCCGTCATCCGCGCCTGAACAGGCATCATGGTGGGGAGGGGCCGGCCGCACCGCCGTCCGGCGCGGCGGCCGCCCCGCCCCCGCACACACACGAGGAACGAGGACCATGAGCACGAAGATCGATGACTGGCTGCTGGAGATCCTGGCCTGCCCCCAGAGCCAGGCCCCGCTGCGCCACGACCCCGAGACGGACGAGCTGGTCTGCGACGAGAGCGGCCTCGCCTACCCCATCCGGGACGGCATCCCGGTCCTGCTCGTCGACGAGGCGCGAAAAATCGGTTGAGGTCGGATGGAACGGCACGGCTGTTCCGGCAGTCATATCGTGTGCGGCAGGGGATGAGGTCCCTCCTGGGGGCATGACGGGACGCACCCCCGCATTCCCCGCAACCCGTACCCTGTTCCTGCGCGCCCCGCTCAAGACGACCTCCCTGGAGGACCCCGATGCCCGGTTCCGAATCGCTGCTTCCGAGCGACCCCTCCTCGTTCGGCGAGTACAGCGTGACCGGACGGCTGGGCAAGGGCGGGCAGGGCGTCGTCTACCTCGCGGAGGACGCGGACGGCGGGGAGGTCGCGGTCAAGGTCCTCAACGACCAGTGGTCGCAGGACTCGGACCTGCGCAAGCGGTTCGAGAAGGAGGTCCGCGCGGCCCAGAAGGTCGCCTCCTTCTGCACGGCCGCGATCATCGACGCCCAGCTCGACAGCGACCCCCCGTACGTGGTCAGCGAGTTCGTCCCGGGCAAGGACCTCCAGGAGACCGTGGCCAAGGGCGCGGTCCTGCGCGGGTCCACGCTCCAGCGGCTCGCGGTCTCCACCGCGACCGCCCTGGTCGCGATCCACAGGGCGGGCATCGTCCACCGCGACTTCAAGCCCGGCAACGTGCTGCTCGGCCCGGACGGGCCGCGCGTGATCGACTTCGGCATCGCCCGGGTCGACGACGGCACCGCCACCATGACCAACTCGATCGTCGGCACGCCCTCCTACATGGCCCCCGAGCAGATCGAGGGCCGCGGCATCACCGACAAGTGCGACATCTTCGCGTGGGGGTGCGTGATCGCGTTCGCGTCCTCCGGACGCGCCCCGTTCGGCTCGGACACCGTCCCCGCCGTGGTGCACCGCGTGGTCAGCGCGCCCCCGGACCTGGACGGCGTCGACGAGGCGCTGCGCCCCGTCGTCGAGTCGTGCCTGGACAAGAACCCCGCCAACCGGCCCAACGCCCAGACGCTGCTGATGCGCCTGCTCGGCCACGACGGACCGGAGACGAGCGGCCCGTCCACCGACGACGTCGTCAGGCAGGGCGAGCAGATCGCCCAGGCGACCCCGGCCACCGGCGGCCAGACGCCGTACCGGCCCCAGCCGCCGACGGGCCCCCAGGCCGGCGCCGTCGGCTACACGCCCGTCTCCTCCAACCCGCGCCCCGGAATGCCGGGCTACCCCGGGGGCCCCGACCCCCGGCACGGGTTCGGCCACCCGGGCGCCTCCGGCCCGCGGCCAGGCCACCCCGGCACGTCCAACCCGCGTCCGGGGTACCCGCAGCACCAGCAGCCGCACGCCATGCACCACGGCGTGCACAACGCGGGCAACCCGATGCTCACGGGCATGGCCCCCAACCAGTCCTACGCCCGCCCCGGCGGTCGGCAGCCCATGCCGCGCCCGGTCGAGCAGAACTCCGTGCTCCAGCAGAGCTGGGTCATCCCGGCGGTCCTCATCACCATCGTGATCCTCCTGCTGCTCCTGATCCTGATCGCCCTCGGCGGAGGCTGATCCGCCCGCGGGGGCGGCGCACGCGCGAGCCTCTCCCGCCTCCCTCCGGGGAGGGGACGCGGTCGCGAGTCACACCCGCGTGAGCTCGTTCATGGCGCGGGACACGGCCTCGTCCACGAGGTCGCGCACCTGGGGCCAGCGGTCGTCCACGCAGTCGGTCGGCATCACGGTCACGCTGTCGGTCCCCGACATGCCCAGCGCGTCCCTCACGCCGTCCGGCGTGGTCAGGCGCCCGTCGGCGGACACCGCCAGGACACCGGTCCGGGGCCGCCCGATCTCCTGCACGACCACGCACAGCGACAGCGAGGCCTCGCCCACCACCAGTTCGAGGGCCGTCCACCAGTGCGCCGCGCCCGGGGTGAGCACGGCCCGGACCGCGGTCGCCGCGACCGGGCTCTCCGGGGCCGGGGCGTCGGAGCCGCCCGAGTGCACGATGGCCCGGGCGCCGGGGTCCAGGGCCCGCAGGATCAGGGCGACGGGCTCCCTGCGCGACCGCACGTAGTCCTGGACGCGGCGGCGGGTCACGGCGGCCAGCGGCGAGACCGGCGAACGCGGCGCCGGGGCGGTGCTGTCGGACGACCAGCTCAGCTCCTCGCGCAGGGACCGTTTGACCAGCTTGGCGAAGTGCCGCACCAGCCCGGCGAGGCGCTGCTCGGGGTCCGCACCCGAGGACGGGGGCTCCGTGAGGCGGTCGGGCACCAGTGGGGGGAAGTCCGCCCTCCGCAGCACCAGCGAGGCCAGCACCCAGGGCAGGGCCCAGGGCCGGTCGTCGGGGTCCGCCCGCTGCCGGGGGCCGTCTCCGGAGGCGGCCGAGGCGAGTTCGTCCAGGACCGCGGAGCACTCCGCGAACGTGTGGGCCGCGCGCACCACCGGGTGCACGGGGGCGGAGGCGGCCCCGGCCAGGCGGAGCGCGTGCTCGGAGTCCAGGGCGAGGCCGGGGGAGCGGGTGGGACCGTCCCCGGGCAGGGCGCGTGCGCGCTCGGCGAGTTCCGCGACGTGGGCGGCCGTGACCGGCTCACCCCACCTCCGGTCCTCCGAGGCGGACTCGACGAGCTCCTCCAGGGCCGGACCGCCGCCCAGCGCCCGGACACGGCGCCGGGTGAGCTCCCGCCGCGCCTCCCCGCGCGCGTCGCGGGGACGGTCCTGGCGGTGCTGGGCCCAGATCACCCGCAGCCGGTCGACGTCCATCAGGTCTTCGCGCACGGGGTTCGGGAGCCGGTCCAGAGCCGCGCCGCTGCGTAGGGTATCCACGTCCTCTCCGTAGCCCGTGGGCAGTTTGCCAAAACATGCCGAACGCCTTCACCTGTGGCCGTGACCGGACGCACGCGCGTGTGAACCCTTCGTGTTCACGCGCGTCCACGCCCGTCACATCAGGACCGGCGGCCGTCGAGCAGACGCATGGCCTTCTGCTTCTCGAAGTCGAGGGCTCGCGCGGGGGCGGCCGCGAGCCTGCCCAGCCGCTCCCCGTGCGTGCGCACACGGGCGAGGACGTCGGGCTCGGCGAGCACGCGCAGGGCGAACGCCAGGGCGGCGGGAGGGATGTCGAACTCCCGCTCCAGCTCCAGGCCGACGCCGATCGTGCGCAGGTCCTCCTCGGTGAAGCGGCGGTGCCGGTGCCCCCGGCCGGTCGGCTGCTCCTGTGTGCGGGGCAGCAGCCCCAGCCCCTCGCGGTAGCGGAGCATCCGGGCCGTGGTGCCCACCCGCTCCGCGGCGGCGGAGATCGGCACGGGGCCCGTCGGCCAGGTGGTCCGGTCGGGGGCGGGCGGTGCGTCGTCGAGGGCGGCCATGCACGCGACCCTAACCGAACGCCGCCACCGGTCGGCGCGAATCTGACAGGACTTTGTCAGCTTTGTGCTGGTGCCGGGCCTGCGGGCCTAGAATCGTGGTCGCAACGACCACCACGAGTGAGGAACGCATGGCTTTCGACTTCAAGGTCGCCGATCTTTCCCTGGCTTCCTTCGGCCGCGACGAGATCCGACTCGCCGAGCACGAGATGCCCGGTCTCATGGCCACCCGCGCCGAGTACGGGGACAGCAAGCCGCTGAGCGGGGCCCGCATCATGGGCTCGCTGCACATGACGGTGCAGACCGCGGTCCTCATCGAGACCCTCGTCGCCCTGGGCGCCGAGGTCCGCTGGGTCAGCTGCAACATCTTCTCCACCCAGGACCACGCCGCGGCGGCGGTCGTCGTCGGCCCCGACGGTACCCCCGAGGACCCCAGGGGCGTCCCGGTCTTCGCCTGGAAGGGCGAGACGCTGGAGGAGTACTGGTGGTGCACGGAGCAGGCGCTGACCTGGCCCGGCGCCGACGGCCCCAACATGATCCTGGACGACGGCGGCGACGCCACCATGCTCGTCCTCAAGGGCGCCGGATTCGAGTCGCTCGGGTCCGTCCCCGACCCCTCCACGGCGGAGAGCGAGGAGTTCGCGGTCGTCCTGTCCCTGCTCCAGAGGAGCCTGGCCGAGGACCCCGCCAAGTGGACCGGGATCGCCGAGGGCATCAAGGGCGTCACCGAGGAGACCACCACCGGTGTGCTCCGCCTGTACGAGATGCAGCGTGACGGCACCCTCGCCTTCCCGGCGATCAACGTCAACGACTCCGTCACCAAGAGCAAGTTCGACAACAAGTACGGCATCCGCCACTCGCTGCCGGACGGCATCATGCGCGCCACCGACGTGCTCATCGGCGGCAAGGTCGCCGTGGTCTGCGGCTACGGCGACGTCGGCAAGGGCGCGGCCGAGGCGCTGCGCGGCCAGGGCGCCCGCGTCATCATCACCGAGATCGACCCGATCAACGCCCTCCAGGCCGCCATGGACGGGTTCCAGGTGACCACCCTGGAGGACGTGCTCGGGACCGGTGACATCTTCATCACCACCACCGGCAACTTCAACGTCATCATGGCCGACCAGATCACCCGCATGAAGCACCAGGCGATCATCGGCAACGTCGGCCACTTCGACAACGAGATCGACATGGCCGGCCTGGCGAGGGTCCCCGGCATCGTGAAGAAGGAGATCAAGCCGCAGGTCCACGAGTGGACCCTCCCCGACGGCAAGTCCGTCCTGGTGCTGTCCGAGGGCCGCCTGCTCAACCTGGGCAACGCCACCGGCCACCCCAGCTTCGTGATGTCCAACAGCTTCACGAACCAGGTCATCGCGCAGATCGAGCTGTTCACCAAGCCCGACGAGTACCCGATCGGCGTGTACACGCTGCCGAAGATCCTGGACGAGAAGGTCGCCCGCCTGCACCTGGACGCCCTCGGCGTCAAGCTGACCACGCTCACCAAGGAGCAGGCCGCCTACATCGGGGTGGACGTCGCCGGCCCGTACAAGGCCGACCACTACCGCTACTAGTGCCGGGCGCCGGCCGGGAGGCCGGACGACCGGGCGCCGCCGGGACCCCCGGCGGCGCCCGCGGCCTGTTCCGGCCCCGGTCGGGAACGGGGACCGGACCGGCGAAGGGACTCTGGTGAGCACATGACCGACACCGCGCACGAGGTGGCCGACCTCGGCCTGGCCCGTGCCGGGATCCGCCGCGTGGACTGGGCGGAGCACTCGATGCCGGTGCTGCGCAGCGTGCGCGAGCGCTTCGCGTCGGAACGCCCCCTGGAGGGGCTGCGCGTGGCCGCGTGCCTGCACGTGACGGCCGAGACCGCGAACCTGCTGCGCGCCCTGCGCGCGGGCGGCGCCGAGGTGGCGCTGGCGGCGTCCAACCCGCTGTCCACCCAGGACGACACCGCGGCGGCCCTGGTCGCCGAGTACGGTGTTTCGGTCTACGCATGGGCCGGGATGGATCCGGCATCCTACGACCGAAACCTGGTGACGGTCCTGGAGACGCGTCCGCACCTGATCCTGGACGACGGGTGCGACCTGGTCAACACCGCGCACGCGGACCGGCCCGACCTGCTGGAGGGCGTGCTGGGCGGCTGCGAGCAGACCACCACCGGCGTCATCAGGCTGCGCAGGATGAGCGCCGAGGGCGAGCTGCGCCTGCCGATGGTGGCGGTCAACGACACCGCCACCAAGCGCATGTTCGACAACCGGTACGGGACCGGCCAGTCCACCATCGACGGCATCCTGCGGGCGACCAACGCGCTGCTCGCCGGGCGCACGGTCGTGGTAGCCGGGTTCGGCTACTGCGGACGGGGGCTCGCGGAGCGGGCCCGCGGCATGGGGGCCAGGGTGGTCGTCACCGAGGTCGACCCGGTCAAGGCCCTGGACGCGGTCATGCAGGGCTACACCGTCACGACGATGGAGGAGGCCGCTCCGGTCGGTGACGTGTTCGTCACCGTAACCGGGAACCGCGACGTGGTCCGGGCCGAGCACCTGGAGCGGATGAAGGACGGCGCCATCCTCGCCAATTCGGGCCACTTCGACCTGGAGATCGACCTGGCCGCCCTGGAGCGGCTGGCCGTCGCGGTCGACCGCGGGGTCCGCGACCAGGCCGAGGAGTACGTGTTCGCGGACGGGCGCCGCGTCCTGCTCCTGTCGGAGGGGCGCCTGGTCAACCTCGGCGCCGCCGAGGGCCACCCCGCGGCCGTCATGGACATGTCGTTCGCGGTGCAGGCCCTGACCACGGAGTGGCTGGCGGCGAACCACGCCGACATGGGGCCGGGGGTGCTGGAGGTGCCCGCGGGCATCGACACGGAGGTGGCCCGGCTGGAACTGGCCTCGCTCGGGGTGCGGATCGACTCGCTCACCCCGGGCCAGGAGGACTACCTGCGCTCCTGGCGTCCCTGAGCCCCCGGTGCGCCGCGGCTCCGGGGCCGCGGCGCACCCGGGCCCGTCAGCGGTGGGGGTACGGGCCGCCCTGCTGGGGCCCCGCCTGCGGGTGGCCGCCGTACTGCTGCGTGTACCCCGGCCGGTGCGGGTGGCCCGGGGCCTGTCCGAACCCGCCGTACTGCTGCGCGTGGCCGTCCGGCCGTCCCGGATACCCCTGCGGGGGCTGCTGTGCGTGGTCGGGCGGCTGCGCGGCGGCCTCGTGGCGCCGGCGGCGCTCGGCGAGCACGGCGGCCAGGAAGTACGGAGGGGTGGTGCCGGGCGGCGGAGGCGGGCTGACCTGCGCGGCGACGGCGTCGGCCAGCCTGATCCCCATCTCGTGGCGGGTGTGCTCGGCCAGCTCGCCGTAGCGGAGCACGTACTGGCGGGCGGCGGCCGCCGTCTCCGCGGACAGCCGGGACAGCTCGACGCCCGCCGCCCACCCGGCCAGGTGCTGCGGCATGGGGACGACCTCGTCGCGGCGGCTGCCGCCGCGCTCCTCCACCACCATGGTCCCGGCGACGAAGTCGCCCACCCGGCGGCCGTCCCGGTTGACCATCGACGTGATGAGCGCGACCGTGCCCGTGGTCATCCAGATCTCCACGAACGCCGCCAGCCCGCGCGCCAGCGCCTGCCGGAACCGCTCGGGCGAGCCGTCGGTGCCGACCACCCGCAGGCCCAGCGCCATCTTCCCGAGCGAGCGCCCGCGCGAGACCGTCTCGAAGACGGTCGGGTAGCCGACCAGGACCAGGACGAGGCCCGCCAGCGAGACCGCGGCCGTCGCCGCCGCGTCGATGCCGGTGCTGATCCACGACGTCAGGATGCCGAGCGCGATCAGCGCGATGATCTGGACGATGACGTCGATGGCCAGGGCCGCGGCCCTCGTGGCGAAGCCCGCCGGACGCAGGTCGAGCACCACCGCGTCACCGGTGACCAGTGGTGTCACGCCGTACACGTCGCCGCGGGTGTCACCGTTGCCGGGATAGGACACCAGCACACGCTCCCTCAGGGCTGTCTGAAACCGTCCCCATGACATTACCCGCCACATGGGACGGCGGGTTCGCCTCGCGGGCACCGCCCCGAGCCGAACCGATAGGGTCCCATGCGTGGATATCGACGTGTTCGCCGCGGTGCACGCCCGGGACTGGGAACGGCTGGACGATCTGGTGCGCAGGCGCCGTTCACTGGACGGTGAGGAGATCGACGAACTCGTCGAGCTCTACCAGAGGGTGTCCACCCACCTGTCGGTCGTGCGCTCCTCGGGCCAGGACCCGGCCCTCGTCGGCAGGCTGTCGGCACTGGTGGCGCGCGCCCGGTCGGCGGTGACCGGCGCCCACGCGTCCGCGTGGCGGGACGTCGGGGGCTTCTTCACCCGGGTGTTCCCGGCGGTGCTGTACCGGCTCCGGTGGTGGTGGATCGGGACGTCCGCGGGCACGGTCGCGGTCGCCGCGGTCACGGCCGCGTGGATCGTCAACGACCCCGACGTGCTCCACGCCCTCGGCACCCCGGAGTCGATGGCCCGGTACGTCGAGCACGACTTCGCCAACTACTACGTCGAGAACCCCGCGGGCTCGTTCGCCGCCCAGGTGTGGACGAACAACGCGTGGGTGGCCGCCCAGGCGATCATCTTCGGGGTGGCGTTCGGCCTGCCCACCATCGCGGTGCTGGCCATGAACGGGATCAACATCGGCATGGCGGCGGGCATGATGATCGCCCACGGGCGCGGCGACGTGTTCTTCGGGCTGATCCTCCCGCACGGCCTGCTGGAGATGACGGCCGTGTTCGTGGCCGGGGGCGTGGGCCTCAAGCTCGGCTGGACGATCATCTCCCCGGGGGACCGCACCCGCATGCGCGCCCTGGGCGAGGAGGCCCGTGCCGCCATCGCCGTGGTGCTGGGCCTGGTGGTCGTGCTGTTCGTCTCGGGCCTGATCGAGGGCTTCGTGACCGGCTGGGTGCACGTCACCTGGCAGAGGATCGGCATCGGCGTGGTCGCCGAGGCGCTGTTCGTGCTCTACGTGTTCACGGTGGGCCGCAGGGCGTACCTGGCGGGCGAGACCGGAGACATCGAGAACGCGCCGGAGGCCGTACCGGTCGCCTGAGAACCCCTGCGCCGCCGGGCTCTCCGTGGCAGCATCGCACCATGGACACCCACACCCCCCGGAACGGCCCGCGCGGCGGCGTCCGGGGGAGTCGGCACCGGGAGGCGGTGCCCGCCGTGCCCGCGTGGTTCACGAGCTCCCACGGCGCCGCCGAGACCTGCTGCGTCGAGGTGGCGGTCACCGCGTCCGCCGTTCGCGTGCGGGACTCCGCGCACAGGGGGGCGGGGACGCTCAGGCTCGACGCACCGGAGTGGACGGCCCTGGTGCGTGCGGTCAACGGCTCCTGAGACGGAGGCTCAGCGGGTCGTCCCGGGTCCGGGTTCCGCGACCTCATCGATGCGCCTTTTGACCGTCTCCACCTGGGGGTGCTCCTCGCCCAGCTGCTCCTCCCAGTTCCGGAGGACGCCGGTGAAGATCCCGAGGGCCTCGGCGCACTCCCCCCGCTCCTGTGCCGCGCGGCCCACGTAGTAGGCCGCGTCCGCGGTGAGGTGGTGCCCCGCCCCCAGCACGCGTTCGCGCACGCGGTGCACACGGCGGAACCCGGTCTCCGCCGCGGCGGGGTCCCCGAGGCGCATGGTCACGTAGGCGGGGTTCTGGGCGATGAACAGGTGGAGGGGGTCCTCCTCCCCGGCTGCCCGGAGGCTCGCCTCCCTCACCTCCGACAGGATCTCCCCGGCCTCGTCCCAGCGCTCGCGGCGGATCGAGACCAGGCCGAGCTGGTAGGCGGTGTCCAGGGTGTCGGGGTGCTCGGGGCCCAGGGGCCCGGCCCGGTCCGCGTGCAGCTCCTCGCGTCCGCGCACGGCGGTCGCCGGGCGCGGGGTGTCCAGCGACACGTCGACCAGGGGCGGGGGAGGCGTCTGCGACGCGTGGATCGTGACACCGCCGTGGATGCCGCGGGCCTGCACCAGCTGGCCGTGGACGTCGCCCCGGAAGGCGTTGGCGGACCTGTCGTCGCACGAGCCGTCGGCGGCTCCGGGGGAGAGGGGCATACGGCCATGGTGCCCGTCCGGAGGCCGTCCCGTGAAGGGGACGGAGGGCCCGGACGGGCGCCACGGGCGCGTCGGAGGCCCCTACAGCCGCCCCTGCGCCTTCAGGTTGATGTACGCGTCCGCGAGCGCGGGAGCGATGTGCTCGGGGTCGGCGTCGACCACCTCCACGCCCAACCGGCGCAGCTCGGCGGTCACCCGCCGCCGCTCGCTCAGCGTCCGCTCGGCCGCCGCGGCCCGGTACAGGGCGTCGGCGCCGCCGCGCTCCCCCGCCATCCCGTCGACCGCGGGGTCCCGCACGGCCGCGACCAGCAGCAGGTGGCGCGACGTCAGCAGGGGCAGCCTCGGCAGCAGCCCCTCCTCCAGCGCCGCCGCGTTCAGGTCGGTGAGCAGTACCACGAGCCGCCTGGACCGCCCCTGGGTGCCCAGGACGGTTCCGACGAGCCCGGCCGGATCGGACTCCACCAGCTCCGCCTCCAGCGGGGCCATGGCCTCCACGATCCGGTTCACCTGGCTGCCCTTGCCGGACGACCGCACCTGGGCGCGCGTGCGCCGGTCGTAGGCCATGAAGTCCACCCGGTCGCCCGCCCGGCCCGCCAGCGCGGCCAGCAGCAGGGCGGCGTCCATGGCGTGGTCCAGCCGCGGGGTGTCGCCCACCCGGCCCGCCGAGGTGCGCCCCGTGTCCAGCACGATGAGGATGCGCCGGTCCCGCTCGGGGCGCCACGTCCGCACCACCACGCCGTCGTTGCGGGCGGTGGCCCGCCAGTCGATCGACCGCACGTCGTCGCCGGGCACGTAGTCGCGCAACGAGTCGAACTCGCTGCCCTGACCGCGCACCATCGCCGTGTGCTGGCCTTCCAGCTCGCGCAGCCGCGAGAGCTTGCCGGGCAGGTGGCGGCGGCTGTGGAACGGCGGCAGGGTCCGCACGGTCCACGGCGCGGTCAGCGTCCGCTGCCTGCCCGCCAGTCCCAGCGGGCCGATGGTGCGCACGGTCACCCCGGCGGCCCGGGCGTCACCGCGCCGGCTCGGGGTCAGGGTCGTCGTCACCCGGCGCCTCTCGCCCGCGTCCACCCGGACCGGCTGACTGCGCGGCGCCGCGTGCGAGCTCGGCGGCCACGCGTCCCGCACCGAGCCGCGCAGCCTGCGCCGGGTCGGGTTGGCGAGGGTCACGTGCACCACCGCGGAGTCGCCCAGGCGCAGCGAGGAGTCCCCGTCCCGGGAGAGCCGCAGCGCCGCAGGGCTCGCGGCGAGGCACACGTCGGCGACGAGCAGCAGCGCCAGCAGCACCAGGGCCGCGACGGCGGCCCAGGCGCCGACCAGGCCGGACAGCGCCACCGCGACCGTCGCGAGGAACGCCAGCAGGACCGCCCTGCCGGTGACCACCATCAGCGCGGTACCGGGACGGAGGCGAGCACACCGTCCAGGATTCCGTCGGTGGTCGCGCCCTCCAGCTCGGCCTCCGGGCGCAGGGCGATCCGGTGCCGCAGCGTTCCCTTGGCGAGGGCCTTCACGTCGTCGGGGATCACGTAGTCGCGGCCCGACAGCCACGCCCACGCGCGGCTGGTGCGCAGCAGCGCCGTGGCGCCGCGGGGGGACGCGCCCAGCTGCAGGGACGGCGAGTGCCGCGTGGCCCTGCACAGGTCGACGATGTAGCCGAGCACCTCGGGCGCGATCCGCACCCGCTGCACGGCCTCGCGGGCCGCCCGAAGTTCGGCGGCGCCCGCCACCGGGACCACCCCGGCGGCGGCCAGGTCGCCCGGGTCGAAACCGGCCGCGTGCCGGCCCAGCATCTCCACCTCGGCGGCCCGTTCGGGCAGCGGGACGGTGACCTTGAGCAGGAACCGGTCCAGCTGCGCCTCGGGCAGCGGGTAGGTGCCCTCGTACTCCACCGGGTTCTGGGTGGCCGCCACCATGAACGGGTCCGGCAGCGCGACCGGGCTGCCCTCCACCGTCACCTGCCGCTCCTCCATGGCCTCCAGCAGCGAGGCCTGGGTCTTGGGCGGGGTCCGGTTGATCTCGTCGGCCAGCAGCAGGTTGGTGAAGACCGGCCCCTTGAGGAACTCGAACTTCGCGGTGTGCTGGTCGTAGACGAGCGAGCCCGTCACGTCGCCCGGCATCAGGTCGGGCGTGAACTGCACCCGCTTGTGGTCCAGGGACAGGGCCGCGGAGAGGGTGCGCACCAGCAGCGTCTTGGCGACGCCGGGCACACCCTCCATCAGGACGTGGCCGCGGCACAGCAGTGCCACGACCAGGCCGGTCACCGTCTCGTCCTGGCCCACGACCGCCTTGGCCACCTCGCGGCGCAGGGCGACCAGCGCCGCGCGTGCCTCGTCGGCGGATGGCGGTGCCTCGGGTGTGAAGGCGCTCACGTGCCGTCTACCTCTCTCGATACCTGGTCGTTCACTGTGTCGTGGCGGGGGGAGGGCGCCCGGCGGGATGCCGCGGGGGTCACCTCAGCCTCCGGGTGCGCTCGTCGAGTTCGTCGGCGAGCCGGACGAGCGCGTCGTCGTCGGCCGCGTAGGGGTCGTGGCCGTCCGGGTAGAGGAGGGCGCGCAGGTGGCCGGGGTCGTCCCCGGTCCTGGCGGCGACGGTCTCCACGACCGCCTCCGGCGCCGTCTCCGCGCTGAGGCCGAGCTTGGGCACCGTGCGCTCCAGGAAGCCCGAACGCAGGGCGTACGCGGCCCTGTCCCGCGCCTTGCGCGCCTGGTACAGCCCGGCGCGCCCCTCCGTGGTCTCCGAGGCGCGCACGACGACGGGGAGGGCCTCGGGGACCAGGGCGCCCATCCGGCGGCCCCGCCACAGGGCGAGGAGCAGCAGGGTGGCGACCAGGGGGACCAGGGACCAGCGCAGGCCCGGCGGGACGAGCTCCCACAGGGTGGCGCTGCCCTCCTGCCGAGGCGGGTCGGGACGGAGCCACACCACGTCGTCCGCGGCCATGAGGTTCATCGCGAGCGCGGCGTTGCCCCCGGTGTCGAGGGCGGTGTTGGTCAGGGGGGTCCCCGTGCCGAGGACGGTGGTGGCCGTCCCGCCGTCCTCCACGCGGAGGAGGGCGTCGCCGCTCCCGCCCGGGTAGCACCCGGTGGCGTCGGCCCCCGCCGGAGCCGTGTAGAGCTCGCCGCCGACGGTGGCGTTCCCCGCGGCCTCCGCGGCGGGGAGACCGCACTCGGGGGCGAAGCCGTACTCCAGGATGTTGTCGGGCACCTCCCGCCCGGTCACCTCGACCCCGGGCGCGAACGCCGCGAGGGAGGCCACGGAGGGCTGCACCAGGACGGTGTCCGTGTCGAGGGCGGCCAGCTCCTCCAGTTCGGAGGGCAGCAGCCGGTGGTCGAGGGTCACCACGAGCACGGCGTCGCCGCCGGCCCGCGCGACGGCCTCGCCCGCGGCGGCCGAGGAGCGGACGACGTCGACGTCGCGGTCCTCGCCCAGGACCTCGACCAGGGCGCGTGTGCCGTCGGGGGACACGGAGCCGGGTTCCAGGTAGCCGGTGGGGAACCGCTCGGTACCCAGGGAGAGCAGCACCGAGACGACGACGAGGGCGGTGACCACGGCGACGGGCGTGCGCGCGGAACGCCACACGCGGAGTGCGCGGGGGGCGTCCGGGCCGCCGTCCCCGGGGGCGCCGGTCCGGGGCGGCGCGGCGGGGGCTGTGGCCGTCATCCTCGCGCCTCCTCGGCGGGGCGGGCGGCCCTGAGCCGCGTGTCCAGTTCGCGCATGGTCCGCGCCGAGTCGGCGGTCGCGGAGCGGTCGCCGTACGCCACGTCGTTGAAGATCCGGGCGCCCTCGTGCAGTCCGTCCGCCTCGCCGGGCAGCAGCACGGAGGCCTCGGCGGCCAGTTCCGTGGCCGTGCGCCCGGCGCGCGGCGCGACGATCACCCGGTCCTCGAGGTCGACGCTGATGGCGCGCAGGCGCTCGGCGACGGCCGCGGCGTACTCGCCCGCGGCCTCGTGGCGGTCGGCGGCGGCCCGGTGGTCGGTCGCGGACAGGACCGCGCCCTCGTGCACGGGCGGCCCGGCGGCGCGGCTCCGCGAGGGCCGCAGCCAGAGGATCAGCCAGACCGCCAGGGCGGCGACGACCAGCAGGAGCGGGGCGAGGACCACCCAGCCCCCGAAGACCCCGGAGCCCGCCTCGGCGAGCCCGTCGATGAGGCCGGAGAGCCAGTCGAGGAAGCGGTCGAGGAGGCCAGGCTCCTGCTCCCCGTACAGGGGGTCGCTCAGCTCCTCGACGGCGCGCCTGCGACCCTCGTCCCGGCTGACCTCGCCGGCGGCCGAGAGGTGGAGGCTCACGTCCGCGGCTCCGGCAGGTAGATCTCCGGTCCGGCCTCGTAGCCGGCCCGGGCCGCCTCGTGCAGCTTCAGGTCGAGGCCCTCACGGCGCATGCGCAGGTCGACGTAGAGCAGGGTGGTGACGCCGGCCGAGAAGGGCTGGGTGACCGCGTAGACCAGCACCGTGCCCACGTAGGTGAGGGCGGCGGAGGCGACGACGGTCCAGGTCGCGGTCGCGTCGATGAAGGTGAACACCCCGGCGGCGATGCCGAACGGCATGTTGAGGATCGAGCCGACGAGGAGGACGATCACCAGCGTCAGCAGCCAGTAGCCGCACGTGCGCCACCACTGCCCCTGGGACAGGCGCCAGGAGCGGGCCATGGCCTGTCCCGGGCCGAGGCGTTCGAGCACGATCATCGGCATGGCGTAGTAGAGCCGGACCCAGATCCACGTGCTCGGCGCCACGACGACGGCGGTGGCCAGCAGGAACACCAGGAGGCCGACGACGATGCCGGCGGCCGGCCCCCCTTCGACGCCCACGACGATGCCGAGCACGAACGAGAGGGTCGCCGCCACCACGAAGGCGGTCCACATGACGAACTGGATGGCCAGCTTGACGAGCGCGAGGCCGATGATGGCCCCGATCCGGCCGCGGGCTGCCTCCCACGCCTGGCGGGGCGTGAGGCGGTGCCCGAGCACGGCCATGCCGATGGCGGCGGCGAGCAGGCCCAGGAGGACGAATCCGCCGAGGTAGACGATGAGCTCGCCCGCGAACATCAGGACGAAGGTCAGCGGGGAGCCGGGAAACAGCGGGGCGTTCGGGTCGACGGCGGCCGGATCGACGAGGACCTCGTCCATCCAGGCCGTGTAGTCGTCCAGGTACCAGGCCGAGGCCAGCGAGGTCAGCACGGCGGCGATGGCCATGACGACCAGGGAGAGGCCGACCGTGGTCCTCGGGTTGCTCCGGATGAGGCTGAACGCGCCGTTGAAGACGTCGCCGAGGGCCAGGGGGCGGAGCGGGACGACACCGGGCTTGGGTGCGCGGGGGATCCCGGGGGGAAGGGGCGAGCCGTATCCGGGCTGGGGAGCGTACCCCTGCGGCCCGTACCCCTGCGGCCCGTAGCCGGGCGGCTGACCGTATCCCGGCTGTCCGTGGCCCTGCTGTCCGTACCCGGGCTGGGGCGCGTAACCCTGCTGCCCGTATCCGGACGGGGGGTCGTAGCCCTGCTGCCCGTACGACTGCGGTCCGGCGCCGGGCGCCCCGTACGGGTCCTGCGGCGGCACGTCCCCGTGGGCGGGCCCGCCCGAACCCGGCGCGGCGAAGCCCGGCCGCTCCTGCGGGCCGGACGGGACCGCCGGTCCGCCCGCGGGGGGCTCGGGCGCGGACGGCGCGCTCCCGGGGGCGGCCCAGCCGCCCGGCTCCGAAGGTGCACCCCCGGAGGAACCGCCATCGCCAGGGGCGCCGGGACTGCTTCCCGACGTGTCCCGGTGGTCGTCCTCCTGGGTCATGTGCTCCGCCCTCCGTGGTGTTCGGTTACGCTGCGCGAGCGGATCCGCGCGATTTCTACCGTGTTGGAATCCAACCTACCGGCCGGTTCCACCAGTGCCCGGCGGCCCTGGCGCGCGTCCAGCAACAACCGACGCACTTCATTCCTTTTGTATGCTTTCTGTTACCAACAGGCCAAGTCGCGAAGGTTTTCGGACCGGCGCAGCCAGGGCCGACACCGCCGGTGGTCGAAATCGGTCCGCACGGAGCGAAATGCATCGACCACTCTCCCAACCCCGCCCGAAGGTGGCAAGGTTGGGGGGACAAAGCAGTTCCTTGCGTCGAGGAGCAGGGGCGCACCGACCGTTTACGCCGCTTGAGTGTTCCAGAGAGAGGAGTAGGCGCCGCGAAATCCGCCCGCGAGGCGGTGCTGACGCCCGGCGCCGGACACACACATGAAGGGACGTGTACTGGTTGTCGACGATGACCTCGCCCTCGCCGAGATGCTGGGCATCGTGCTGCGGGGTGAGGGATTCGAGCCCTCGTTCGTGCATGACGGGGACAAGGCCCTGGAGGCCTTCCGCGAAACCAAGCCCGACCTGGTCCTCCTCGACCTGATGCTGCCCGGGGCCGACGGGATCGACGTGTGCCGCCAGATCCGCGCGGAGTCGGGCGTGCCCATCGTCATGCTCACCGCCAAGAGCGACACCATCGACGTCGTCCTGGGCCTGGAGTCGGGGGCCGACGACTACATCGTCAAGCCGTTCAAGCCCAAGGAGCTGGTGGCCAGGGTCCGCGTGCGGCTGCGCCGCACCGAGGAGCCCGCTCCCGAGGTCCTCCAGATCGGTGACATCACCATCGACGTCGCCGGGCACGCCGTGCGCCGCGACGGCGAGCAGATCAGCCTCACCCCCCTGGAGTTCGACCTCCTGGTCGCCCTGGCCCGCAAGCCGCGCCAGGTCTTCACCCGCGAGGTCCTGCTGGAGCAGGTGTGGGGCTACCGCCACGCGGCGGACACCCGCCTGGTCAACGTCCACGTCCAGCGCCTGCGCGCCAAGATCGAGAAGGACCCCGAGCACCCCGAGGTCGTCGTGACCGTCCGCGGTGTCGGCTACAAGGCCGGAACCGCCTGATACCGCAGGGCCGCACATGACCGCAGGTACACCCGAGGAGGAGCGGGGGGCCGACTCCGAGGGGCAACGGTCCGTCCCGCCCTCCGGGCTGCCCGCTCCCGGAGGGCGGTGGCGTGACGGCGAGACGGGCCTGACCCGCACCTACCTGTTCGCCCAGAGGGCCGCCCGCGCCCTGGTGCGCGGCGTGCACACCAACTGGCGCCGCTCGCTCCACCTGCGGGTCATCTCCACCACGCTGGTGCTGTCCCTGCTGGTCATGGTGGGGCTCGGGTACGCGATGATCTCCCAGGTGCGCGGCGGGCTGCTCGACGCCAAGATCACCACCGCGGTCACCGACCACCGGGCCGGGCTCAACTACGCCCTCGCCGAGCTCCAGGAGAACGACGGGGGCGACCGCGACCGGCTCCTGTACAACCTCGCCAGCGAGCTCACCAGCCGCAGCGGCGACACCGGTCTCTACAGCGTGGTCATCCTGCCCTCGGTGAGCGACGAGCTCGGGTGGGCGACCGGCGAGGGCAGCGTCCCGCCGCGCCTGATCGAGCAGGTCCGCCAGTCCGAGGCGAACGACCAGCAGTACCACACGTACACGCGGGTCACCACCGAGCAGGGCGAGGAGGAGCCCGCGCTGGTCGTCGGCGCCCAGCTCACGCACGCCTACGAGCTGTACTACCTGTTCCCGCTCCAGCACGAGCAGGAGATCCTCGACCTCGTCCAGAACACGGTCGCGCTGGTCGCGGTCCTGCTGGTCATACTCCTCGGGCTGATCGCGTTCGTCATCACCCGGCAGGTGGTGAGCCCGGTCCGCTCCGCAGCCCAGTCCGCGGAGCGGCTGGCCGCCGGCGACCTCACCGAGCGCATGACCGTGCAGGGCGAGGACGACCTGGCCAGGCTGGCCGTCTCCTTCAACGACATGGCGGGCAACCTGGAGGAGAAGATCAAGGAGCTGGAGGAGCTGTCCAAGCTCCAGCGCCAGTTCGTCTCCGACGTCTCCCACGAGCTGCGCACCCCGCTGACCACCATCAAGATGGCCGGTGACCTGCTCTTCGACGACCGGGACGAGCTCGACCCCACCATGCGCCGCTCCGTCGAGCTGCTGCAGAGCCAGGTCGAGCGCTTCGAGGAGCTCCTCGCCGACCTGCTGGAGATCAGCCGCCACGACGCGGGCGCCGCCACGCTCGGCATCGAGTCGGCGGACGTCCGCGACGCCGTCATGAGGGCCGTGGGCGACGCCGAGCAGATCGCCGAGCGCCGGGGCATCAAGGTGGTGCTGCGCCTTCCCGCCGAGCCCTGCCTGGCGGAGTTCGACACACGGCGGATCAACCGCATCCTGCGCAACCTCGTCGTCAACGCCATCGAGCACAGCGAGGGCCGGGACGTGGTGGTCACCGCCGCCGGGGACCGCGACGCGGTCGCCGTGGCGGTGCGCGACTACGGGGTGGGGCTCAAGGAGGGGGAGGAGCACCTGTGCTTCGACCGCTTCTGGCGCGCCGACCCCGCCCGCGTGCGCACCACCGGGGGCACGGGCCTCGGCCTGTCCATCGCCAAGGAGGACGCCGTCCTGCACGGCGGCTGGCTCCAGGCGTGGGGCCTGCCCGGACAGGGGTCCCAGTTCCGGCTGTCCCTGCCCCGCCGCTCCGGCAGCGAGCTGCGCGGCTCCCCCCTGCCCCTGGTACCGCCCGAGATCGCGCTCGGCCGCACCTTCCCGGCGTTCGGGGACAAGGACGGCGCGGCCGGGCCCAAGCCCGCGGCCAACGGCCACGCCCGCCCCGAGCGGATCCCGGGCCGGGGCGACCGGGAGGGCACGCGGTCCGGCGCCGCCGACGACACGGCCGTACGTTCCGAACGCGACCCGCGCGAGGGTGGGGAGGACGGGTCATGACAGGACCGGGCCTGATCGGCCGTGCCGTGCGCGCCTCGCTGGCGGCCGCGGCGGTGTGCGCGGCCATGGCGGCCTGCGCCTCCGTTCCGACGACGGGCCCCGTCGTCCCGGGCGCCGGGGGGGACTCCGCGGGCGACCCCTACGGCGGCTACGTGCGGCTGCTGCCCGCCGGCCCGCAGCCCGGGGTCGATCCGGAGGGCCTCGTCAGCGGCTTCCTCAAGGACATGGGCAGCTTCGAGGAGGAGCACAAGGCGGCGCGCAGCTACATGCTGCCCGAGACGGGGGAGACCTGGTCGCCCGACGGCACGGTCAAGGTCTTCGCCGACCTCGACACCGTCGACCTCGACGCCGAGATCAGCGCCGACGGGCTCACCGCGACCGTGCGGATGCGCAGCTCCCTCGTCGCCACGATCGACGAGAGCGGCAAGTACGTCTCCAGCGACAGCGGGCGCCTGCTCGACGAGCCGTTCCTGCTCGCGCGCGAGAACGGCGACCCCGACGGCGACTGGCGCATCCGGAGCCTGCCGGACGAGCTCATCCTCAGCCAGCTCGACGTGGAGCGCACGCACCGGCCCTTCAACCTGTACTTCTTCAACCCCGCGCGGAGCGCGCTGGTCCCGGACCCGGTCTACCTGCCGGTGAGCAACGAGCAGCTGCCGGAACGCCTGCTCCGCAAGCTCATCGGCGGCCCCAGCGAGTGGCTGGACCCCGCGGTGGAGTCCGCCTTCCCCCGGGGGGCCACGCCCTCCCTGGAGGTCGACGCCGAACACGCGGTCATCGACGTGGGCGCCTCCGGGGAGGTCGACGAGTTCGCCATGGGGGCGCAGATCGCCTGGACGCTCCGCCAGCTGCCGGAGATCCAGGAGTTCACGCTGAAGGTGAACGGCTCGGAGGTGGACTTCCCGGGCTCCGACGGCGAGAGCGCCGACCGGCCGCGCCCCGGCAGCGACCACTGGTCCCGGGTGAACCCCGGCGCGATCACTGGCGGGGTCCGCGCCTACTACACGCACGAGGGACAGCTCTGGTCCGCGGAGGACTGGGACGAGGGCGTCTTCGAGGAGGTCGAGCGGGTGCCGGGCCCCCTGGGGGCCGGCGACAGCCTCCTGGAGCGGTTCGCGGTGTCCGTCGACGAGAGCACCGTCGCGGGGATCACCCAGGGCGGGGGCGAGGTCGTGACGAGCTTCACCAGCCCGGGCGCGCAGATCGAGGAGGTCCTCTCGGACGGGGTCTTCACGGAGCTGTCCTGGGACGTCAACGGCAACCTGTGGGTGGTCGAGGAGACCGAGGACGCCGGGTCGGCGGAGCGCGACCCGGACGCGGAGGAGACGGCCGAGGAGGAGGCCGACACCGAGGACCCGGTCGAGGAGGGGCCGCCCCCCGCCCCGGGGACGACCGCGCTGTGGCTCCTGCGCGGCGGCGAGGAGGTGGTGCGCGTGGACGTGTCCGGGCTGCGCGACACCTCCGTGGTGCACTTCCAGATCTCCCGCGACGGCACCCGGGCCGCGCTGGTCACGGAGGAGGACGGAGAGCGGTCGCTGCAGGTGGGCCGGGTCGTGGAGGACGCCGACGGGCAGGTCGTGCTGGGGTCGTTCGTCACCCTCGCCAGGGAGCTGCAGGACCTCACCGACGTCGCGTGGCGCAGCTCCGACCAGCTGGTGGTCCTGGGCGGCCGGGACGGCGGCACCGCGCAGGCGTTCCTGGTCTCGCTGGACGGCGGGACCCCGCCAGCCAGCGCCGGGACCCCGGTCGCGAGCATGATGACCATCTCCGGAGCTCCCGGGCAGCCCCTGGTCGCCGGTTCCGACGACGGCAACATCTGGATCTCCAACGATCCCCTGAACTGGCAGAACGTGGTGGAGGGCGGAGCGCCCACCTTCCCGGGGTGACCCGGGGACGGGCCCGCACGGAGCCCTCCGGCGCGGGCTCCTCGGGCCCTGCGCGCCGCCCCGGCGCGGGCGTCCCCCGGGGCCTGTCCACAGGTCCGGGGAGGGGCTGGCGCCGGCCCCGTCCGGGCCGGATCCTGGAGGGGTGAACCACACGACACCCCTGGTCGGCGCGGTGCGCGACGCGTTCTCGGCACTGCTCGACCTGGTCCTTCCCCAACTCTGCGCCGGGTGCGCGGGCCCCTCGGGGCCCCTGTGCACGGGCTGCCTCACCCTGCTGCAGCGCCGGCCCCACCGCTGCGCGCCGAGACCGGGGTGTCCGCCCGTGTGGGCGGCGGGCCCCTACGCCGGACACCACCGCCGGGTGCTGCTCGCCTACAAGGAGGGCCGGGCCGACTCCCTGGCCCAGGTCCTGGGCGGACGCCTGGCGTCCGCCTACGAGGCGTCGGGGCTGGCGGGCCCGGACACGCTCCTCGTGCCCGTGCCGGGCCGCGGGCCGCCGCGCGACCCGCACGCCCCCGTCACCCGGCTGGCGTTCGCCTGCCTGGCCCGCGCGGGCGGTCCGGCGGCGGGGACCGTCCTGCCGCTCCTGCGCCACCGGGGCAGGCCCAGGCGCCAGGCCGGCCTGGGACGGGCCGAGAGGCTCGCCAACCGCGAGGGAACCCTGGTCGCCGTTCCCCCCTCCCGGGACCGGGCCGGGGGAGCGGCGGTCGTCGTGGACGACGTCCTCACCACGGGCGCGACGGCGGCCGAGGCGACCCGTGCGCTGAGGGCCGCGGGGATCCGGGTGGCGGGGGCGGTGGTTCTCGCCGAACGCCTCGCCGCGCACGGCGAGGGAATTCGGGCCGAGGGGGCAAGAAGGTTTTACGAACCCTCGTGAACAGGTGAAAAGTCCACGTATGCAAGGCTTTGCGGTGGTTGTCAGCGGGTTGGGAGACCGGCCGCTACCTGACATCCTCGCCAGGACAGGTTACGGTCACCGTATGGCACCCGTCCGGGTCCGTGGTTGCGCCGGAGATCAGGAGCCCTGGGAAACCCCAGGGCGCCCCTTCGGCAAGCCGATGCCAGGCGCAGGCGAAACGGCCCACGTAAGGCGACTTTTCGTCGACCGATCACGGTGCGCCTTAGAGGTAAGCCCTGCCCCGCGGAGGGTCCAGATGTCCCTCATGACAGGGAGAAGAGCAGTAGTCGCGTCTAAGAGCGGCGACACTCTCAGCAGGCGGATGTGGGGACGAAGACCAGGTCGGCCGGACGGGTGGCATGCCATACTCCGGGAGTTCGCCTTCACCGGCGGGCTCCCGGGGGCACCGCCCCACCTCTCCGGGGGCAGCGCCCCCCGAGGTGTCCCCGTACCGCTCGGCGCCCGGCGCATGCCCCCGCGGCACGGCCGACCGGGGCGTCAGCGGCCGAGTCATGGGCGTCTTGTCGCGAACACGGCAGAAGTCCTCCTCCCTGCCCGGAGAGGCCCGACCAATCGGGTCCCTGTGGCGGGTGAGGACCGTGCCCCTGGTGGGTATACGCACTTCCAAGCGAGACGTGATCCGTTCAGGATCAGGTCACGAGCGGAAGGGGGTTGACGCGCGCGACACCCCTCCGCCCCCCGACGGCGGAAGGGATGCAGAGCCAGCCTGGCCGTCGCCTTCACGGCGGTCACGCGATGAAGGGGGTCCTATGGACATCATCGTCAAGGGTCGACGCACCGGTGTGAGTGACAAGTTCCGACAGCACGTCGAGAACAAGCTCGACAGGCTCTCCAAGTGGGAGCGCAAGGGGATGACCGTCGATGTGGAGGTGTCCCAGGAGCGCAACCCCAAGCTCGCCGACGTCTGCGAGAGGGTTGAGCTGACCATCCACTCCAACGGCCCGGTCATCCGGAGCGAGGCAGCGACCTCCGACCGGTACGGAGCCCTCGACCTCGCGATCGACAAGATCGAGGCCCGTCTTCGCAAGTCCGCGGACCGCCGCAAGGTCCACCGCGGAAACCACACTCCCGTCTCCGTCGCGGCCGCCACCGCCGGCCTTCCCGGGGACCTGCCCTCAGCCACAGCGACCGCGACGCAGGCGCCCCCGGCCCAGCGGAGCGGGGAGGAGGAGATCGACGGCGCCGCGGTGGACGGCAAGTTCACCGACGAGTTCGTCGAGCTCGACACCCAGGGCGAGGCTCCCATCGTCGTCCGCGAGAAGTTCCACCGGGCCAAGCCCATGAGCATCGACCAGGCCCTGATGGAGATGGAACTCGTCGGCCACGACTTCTACCTCTTCCACGACGAGGTCAAGGACGCGCCGAGCGTCGTCTACCGCCGCAAGGGCTTCGACTACGGCGTTCTCCGCCTGGTCGACTAGGGGCGGCCCGCGGTCGGGCACACGCCCCCTCCGGGCCGGCCCGGGAGCCGGCGGCGCCCCGGCGGGCACGGCACGGTGCGCGCCTCCCCCCGCGGACCTCCGCACGGGGCACGGGCCCGGTTCCGTCCGGGAGGACGGGCTCGGGCGCCGTCCCGGGCGAACCGGCACCACCGACAACACAGCGCCGCGGCGGGTCCGTCCGGACCCGCCGCGGTCGTGCGCGCCGCTCAGGACCCCGCCCGGTCTTCCTTCCGGATGCGGTGCAGCGGTGTGTCGTGCGGCTCCTCGGACTCCACGCGCGGCGAGTCCAGCACCACGTCGCTCAGGAGGTCGTAGCGCATGGCCACGACCGCCGCCACGACGAGCAGCACACCTCCGACCGCCAGGAGCACCGCGGACATCCCCAGGGCGATGCCGACCCCGCCCACGGCGAACCCGGCGCAGGCGAGTACCACCGCCACCCAGGAGACCGCGCGCCCCCGGTGGTTGCTGGTGGGCGCCAGGCTGCCGCCCTGGCGCTGGAACCCGCGTATGCGGCCGTTCCGCCGCTGCTCGTCGTCGCTGGGGCGGTGCCGTTCCCAGGCCAGGCCCGGGTCGTCGGCGTCGTCGGGGTCCGGCGTCGGGTGGCGCCTCCTGGTGATCAGGTCGTCGAGCACCTCCACCGGACTGCGCGTCGGTGACGCCGGGCGGGCCTCCCCCGCGCCGGTCGCCTCCCCGGCGGTCTCCCGCTTGCTTCCCCTCATGGTCGCTCCCTCGATCGCGTTCGCGTTCGGCGGGCCGTGGTTCGGGTCCACGGCGTGACCTTCTACGAATGGCGTACCCGGGGATGGGGTCGGGGCTTCATGAATCGTAGGAAAAGGGTAAGAAAAGCAGATCGCCGATCGGTCCCGCCTTTGACCGGCGGCGGCGCGGGCCGGTTCGCGGGAGCCTTGGCGGAAAACCCGTGGAACGCGTTTGCGGACGCCCCCGGGGCCCGGCGCCGGGCGCCGTCCCGTACCTTCCCGCCGTACCGGGGGTGACGTGCGGGAACATTCGGGGGCGTTTCATCCGTTCCCCTGGGGGAAAGGCGTGCGAGCGCCCCCTCCCGCGGAGGGCGGGCGTATAGTTCGGGTCCTCTAGGATGTAGGCCCGAGGGCCCAGGAACCCCCGCCGCCCTCCGCGGCCACGGGAAAGCGGTCAGGCGGGCCTAGATCTGATCTCCACGTGTGTGGAGCAAACCGCGATCTGCGAGGAGCGCATAGGAAGTGCCAGGGATACTCAACAAGCTCCTGCGCGCGGGTGAGGGAAAGATCCTGCGCCGGCTGAACAAGCTCAAGGACCAGGTCAACTCCCTCGAGGACGACTACGTCGAGCTCACCGACGAGGAACTGCGCGACCTCACCCAGGAGTACAAGGACCGCTACGAGGACGGCGAGTCTCTGGACGACCTGCTCCCAGAGGCATTCGCGACCGTCCGCGAGGCCGCCAAGCGCACCCTGGGGCAGCGTCCCTTCGACGTCCAGATCATGGGCGGCGCCGCGCTCCACCTGGGCAACATCGCCGAGATGAAGACCGGTGAGGGCAAGACCCTGACCGGAAGCCTCGCGGTCTACCTCAACGCCCTCGCGGGCAGGGGCGTCCACGTCATCACGACCAACGACTACCTGGCCCGCCGAGACGCCCAGAACCTCGGCCGCATCTTCCACTTCCTCGGGCTCGAGGTCGGCGTCATCAGCCCCCAGATGACCGCGGCCGCCCGGCGCGAGGCCTACAAGGCCGACATCACCTACGGGACGAACAACGAGTTCGGCTTCGACTACCTGCGCGACAACATGGCGCTCTCGCTCAAGGACACGGTCCAGCGCGAGCACTACTTCGCCCTGGTCGACGAGGTCGACTCCATCCTCATCGACGAGGCCCGCACCCCGCTGATCATCAGCGGCCCCTCGGAGCAGAACTCCCGCTGGTACGCGGAGTTCGCCAAGATCGCCCCGCGCCTCAAGCGCGAGGTCGACTACGAGGTCGACGAGAAGAAGCGCACCGTCGGCATCACCGAGGCCGGTGTGGCCAAGGTCGAGGACTACCTGGGCATCGACAACCTCTACGAGGCGGTCAACACCCCGCTCATCAGCTTCCTCAACAACTCCCTCAAGGCGAAGGAGCTGTACAAGAGGGACAAGGAGTACATCGTCAAGGACGGTGAGGTCCTCATCGTCGACGAGTTCACCGGCCGCGTCCTCGCCGGGCGCCGCTACAACGAGGGCATGCACCAGGCCATCGAGGCCAAGGAGCGCGTCAAGATCAAGGACGAGAACCAGACTCTCGCCAAGGTCACCCTCCAGAACTACTTCCGCCTCTACGAGAAGCTCGCCGGCATGACCGGTACCGCCCAGACCGAGGCGGCGGAGTTCACCCAGACCTACAACGTCGGCGTGGTGCCCATCCCCACCAACAAGCCGATGGTGCGCCAGGACGTCAAGGACGTCGTCTACAAGCACGAGGACGCCAAGTTCCAGGCGGTCGCCGAGGACATCGCCGAGCGCCACGAGGCCGGGCAGCCCGTGCTGGTCGGCACCACCAGCGTCGAGAAGTCCGAGCTGCTGTCGCGGATGCTCAAGCGCGAGGGCGTCCCGCACGAGGTCCTCAACGCCAAGAACCACGCCCGTGAGGCGGCGATCATCGCCCGGGCGGGCAAGCTCGGCGGCGTCACCGTCGCCACCAACATGGCCGGTCGCGGTACCGACATCATGCTGGGCGGCAACCCCGACTTCCTCGCGGACGAGGAGCTCCAGGGGCGCGGCCTGAGCCCGCTGGAGACCCCGGAGGAGTACGAGGCCGCCTGGCCGGCGGCCCTGGAGAAGGCCCAGGCCGACTACGAGGAGGAGCACGAGAAGGTCGTCGAGGCCGGCGGCCTGTACGTGCTCGGAACCGAGCGGCACGAGTCGCGGCGCATCGACAACCAGCTGCGCGGCCGCTCCGGCCGCCAGGGCGACCCGGGCATCTCCCGGTTCTACCTCTCCCTCCAGGACGACCTGCTGCGACTGTTCAACAGCAGCCGTCTGGAGGTGTTCATGAACCAGCTGAACATCCCCGACGACCAGCCCATCGAGTCCGGCATGGTCAGCAAGGCCATCGCCTCGGCGCAGGGCCAGGTCGAGACGCAGAACTTCGAGATCCGCAAGAACGTCCTCAAGTACGACGAGGTCCTCAACCGGCAGCGCAAGGTCATCTACGCCGAGCGCCGCAAGGTCCTGGAGGGCCAGGACCTGCGCGAGCAGATCATCGGCATGCTGGAGGAGGTCCTGCGGGGCTACGTGGTCGAGGAGACCTCCCAGGGCGACCCCGACGAGTGGGACCTGGACAAGCTCTGGCGCGCGTTCAAGCAGGTCTACCCGATCAGCTTCACCGTCGACGAGTTCGTGGAGGAGAACGGCGACCTCCAGACGCTGACCGGCGAGATGATCGCCGAACGCGTGGTCGAGGACGCCAGGGCCGCCTACGAGACCCGCGAGGCCGACCTCGGCGAGGAAGCCATGCGCGAGGTCGAGCGCAGGGTCCTGCTCCAGGTCATGGACCGCAAGTGGCGTGAGCACCTCTACGAGATGGACTACCTCCAGGAGGGCATCGGCCTCCGCGCGATGGCTCAGCGCAACCCGCTGATCGAGTTCCAGCGCGAGGGCTTCGACATGTTCCAGCAGATGCTGGAGGCCATCAAGGAAGAGGCCGTCGGCTACCTGTTCAACGTCGAGGTGCAGGTGCGTAAGAAGGAGGAGCCCGCCCTCACCGCCACGGCCGCGGCCAGGACCGCGGCGGGCGTGGGCGGCGCCACGGGCGCCACGGCCCTCGCGACCGCGGTCGAGGAGGACGAGGAGGCCGCCGACGCGGCGTCCCCGGCCGAGGAGGCGGAGCCGGCCGAGGACGTGGTCGTCCCCGGGTTCGGCGAGGGCCAGCCGGACAGGCTCCAGTACTCCGCTCCCAGCGAGGACGGCACCGTCGAGCGCCACAGCGAGACGGTCGACGAGTTCGCCGGCACGGCGCGCAACGCGCCCTGCCCGTGCGGCTCGGGCAAGAAGTACAAGAAGTGCCACGGCGACCCGGCGGCCGCCAGATAGGCCCCGGCCGCCGACACGCGTGCGGGCGCGCCCCCGAGGGGGCGCGCCCGCACGCGTTCGTGCTCCGCGGGACGGTTCAGCCCCGTCCGCCGCTCCCGGGGGAGGGGCCGTCCGCGCCGGAGCCGGAGGCCTCCCCGGCCGCACCCGGCACGGTGGGCGCCGCCGCGTTCTCCTCCGGGTCCGCCTCACGCCCCGGCGTGGGCAGGCGCAGGCGCGTGATCAGCACGTAGAAGATCGCGAAGTACGCCACGAAGTACAGCAGGCCCAGGAGCAGGATCAGCCCCAGGCCCTCCGTGTTGTCCTTGGACGCGTTCAGCAGCATGTCGATGAGTCCCGCTGAGAACCCGAACCCCAGTTGGGCGTCCAGCGCGTTCAGGATCGCCATCGAGAGCCCGGTGAGGACGATGTGCACCACGAACAGGGCGGGCGCGACGAAGATGAAGGCGAACTCGACGGGTTCGGTGATCCCCGTCGCGAAGGCGGTCAGCGCGGCCGGGATCATGATCGACCCGATCTGGGCGCGGCGCTCCCGGTGCGCGGCCAGCCACATGGCGAGCGCGGCCCCGGGCAGGCCGAACATGAGGACCGGGAAGAAGCCGGACAGCAGGCCCCCGGCGTCGGGGTCACCGGCGAAGTACCGGGTGATCTCCCCCTGGACGATCCCGTCGGGGCCCTCGTACGTGCCCGACACGAACCAGATGAACGAGTTCACCACGTGGTGCAGGCCCAGCGGCAGCAGGATGCGGTTGACGACGCCGTAGATGCCCGCGCCCAGGGCGCCCGCTCCGACGATGCTCTCGCCGAGGCTCTGGATCCATCCGCCCACGACCGGCCAGAGCAGCCCCAGCGCCACGCCCAGGAACAGGCCGGCCAGCGCCGTCACGATGGGGACGAAGCGGCGTCCGCCGAAGAAGCCGAGCCAGGTGGGCAGCTGGATCCGGTGGTAGCGCTGCCACAGCACGGCGGCGATCAGGCCGACGGCGATACCGCCCAGCACGTCGGTGGGGTTCTTGACCGCGTGGTTGATCATCTCGCCCACACCGGCCACCGCGTCGGGGTCGGTGAGCGGTTGCCGTGTCACCGGGTCGACCGGGAGCGGGTACGTGACCAGTCGCGACCCCAGGTCGCCCGTGGGGCCGTCGAAGGTGACCATCGTCCACGTGGCCACCCGGTCGAACACCAGGTAGCCGACGACCGCGGCCAGGGCGGTGGAGCCGTCCGCGCGCTTGGCGAAGCCGATCGCGACGCCCACGGCGAAGAGGAGGGGCAGGGCCTGGAACACCGCGTCGCCCGCGGTGCCGATGGCCCCGGCGACGGGGACCATCCATCCCATGCCCCGGAGCCCGGCCAGGCCGTCCGCGCCGAGCAGGTCCGGCTGGCCCAGCCGGAGCAGGATGGCGGCGGCGGGCAGCACCGCGATGGGCATCATCAGGCTGCGGCCGAGCCGTTGGAAGACGGCGAGGGCCGAGGAACCGGTCTTGCGGGTCCGTGCACCGCCCGCGGGGGCGGGTGGTGCGGGGGTCTGGTCCGAACTCATGGTGGGGGGTCCTCCCTCGGACGCGCGCCCCGCGGGCGCGGGGCGGTCAGTCGCCGTGCCGGCGCGGGTCCAGGCGGGAGTGCAGCTGGTAGCGGTCGGCACGGTAGGTGGACAGTGCCAGTTCCACGCACTGTCCCTTGGCGAAGCTGCGGCGCTGCATCACCAGCACCGGGCTTCCGGCGGGCAGACCGAGGAGCCGGGAGTCGGCCGAGTCGCAGATCCCGGCCTCGATGGTCTGTTCCCCGGAATCCAACAGGATGTCGAACTCGTTTTCCAGCACTTCGTAGAGGGAGCGCTCGGCGAGGTCGAAGTCCTCCAGCCCCGGAACCATGGCGGCGGGGATGTTGGAGCGCTCCACGGCCATGGGTTCGTCGTCGGCGGTGCGCATGCGCTCGATGTGGTGGACCAGGGTTCCCGGTGCGATGTCGAGCATGCGCGCGGTGTGCCCGCTGGCCGGGATGACCTGGCGGATCAGCTCGCGCGCGCCCGGCTCGAAGCCGCGTGCGCGCATGTCCTCGCTGAAGGAGGCCAGGACCAGGGACATCTCGATCTTGGGCCGGGCGATGAAGGTCCCCTTGCCGGGGACCCGGTAGAGCCGCCCCTCGGCCACCAGCAGGTCGATGGTCTGGCGGACGGTCATCCGCGACAGCGAGTACGTCGCGCTGAGCTCCCGTTCGGAGGGGATCATGTCGTCCACGCCCAGACCCGCCGCGGTGATCCAGTCCAGGAGGAGGTCGCGGAGTTGGCTGTACTTGGGCAGCGGGTTGTTGGGGTCGATCGACATGGCGAGCGGCCTTCTCGGTAGGCGGGTGGGGTCGGCGTCAGAACCTTAGCGCGGGAGGCCCGCCCGAACATCGGTCGAAGCCGGACATGACTGGTATAGTCCGGACTAGACCATAGCTCCATCCGCGTGTCAATCCACCCAACGGCAAGCGGTGTGAACCGGTATCGCGGCAGGCCGCGGCCCACCCGGTGCGGAGCGTCCAGCGCGGCCCCCGGCGCAAGACCCGGACCGCCCGTCACATCAGGGGAAGGTTCCGCATGACCACCACCACGACGAGCGTGATGCGCTCCGAGATCGCCGAGCAGCCCGAGGCGCTGCGCCGGACCTTCGCGGAGCTGCTGCCGCTGCGCTCCGAGGTCGAGGCGCTGGGCCGCACCACCAAGCACGTGCTGTTCATCGCGCGCGGCTCCTCCGACAACGCCGCCGTCTACGGCAGCTACCTCCTCCAGGCGCACGCGGGCCGCCTCGCGACCCTCGGCTCGCCCTCCATCGCCACCGCCTACGGCGCCAGGATCGACCTGTCCGACGTCCTGGCCGTCGCGATCTCCCAGTCCGGGAAGACCGAGGAGATCGTCGAGACCATGCGCTGGGCCGCCGACTGCGGCGCACGCACCGTCGGCGTCACCAACGGCGCCGACTCCCCCCTGGCCGCCGAGGCGGACGTCGCCCTGGTCACCCGCGCGGGGAGCGAGGTGGCGGTGCCCGCCACCAAGACCTACAACACCCAGCTGGCCGCTCTCGCGGTCCTCGCCCTGGGCCTGGGCGCCGACCTGGACCCCGCGGACCTGTCGCGCGTGCCCGACGCCATCGAGGAGACCCTGGCGGCCCCCGCCGACGCCCTGGAGGAGATCGTCGAGCGGATGGTCGCCGTGCAGGGAGCGGTCATCTCCGGGCGGGGCATGGCCTTCTCCACGGCGCTGGAGTCCGCGCTGAAGCTCAAGGAGGCCTGCTACCTCCACGCGATGGGCCTCTCCTACGCCGACCTCCTGCACGGCCCCATCGCGGTCGTGGACCCGCGGACCCCCGCACTGCTGATCGCCGCCCCCACCGGGCCGACCCTGGAGGGCACGGTCGCCCTCGCCGAGCGGGCCCGCTCCGCCGGGGCGCCCGTGTTCGGCTTCGGGGGCGGGGCCTCCCTCGCCGCCGCCAGCGACGTGTCCGTGCCCGTCCCGGACGTCCCCGAGTGGGTGTCGCCGATGAACCTCATCGTGCCCGCCCAGCTGCTCACCGAGCGCCTTGCCCGGCGCCTGGGCTACAACCCGGACGTCCCGCGGGGCCTCAACAAGGTCACCCAGACCGGCTGACCCTCCCGGTGCGGGGGCGGCGCCGCGGTCCGGGCGCCGCCCCAACACCCCGGCCCGCCCCCGGGCACTGGTGTGTGGCCTGCGCCACCCCTAAGCTCGCCTCAGGTCCCGGGGACATCCCCGTTCCCACGGCACAGCACGGAGGACACATGGCGGACAAGGCAGCGGCGATCGTCGCCGGGTTGGGCGGCGCGGGCAACATCGAGGACATCGAGGCCTGCATCACCCGCCTGCGCACCGAGGTGGCCGACCCCTCCCTCGTGAACGAGATCGCCCTGCGGGCGTCCGGCGCCCACGGGGTCCTCGTCTCGGGCAACGTCGTCCAGGTGGTGGTCGGCCCCGAAGCCGACGCCCTCACCGACGACATCCGCGACATCCTGGATTAACTCTCCCCGTGAGGGAAGGGAAACCCCATGTCAGACGTGATCGGCGCGCTCCGCGTGCTCTCCCCCGTGCCCGGAACCGCACTGCCCCTCTCCTCCGTGCCCGACCCGGTGTTCTCCCAGGCCATGGTCGGTCCGGGGGTCGCCATCCACCCCGAACCCGGGCAGGAGGGCGGACAGGAGGGGCGGCAGGAGGCCGTCGCCCCCATCGCCGGGACCCTGGTGAAACTGCACCCCCACGCGTTCGTCGTGCTCTCCCGCGACCAGGGCAGGGGCGTGCTCGTCCACCTGGGCATCGACACGGTCCAGCTCGCGGGGGAGGGGTTCACGCTCCTCGCCGCCGAGGGGGACGCGGTCGAGGCGGGCACACCGGTCGTCCGCTGGTCGCCGGGGAGCGTCGCGGCCCAGGGCAAGCCGTCGGTCGTGCCGGTGATCGCCCTGGACGCGCGCCCCGGCGACCTCGGCGACGTCGCGAGCGGCGGGGTCGGCCTGGGGGACCTGCTCTTCACGTGGGGATGAACACCCGGCGCGCGGGCGGAACGGCCCGCGCGCCGAACTTCCCCGGCCGCCCCCGGTGGGGCCTCGGCCCCGCCCCGGCCGGGAGGGGGTAGTCTCCGGCGGCGAACCCCATGACCCGCCGGAGATGAAGCCCGCCATGAAACTGCCCGTTCCGCACGCCCTGGCCCCGGCCTGCGTGGGACTAGCCCTGATCGCCACCGCATGTTCCACAGAGGAGGTGGGTTCCTCGCCGGAGGACAACGAACCCCAGCCGTCGCCCAGCGCGGAGCCCTTCGAACCGGTGCTCGCGCCGCGGCTTCTCGCGGACATGGACCTGGACGACAAGATCGGCCAGCTCCTCGTCCTGACGGCGCAGGGCACCTCGGCCGCCGAGAACGCCCTCATGATCGAGACCTACCGCCCCGGCGGGGTCATCTACTTCGACGCGAACCTCACCGACACCCAGCAGATCGCGACCATGTCCGCCGGGGTGCAGGAGCTCGCCGCCGAACAGGGGCAGGGCATCCCCCTGTTCATCGGCATCGACCAGGAGCAGGGCCTCGTCGTCAGGCTGCCCGTCGGGACCCGGTTCCCCGACGCCATGGCGGTCGGCGCCACCCGGGACCCCGAGCTGGCGGCCCTGCGCGCGTCCACCACCGCCGCCGAGCTGTCGGCCCTGGGCGTCAACCTCAACTACGCGCCCGACGCGGACGTCAACACCGACCCGAACAACCCGGTCATCGGCATCCGCTCGTTCGGATCCGACCCGGACCTGGTCGCGGAGATGGCCGTCACCGAGGCGAACGCCTACTCCGAGAACGGCGTGGCCTCGGCCGTCAAGCACTTCCCCGGCCACGGGGACACCGACGTCGACAGCCACAGCGGCCTGCCCGTCATCGACCTGCCGCGCGAGCAGTGGGAGGCCGAGCACCTGCCCCCGTTCAGGGCCGCCGTCGAGGCCGACGTCGACATGATCATGACCGCGCACGTCCTCATGCCCCGGCTGGACGGCGGGGAGGACCCCGAGCCGGCCACCCTCTCCCCGGCGCTCATCGACGGCATCCTCCGCGACGAGCTCGGCTACGACGGCGTGGTCACCACCGACGCCCTCAACATGGAGGGCGTGCGGCAGAGGCACGACGACGGCGAGATCGCCGTCCGCGTCCTGGAGGCGGGCGTGGACCAGCTGCTCATGCCGCCGGACCCGGCCGCCGCCGTCGCCGCGATCAGGACCGCCGTCGAGGAGGGCCGCCTGACCGAGGAGCGCATCGACGAGTCCGTGCTGCGGGTGCTCGCGCTCAAGGAGAAGCGGGGCGTGCTGGAGGCCGGCCCCGTCGACCCGGCCGCCGCGGGCGAGGTCGTGGACGACCCCTCCCACGCGGAGGCCGCCCAACGGGTGGCCGACGCCTCGGCGACCCTGGTGCGCAACGAGGGCGACCTGCTGCCCCTCTCCGCGGGGACCGCCGTGAGCGTGCAGGGCGTCGGCTCGGACGTCCTCTCCGAAGGGCTCACCGAGGCCGGGATGAACGTCGTGGCCGACGGCGCCGACGTGGTGGTCGTGGGTACCGACGGCGCACGCGGCTCCCAGGAGCAGCGCGGGATGGTCGAGTCCGCCCGCGCCCGGGGCCTCCCCGTCGTCGTGGTCTCCCAGGGCGGCCCCTACGACCTGGAGGCCTTCCCCGAGGTGGAGGGCTTCCTGGCCGTCTACTCCGCCGTGGACGTGTCGGCGAACGCCGCCGCACGCGTGATCGGGGGACAGGTGAAACCGACCGGCAAGCTGCCCGTGGACATCCCCGGGGCCGGGGTCGACGCCGGAACCGGCCTCACCCTCTGAACCCGCCCTGGACCTGGTGGCCCGGGGAGCACCGCAGTGGTTGAAGCGGGCGGGGAACGGGAAGAACCGTTCCCCGCCCGGCCCTCCGTGCGTCCGGGAGGCCGGGCGGTGTCCCGGCACACGGACGGCCAAGGAGGCGATCGGATGGACGGCCGGACCAACGGCACCCGGCGAGGGGTCATCTCCGACTGGGGAGGCGTGCTCACCCCGCCCCTCGCGGAGGGGATCCGGGCCTGGCTGCACGCCGACCGGATCGACGTGGAGCACTACTACGAGGTCATGCGCCCCTACTTCGACGGCAGCCTCGCGGACGCCAACCCCGTGCACGCCCTGGAGCGGGGCGAGGTCGACACGCGGGAGTTCGAGCGCGCCATCGCGGCGCTGCTGCGCTCCACCCACGGCGGCCCGGTCGTGGCCGAGGGGCTGATCCACCGCATGTTCTCCAACTTCGACCCCGTGCACGCCATGTACGAGGCGCTGCGCGGGGCCCGGCTCGGCGGCGCCGGCACCGCCCTCCTGTCCAACTCGTGGGGCAACGGCTACCCGCGCGAGCACTTCGAGTCGACCTTCGACGCCGTCGTGATCTCGGGCGAGGTGGGCATGCGCAAACCCGAGCACCGCATCTACCTGCACACCTGTGACCTCCTGGGGCTCCGGCCCGAGGACTGCGTGTTCATCGACGACCTGGAGCACAACGTCCGCACCGCCGAGGAACTCGGCATGACCGGGATCCTGCACACCGACGTGGCGCAGACGCAGCGGGCGCTCGACCGCTTCCTGGAGCCGGACGGCGACGGCGCGCCGCCCGCGGCCGACCGCCGGGGGCGCGCGGCGGCCTGACCGGGCGGCGGCGCCGCGCCCCCCGGCGCGTCCACCTCAGGTTCCTTGGCAGACTCGAGGGGTCCCGCCCACATCCAGGAGAGCAGCCGCGCCCATGTACGTCTTCCTGCCCAGCACCGTCCCCGCCCTCGCCGCGCTCCTGGAGGAGGGCCGACTGGAGGGCGCCCCCCTGACGGCGTTCGCGGCCGACCCCGGCCCGGAGGGCGACACCGAGGAGGCCGAGTACGAGGCCATGTACGCCGCCGCGGAGGAGTCCCTGGCCCTGCTGGCCGCCGACCCCGCCGCGCCCCGCCGCCGGGTGGTGCTGGCCGCGAACATGCCCGACGCCGTGGTCGAGCGGGAGGGCGGCGCGGCCGACGGGGTGGTCCGCGTGCGGGTCACCGCCGCCGTCCCCTACAAGAAGCTGGCCTCGGCGCACGTCGACGACCCCGCCGCGTCCGCCGACGTCGCCGCCGCGGCGGCGGATCCCGGGTCCGGGGCCGCCGACGACCACGAGCTCATGTGGTTCGCCGTCCAGGAGCTCCGCCACCTCGTGTCCGGGGAGTGACGGGGGCACCCGGCAGGGCGGGTCCGTCCCGCCCTCCTGGGCGCGTCATCCTTCCGGAGGTGCGAGGTAGCAGTAGGCCGGAACGGCCTCCGCGCCCTCCACCGCGTGCCGGACCTGCCCGGTGCACTCCCAGCCAAGGCGTTCGTAGAGGCGGATCGCGGCCCGGTCCTTGGCCATGACGTCGAGAACCAGGCGGAGCCCCGAGGCCCGGGCGAACTCCGTCGCCGCCACGGTCAGACGTTCCCCGACGGCGCGCCGCCGCGCCTCGGGCAGGACGAACAGCCGGGCCAGCACGGCGATCCGCTCCCCGGATCCGCCGAGGGCCTCGGCCCCTCTCAGCACGGCGTCCCCGCCGTCGGCACGTCCGACGCCGACGTGCCCGACGACCTCACGGTCGAGTTCGGCGACCCAGGCTCGCAGGAGCCCTGGGGGCGTCAGCCAGGCCCGGGGGTCGGCCACGCCCTCGACCGGGTACCCGTCCACGGCGTGCACCTTGACCAGGGCGCGGGCCGACGCCCCGAGGTCGGCCTCCTCGCGCACCCGTACCGTCACGTCGTCGCTCGTCATCCTCAGTCCTCGATCGGCATGTCGTAGTCCAGTCCTCCGAGCCTCGGGAGCGGCACATAGACGTGCCCTCCCTCTGCCGGGGAGAGGGCACGGTACCTCTACACCCGGTGGTCCCAGGGTCCGAGCGTGCCGGAACGGACGCGGTGCGTTCGGCGGTCGGGGGAGACCTCCAGGGTGAACTCGTCCAGCTCGGGCCACCCCGCGTCCTCCAGTGCGGCGTAGATCTTCGCCAACTCCTCCGCCGGGTCGCGGGGACCGCCGCCGGTGGTGGACCCGTCCGGCCACACGTACGACCAGGAGTCACCGGCCCCGAGCGCGATGATCGAGGCGTGACCGTCCTCCCAGGGGCGGCCACCCAAACCGACCCAGACCTCTGGCGCGGCCAAGACCAGCCGGGTCAGGAGATCCTGCTCGATCATCTCGTCGGAGCTGATGGGGAAGCGACCCTCACGTTCAATCTCGCCGTCCATGCCGGGAAACCTGTTCGGAGGCACACGTTGCGTCCGATCTCGCATGAACGAACCGTCGCGCACGAACGCACCGGTCAGAGGGGTGCTACCGGATAGCGCCACGATCGGGGTGGGGCCGCGCCAGTCGTAGGTCGCCCACGGCAGGACGATTCGGCCGCCCTCCGCCAGGCCGACAGTCCACTCCTCAGGGATGTGCCGCACCGCGCAGGTGGCGATGACCGTGTCGTAGGCCCCCTCGGGCGGCACCCCTCCGGTGACGACCTGGACTCCGGTTCCGGCCAGGCGTTCCCTGGCGTGTTCGGCCACTTCGGGGTCGATCTCCAGCGAGATCACCGAACCCGTGGGGCCCACGAGAGAGGAGAGGATGGCCGCGTTCCAGCCCGTGCCGGTTCCGATCTCCAGGACCCGTGACCCAGGACCGACCTCCGACGCGCGGATCATGTCCGCCATCACCAGGGGTGCCGAGGTGGACGAAGACGGGGTGTTGACAAGACCACTGCCTCCGTCGTTGGCCTGGGTGGTCACGGCGTCGTCGGAGTAGACGATGCGCGCCCAGCGATCGGGGTCGGCAGTGCGGTAGAGCGGTAGCCCGGTGGCGCTGGGCCAGATCATGTCCGGGACGAAGCCGTGTCGTGGGTGCGCCGCGAACGCGGCCCGAATCGGCTCGGTGGTCTCCAAGCCATCGACCAGTCGCTCGTGCATATCCTCCAGATTCAAGACTGACCACTTCCTTTGCATAGGGGGCAGTCAACCAACTTCTTACCCTTCCACGGACCGCTTCCGTCGCTTTCGAGCCAGACCTTCCCGGAACCACCGCAGTTGGGGCACTCGGCTGCGCAGGGGGTACCAGGATGGATCACCGAAGTGATCTCCTGACAAGGAGCTTTGGTGGTCATGGGCGCGTTCCTGTCGTATCCGGGGCGGATTCGGCGCTTGTACTCATACGCCGTGACCGCCTGGGGGAACCTTGGTACTGACAGTGACGACACTATGGTTCGCGGTCCCCCGTCAGAAGTGACCCCCAGTACGGGTATCCGCGGTACAGGAGCCGCACATGCCCCCGCCACACAGGGAAACCCTGACCCCCGGTCAGGGAATGAGTACTGGCACCCGCAGAGGTCTCGTGTCCGGGTTCGTCCTGCGCCTGGCGCGCGAACAGCTGAGCTTGTCTCGGGAAGTCCTCGCCGAGCGGTTGCTGGTGTCCCCCGACACCCTCGCCGCCTGGGAGACCGGGCGGCGTCCGCTCACCGCCGTCCCCATCGGGCAGCTGCTCACCCACCGACACGCCTTGCTCCGTCTCGGAGTTCAGCCAGTACTCCTGGCAGCGCTCGACAGGGCATTGGAATCCGACGTCCTCCTCGCCATGCTGCTCAGGAACGACCCCGGGGCTCTGGCGGGGTGGGTACTCCAGCGTGATCTTGTCGAGTTCCTCGTGTGGCCTCTCACAGGGCAGCCGCCAGAACCTTTGAAAGCCCTGACGCCACGGACCCGACGCGGTCCCTCCGCTGACCGGCCGACTCTCACGGCTGACGAACGGAACCGGTTGTCGGCCCACCTACGCCGGATGGCCGAGACCGCTGACGGGTTTCTCCTCCGACGACAGGCGCTCTACCTGTCCGGATACGACACGATCGCCGACTCGGCGGACTGGTTCACGGAGCAGCAGCGCCGCTCGGCCCCACGGGACGCACTCTCCCGCTGGTTGGCGGAGCGCTCCGTAGCCTCCGTCGCCACCATGCGCGGTGACAGGGACAGACTTGCCCGATTCGTCTCCACGACGCTGGTGAACGATGACTGGGGAGAGGCCGCGAACCTGGCGTACTGGTCGTACTGGGTGGGAGAGACCGGCCCTGAACTCACGGACGACTTCATGGCCACGGGTCGTGTCGGCCCCTGGGGCGGCCATCGGCTGTACCGGCACCTGCTGGACCGGCTCGCCCCCGAGCACGGCAATCTCGACCTGTACGTCCACACGATGTGGGCGTTGATCGCCGTCAAGCCCCATCTCCTCCGCAACCCCGAACCCCTGGCTGAACAGGTGGGGCTGTTGTTGGATGGCGGTGGTGTGTCGGCGGTGGCGCGCCGTGATCTCGATGGCATCCGTTACGCGATTCGCCTCTCCAGGGCGTAGAAGGCAGGTTTTCCATGGACGAGACCGTCAGCACTGCCCGCTTCCTCCACGAGGCGGGGACGCTCAAGAACCAGCGTCGAACGGGCTGGTGGATGGCGGGTGTTCGCGATCCCGAGTCCGTCGCCGAACACTCCTGGCGCACCTCGCTGATCGCCTCGGTCCTCGCGTCGATGGAGGGCGCGGACCCCGCGAGGGCGGCCCTGATCGCCACGTGGCACGACACAGGGGAAACCCGCAGCGGGGACGTCAACCACCTGGGCAGGAAGTATGTGGAGGGTTCAGCCGACCCCCGCGAGATCGCCGCCGACCAGACGGAGGGACTGCCCGCTCCACTGGCCGAGATGGTGCGTGGCGCGGTCGCGGAGTACGAGGCCCAGGAGACCGCCGAGGCATGGTGCGCCAAGGACGCGGACAAGCTGGAATGCCTGCTCCAGGGGTTGGAGTACAGGGCCCAGGGCTACAGTTCGGCGCAGCGCTGGATCGACAACTCCAGGGCGAGGATCAAGACCGAGAGCGGGCGGGCACTCGCGGAAGCGGCACTTGCCGGGGACCCTGTGGACTGGCTTCGGGCCGCGATGGGCGAGAACCGATAGTCCGTTGCTCCGCTTCCGCGTGACCGGTCGGTGGCCGTGCGGTTGGGCGGCGCCACGGTACGAGGGTGGTGCCGCCCAACGGCAGGGAACACGGGTCAGTTGACGCTGTAGCTCACCCGCCGGGTCTCGAGGAGCGTGGCGCCCTCGGGGAGTTCGGAGCCGTCGTCGTCCTCACCGATGACGCGCAGCCAGATGTCGCTGTTCCCGGCGTAGGGGTTCAGGCGGTCGAGGAACTCCCACAGCCCGTGGGGGAAGGGCGCACAGGTACAGGCGCAGGTGCGCGTGTTGAGGCTGGGGGCGAGCGGCGAGATCCGGCCCGCGAGGGAGATGCCCTCGTCGTCGGGCTCACCGCCCCGGATCACCTGGACCACTTCGGTGTACAGGTCGACGAGGGTCACGGTTGTTGACGCCATGGAGTCAGCTCCTTACTCGGAGGAGGCGACACCCGGTAGGGGTGTGCGACTGGCTCCAGTATGTTGCTGACTGGCTATGATTTCAAGTATTTTTTGTAGTCGGCTAAGAAAATCTGCATCGATGCGAGCGAGCACTACGATCGAAGCACGCATGTGGTGTCTGGAAGGGGTTTCCGTGGCTGGTGGGCACTCACCTGGGGTGCGACGGCGTCGGCTGTCGGCGGCTCTGAAGAAACTCCGCGAGGACAAGGGCATGTCCGCCGCAGCCGTTGCCCAACGGCTCAAGTGGTCCACAGGAAAGCTCACCCGCTCCGAGCGCAACGAGTGGAAGTTTCCCAAGCGCAGTGACGTGGAAGCCCTACTCGACCTCTACGGAGTGGAGGGAGATGACCGTGCGCATCTTCTCAGTCTGACCGAGGAGGCACGGGGTCGCAGTGATTGGCACAAATACGCGGACCTTTTCACCGGCCCGCTTCCTGACTTGGAGGCCGAGGCGGTCCGGATCCGGACATACGAAGCGGTGCTGATCCCTGGCCTGCTCCAGACGCCTGACTACGCGGCAGCCGTGTCCAAGGCCAGCCAAATCGTTCCTCCAGAACAGATCGACCGCAAGGTCGAGTCCCGAATGGCGCGACGTGGAGTGCTCGACGCTCCCAACGGGCCCCGGCTGACCGCTGTCATCGACGAACCCGCGCTACGTAAGGTCGTGGGTTCGCATGCCGTGATGGCGGAGCAGTTGCGCTTCCTCGTCGGCATGGCCGCGCACTACAAGGTGACCGTCCTTGTTCTGCCTGATGAAGCAGGGGCCCATCCTGCCGTTGACGGTGCCTTCACCCTGTTCGATTTCCCCAGGCCGGAGCCCGGCATAGTCTCGATTCCTACTGTGGTCGAGGCGCTGTACGTTGAGGATCCGGGCTACTTCGATCAGCACGCGCTGATCTTCGACGCTGCCCAGAACCTGGCTTTGGATCCGCGGGGGTCCCTCGACCTCATCGGTTCCATCGCCGCCGAACACGACAAGCGAGCCTGACCATGTTGCTGGATTTTCGTAAGTCCTCCTACTCGTCGGGTGGGGACAACTGTGTCGAGGTGGCCCAGGTGTCTCCCGCCTTCCGCAAGTCCTCCTACTCCACAGGGCACGAGAACTGCGTCGAGGTGGCGGACCTGCCCGCCGGCGCGGCCATCCGCGACTCGAAGCACCCCGAACTCGGCTTCCTCCCCGTCGGCGCCTCCGAGTGGGCCGCCTTCGCCCGGATGGTCGCTTGGGACCGCGCGCGAGCCTGAGCCGGGTGGCCCGGCCGTGTTTCGGTCGGGCCCCGGCTCTGCCGCGCGGGCCGGGAGCCGGCGTGGTTTTCGCCGGGAAACGCCCATACGGCAAAATGGGGCCCGTCCCTCCATCCCCGAACGCCGAGGAGTCAGCCATCAGCCGCCTGGTGCTATGGAACATCGACCTCACCCTCCTCGACGCGGGCCAGGTGATGAGGGCGGCCTACGCCGAGGCCTTCGAGAAGGTCACCGGCGAGCCGCTGGTCTACCTGACCTCGTCGGCGGGCCGGACCGACTCGGAGATGTTCTTCGAGTTCTGCGCCCGCAACTACGTCGACGTCGAACCCGACACGGCGGTCCTGGGCGAGTTCCTCGCCTCGCTGGAGGAGTCCTTCGGCAACCGCGCCGACGAACTCCTCTCCCGGGGCCGGGTCATGCCCGGCGCGGCGGCCTCCCTGGCCGCCGTCGCCTCCCTGCCCGACACGGTCCAGACCGTCGTCAGCGGCAGCACCCGGGTGAACGCCACGGCCAAGCTGGTCGCGTTCGGCCTGGACACCCACCTGAACCTGGCCATCGGCGGGTACGGGTCGGTCAACTACCCCAAGTCCAGCCTCATCCAGTCCATCAGGCTGCACGCCGCGGGCGAGGGGGGCCGGGCGTACACGGAGGCGGAGACGGTGTTCGTCACCGACTCGGCCCCCGACGTCCGCGCCGCGGTGATCGGCGGGGCCACCCCGGTGGCGGTCCTCAACGGGTCGACCACCGAGGGGCAGCTGCGCGACGCCGGGGCCCGCATAGTGCTGCCCGACCTGACCGACCCGCGGGCCGTGATGACGGCGGTCCACCAGGCGACCGCCGGGTGACGGCATGTTCGTTCCCGTGAGGGGCAGGATGGCCCCCGTGCGTACCGCCGACGACGACCGCAATCCAGTTCTAACAGTACGTAACCACCGTGTAACGGTGTTGGTCATGCCCTCGCGTCCGAAAAGCAGTAGCCTGGTCAGCGGACGAGGCCGGAACAACGAGGTCCCGCGCCTCGCTACTCCGCCGCCTGTGCGCACAGGCTCAACCCAACACCATGGTCGTGGGGTTCCTTGCGGCCCAAGGTCCTCACGTCGAATCACACCTATGCACAGAAGTTCACAGGTCATATGACCGGGTGTTCTCCCAGTGTGCGTGCGACGTTGCTCACAAAGGAGTGAGATAGCCACATGACCGGGCAATCCGACGTCATCCTCCAGAAGCTGCTCAGCGAGGCGGCCGCCAAGTGGTCCCCGGGGACGCGACTCAGTCCCGAGGAGGCCGACGCGGTGCGGCGCTTCCTGCCCCTCTACTACCGCCACACGGACCCCGAGGAGATCGCCGGGCGCACCCCGGAGCAGATCTGCGGTCCCGCCGGCGCCCACCGCTCCTTCGGTACCGAGCGCACCCCGGGGCGGGCCAAGGTCCGCGTGTACACCCCCGCCGCGGACCGCGACGGCTGGGAGCAGCAGACCAGCGTCGTCGAGGTCGTGACCGACAACGCGCCCTTCCTCGTCTCGTCCGTGACCATGGCGCTCAACGAGCTCGGCGCGGGCGCACGGCTGATCATCCACCCGCAGATGACCGTCGGCCGCGACCTCGCCGGCCGCCTGGTGAGGGTGGACCCGGAGCTCGGAGGGGAGGGCCTGCTCCCCACCGACGAGTCCTGGATGCACATCGAGATCGACCTGCAGTCCGACCCCGAGCGGGTCAAGGAGATCACCGACCGCGTGGAGAGCGTCCTCAACGACGTCCGCTACGTGGACGAGGACGCCGCCAAGATGAGCAACCGGGCCATCCGGATCGCCGACGAGCTCGCCGCGTACCCCGACCGACTCGCGGCCGGAGGGGTCGATCCGCGCGAGATCGGCGAGAGCGTCGACTTCCTGCGCTGGACGGCCAGCCGCCACTTCACCTTCATGGGCTACCGCGAGTACGCCCTGGTCACCGACGAGAACGGCGACGACTCCCTGCGCCCAGAGCCCGGATCCGGCCTCGGCGTCCTGCGCATGGACTCGCCCGCCTCCACCAGCTTCGCCGCCCTGCCCCCCGAGATCCGGGGCAAGGCCCGTGAGCCCTACATCCTGGTCCTCACCAAGGCCAACTCGCGGGCCACCGTCCACCGCCCCAAGTACCTGGACTACATCGGGGTCAAGAAGTTCGACGCCCAGGGCAACATCGTCGGCGAGCGCCGGTTCCTGGGGCTGTTCACCTCCCAGGCCAACACCACCAGCATCGCCCAGATCCCGATCCTGCGGCGCAAGCAGGCCGAGGTGCTGGCCCTGGCCGGGTTCGAGGCCGACAGCTACGACGGCTCCGACCTCATCGAGCTCCTGGAGACCTTCCCCCGGGAGGAACTCCTCCAGATCCCCGTGAACGAGCTGTACAACATCGTCCGCGGCGTCCTGCGCCTGCGCGACCGCCGCGGGACCAAGCTGTTCATGCGCCGTGACCCGTACGGCGGCCGCTACATGTCCTGCTTCGTGTACATGCCGCGCGACCAGTACAGCACCCGGGTGCGCCTCGACATCCAGAAGGTCCTCGCCGACGCCTTCCAGGGCGCCACGATGGACCACAACGTGCTGATCGGCGCCGCGCCGCTCGCCCGCCTGTACCTGGTGGCCCGCGCGGAGCACGGCCGGACCCTCGCCGACATCGACCAGGTCTCCCTCGAGGAGAAGGTCCGCAACGCCGCCCGCTCCTGGGACGCCGACTTCGACGACGCCCTCACGGAGGCCTTCGGCCCCGTCCGGGCCACCGCGTACAAGGAGCGCTACGGCAGCGGCATCACCGAGGCCTACAAGGTCGACAACAGCCCCGCCACGGCCGCCGGAGACATCGGCGTGCTGGAGGAGCTGATCGGGCGCACCGACCCCGACGAGCGGCACGGCGCGTTCTCCGCCAGCCTCTACCGGAGGGAGGAGGACGGTCCCCGCGCCTGGCGGTTCCGGCTCTACCGGATCGGCGAGCCCATCTCGCTGTCCCGCGTCCTGCCCGTCCTGGAGGACCTCGGTGTCGAGGTCGTGGACGAGTGGCCCTCCGACATCTCCGTGCAGGGCGTCGGCAAGGTGTGGGTCTACGACTTCGGCCTCGGCCCCATCCCCGAGTCCGACCTCCGGCCCGACCGCCTCAAGGCGCTGTTCGAGGAGGCCTTCGACGCCTCCTGGCGCGACCTCGGCGAGTCCGACCGGTTCAACGCCCTGGTCGTGCGGGCGGGGCTGGACTGGCGCCAGCTCACCGTCCTGCGCGCCTACGCCAAGTACCTGCGCCAGACCGGGTCCACGTTCACCCCGGACTACCTGGCCGACGTCCTCGTCGCCAACGTCGGGATCGCCAACCTGCTGGTCGAGCTGTTCGAGGCCCGCTTCGACCCCGACCAGTCCGACGCGGGCCGCGACGAGCGCGCCGACGCGATCATCCGCAAGGTCGAGGGCGAGCTGGAGGCCGTGGCCAGCCTGGACCACGACCGCATCCTGCGCTCCTTCCTGGCGGTCATCCGCGCCACCCTGCGCACCAACCACTACCAGGGGCGCCCCTACCTGGTGCTCAAGCTCAACCCGCAGGCGATCCCGGAGCTGCCCCACCCGCGGCCGCGGTTCGAGATGTTCGTGTACTCCCCCCGGGTGGAGGGCGTGCACCTGCGCTTCGGATCGGTCGCGCGTGGCGGACTGCGCTGGTCCGACCGCTTCGAGGACTTCCGCACCGAGGTCCTCGGCCTGGTCAAGGCCCAGATGGTGAAGAACTCCGTGATCGTCCCCAGCGGGGCCAAGGGCGGGTTCGTCTGCAAGCGCCTGCCCGAGAACGGCACCCGCGAACAGGTCACGGCCGAGGTCGTCTCCTGCTACAAGGACTTCATCAGCGGCCTGCTCGACGTCACCGACAACCTCGTCGACGGCCGGGTGGTGCACCCCGAGCGCACCGTCCTGCACGACGGGGACGACTCCTACCTGGTCGTGGCCGCCGACAAGGGCACCGCGACCTTCTCCGACACGGCGAACGCCATCTCCACCGAGCGCGGGTTCTGGCTCGGCGACGCCTTCGCCTCGGGCGGCTCGGTCGGCTACGACCACAAGGCCATGGGCATCACCGCGCGCGGCGCCTGGGAGTCGGTCAAGTACCACTTCCGCGAGATGGGCGTCAACGTGCAGGAGGAGCCGTTCACCGCCGTCGGCGTCGGCGACATGTCCGGCGACGTGTTCGGCAACGGCATGCTCCTCAGCAAGCAGACCAAGCTGGTGGCCGCGTTCGACCACCGCCACGTCTTCCTCGACCCGGACCCCGACCCGCACACCTCCTGGGCGGAGCGCAAGCGGCTGTTCGACCTGCCGCGGAGCACCTGGGAGGACTACGACCCCGCCCTGCTCTCCGCGGGCGGCGGAGTGCACCCGCGCACGGCCAAGTCCGTGCCGGTCACCCCGCAGGTGCGCGAGGTCCTGGGCATCGACGAGGACGTCGACTCGCTCACCCCGGACGAGCTGATCCGGCACATCCTCACCTCGCCGGTCGACCTGCTCTGGAACGGCGGCATCGGCACCTACGTCAAGGCCAGCACCCAGACGCACGCCGACGCCGGCGACAAGGCCAACGACCAGGTCCGCGTCGACGCCACGGAACTGCGCGTCAAGGTGGTCGGCGAGGGCGGCAACCTGGGCCTGACCCAGCCCGCCCGCATCGAGTTCGCCCGGGAGGGCGGCAGGGTCAACACCGACTTCATCGACAACTCCGCCGGTGTGGACACCTCCGACCACGAGGTCAACATCAAGATCATGCTCGACCGCGAGGTGCGGGCGGGCAGCCTCGGCAAGGGCGACCGGGACCAGCTGTTCATCGACATGACGGACGAGGTCGCCGACCTGGTCCTGGACAACAACTACGCCCAGAACACGGTCCTGGGAGCCGCGCGCAAGCAGGACCGGCAGATGCTGCACGTGCACGGCAGGTACATGCGGCACCTGGAGCGCACCAAGGTCCTCAAGCGCAAGCAGGAGGACCTGCCGTCGGACAAGACCCTCGCGGAGCGGCGTGCCGCGGGCAAGGGCCTGACCGGGCCTGAGTTCGCGACGCTGCTGTCGTACACCAAGATCAGCCTCAAGGACCAGATCGCCGCGTCCGACCTGGCCGAGGACCCGTACCTGGCCGACACCCTGACCGGTTACTTCCCCACGCCCCTGCGGTCGGAGCGCTTCGCCCGGGGTGTGGCCTCCCACCCGCTGAGGCGGGAGATCATCGTCAACCAGGTCGTCAACCAGCTCGTCAACCGCTCCGGGGTGACGTTCGCGTTCCGCCTCAACGAGGAGCTGGGATCCGGCGCCGCGGACATCGCCCGCGCGTTCCTGGTGGTCCAGGAGGTGCTCCAGCTCCGCAGGTTCTGGGGCGTGGTCGAGGAGCTGGACCACGAGATCTCGGTGGACAGCCAGCTGTCCCTCCTGCTGGAGACGCGCAAGCTGGCCGAGCGCTCCGCCCGGTGGCTGCTGCGCAACCGCACCTTCCCCTTCGACATCCGCAGCGAGATCGGCTTCTTCGCGGACGGCGTCGGGGAGGTGCTGCCGCGCCTGGTCGAGATGCTCCGCGGACGCGACCGCGAGGCGTTCACCGAGCGCCGCGACCGCTACATGGCGATGGGGGTGTCCTCCGGCCTCGCCGAGCGGGTCGCCGCCATGGTGCCCGCGTACTCCACCCTGGACCTGGTGGAGACCGCGCGCCGCACCGGCCGACCGGTCGCCAAGGTCGCGGAGCTGTACTTCGCCCTGGCCGACCGGCTCAACATCAGCTGGTGGCGCGAGCGCATCATCGACCTGCCGCGCGACGACAGGTGGGCCACGATGGCGCGTTCGGCGCTGCGCGACGACCTGTACGCCGCGCACGCCGACCTCACCGGCCGGGTCCTGGAGAGCGGGCCGTCGGAGGACGCCGACGAGCTGATCGCCGCCTGGCTGGCGCAGAACAGCGAGACGGTGGAGCGCGCCGGCATCACCCTGTCGGAGATCCAGGAGCACGAGCGGTTCGACCTGGCCACGCTGTCGGTGGCCCTGCGGTCCTTCCGCTCCCTGGTCGACTAGCCGGACCCGGCCCGGGGCGGGAGCCCCGGTCCCGGAGTGCCCGAGGGTCCCGCGCGACGCCGCGCGGGGCCCTGCCGCGTCCCGGGGACCTACACTGGGGACCGTGGCAGACATGGACCCAGCAGAGAAGATCAAAGAACTCGCGGCGACCCTGGCGAGCGTCTCCGCAGTGTTGGACCTGGAGGCGATGGGCACCCAGATCGCCGAGCTGCGCGAGCAGTCCGCGGACCCCGAGCTGTGGGCCGACCAGGACAACGCGCAGAAGGTGACGCGCCGCCTCTCCGTCCTGGAGTCCACGGTCAACAAGGTCAACGGCATCAGCCAGCGGCTCGACGACCTCGGCGTCCTCTTCGAGCTGGCCGAGATCGAGGACGACGCGGACACCAAGGACGAGGCCGACCGCGAGCTCGAGCAGCTGCGCAAGGAGATCGGCGAGCTGGAGGTGCGGACCCTGCTCAACGGCCCGCACGACGAGAGCGAGGCCATCGTCACCATCAACTCCCAGGCGGGCGGCGTGGACGCCGCCGACTGGGCGCAGATGCTCCAGCGCATGTACCTGCGCTGGGCGGAGCGGCACGGCTACCCCACGGAGGTCTACGAGACCTCCTACGCCGAGGAGGCGGGCATCAAGTCCACGTCCTTCGCGGTCAAGTCGGCCTTCGCCTACGGCACCCTGCGCGGCGAGCACGGCACGCACCGCCTGGTGCGCATCTCGCCGTTCGACAACCAGAACCGGCGCCAGACCTCCTTCGCGGGCGTCGACGTCGTGCCGATGGTCGAGAAGAGCGACCACATCGACATCGACGAGAAGACCGAGCTGCGCATCGACGTGTACCGCTCCAGCGGTCCGGGCGGCCAGGGCGTCAACACCACCGACTCGGCGGTGCGCATCACCCACCTGCCGACCGGGATCGTGGTGTCCTGCCAGAACGAGCGCTCGCAGCTGCAGAACAAGGCGACCGCCATGTCGATGCTCCAGTCCAAGCTCCTCGCACGCAAGCGCGAGGAGGAGCAGGCGGCGCTGGACGAGATCCGCGGCGACTCGGTGAGCAGCTGGGGGACCCAGATGCGCAACTACGTGCTCCAGCCCTACCAGAGCGTCAAGGACGTGCGCACCGGCATGGAGACCGGCAACACGTCGGCGGTGCTCGACGGTGAGATCGACGACTTCATCGACGCGGAGATCCGCTGGATGCGCAGCCGCGAGCGCCAGGACGGCTAGGCCGGGGTCCGCGGGCCGTTCCGGGCCCGCGTCCGCCGGGCCGAACCGCGTCACCCGCGGTCCGCGCCCGGGGAGGCCCCGGGGCCGCGCCCCGCAGCGGGAACACGCCCGGTTCCGGAACCGGTACCGCGGGTGTCCGGGCGGGGCCGGTGGGGGCACCGTAGCCCAATGGTGATGAGTACGACTCCGCAGTTTTACCGAAGTTGCTATATGTGAACGTTATCATCGGTTGACACCTCCGATATGCTCGTGGCTGCTGTCCGAGAGTGCACTGACGTTGCGGGCGAGACGCGACCTGGACAATCCGGGCCGCTCCCCCCTCTACACTGTCGGTTGGCCATGTGGCCGGTACGACCCGAGCGGAGTATCCTCCGCCAGGTCGCCCATACCTTCGAGAGCCTTGTGATGCGCCTGTGATCCACTTCGAGAACGTCACCAAGCAGTACCCGACCCAGAAGCGTCCCGCGCTCGACGGTGTTTCCATCGACGTGGACAAGGGCGAGTTCGTCTTCCTGGTGGGCCCGTCCGGCTCCGGAAAGTCGACCTTTCTCCGCTTGGTGCTCAAGGAGGAGAAGCCCGACAAGGGACGCGTCCACGTCGCCGGCAAGGACCTCGCGCGGCTTTCCAACTGGAAGGTCCCGCACCTGCGCCGACGCATCGGATGCGTCTTCCAGGACTTCCGACTCCTGCCGAACAAGAACGTCTTCGAGAACGTCGCCTTCGCCCTGGAGGTCATCGGCAAGCCGCGGCGCTTCATCCGCAAGGTCGTGCCCGAGGTCGTCGAACTCGTCGGCCTGGAGGGCAAGGCCGGGCGCATGCCCAACGAGCTCTCCGGTGGTGAGCAGCAGCGCGTGGCCATCGCCCGCGCCTTCGTCAACCGCCCGCAGATCCTGCTGGCCGACGAGCCCACCGGAAACATCGACCCCGCGACCTCCATCGGCATCATGAAGGTGCTGGACCGAATCAACCGCACGGGCACCACCGTCGTCATGGCGACACACGACGCCGCCATCGTCGACTCGATGCGCAAGCGCGTGATCGAGCTTGAAGAGGGCCTGGTAGTGCGCGACCAGACGCGCGGCGTCTACGGCCAGGCGTACTGACCTCCTTGCTGCGAGGACCGGCGCGGCAAAGCCCCGAAGGATGGACCTTTAACAGATCATGCGAGCACAATTCGTTCTCTCCGAGACGTGGATCGGCCTGCGTCGAAACCTGACGATGACCATCGCCGTCATCACGACGGTGGCCATCTCCCTCAGCCTGTTCGGTGCCGGTCTGCTGGTCAACCAGCAGGTCTCCGAGATGCGCACCTACTGGGACGAGCGGATCACGCTGACCGTCTACATGTGCACCGACATCTCGCCGACCAGCATCTGCGAGGAGAACGGCGCGGCGACGGAGGAGGACCGCGCCGAGCTGGCCGCCAAGCTGGACGGCATGAACGAGGTCGACGGCTACGAGTACCTGACCCCGGCCCAGGCCTGGCAGGACTTCCAGGACCGGCTCGGCGCCTCCAACGAGGCCCTGGCCGGCGCCGCCCAGGAGGGCGACATCCCGGACAACTACCGGGTGCAGCTCACCGACCCGTCGCACTACGACACGGTGCGCGCGGCGGTCCAGGGGTCGCCCGGCGTCGACAGCGTCTCCAACGACAGGGGCCTGCTGGAGCAGTTCTTCGGTCTGCTGGACGTCCTCAAGTGGGCCGCCCTGGTCGTCGCCCTCGTGCAGCTGGCCGCGGCCGCGCTGCTGATCGGCAACACGATCAGGCTCTCCGCCTACAGCCGCCGCCGGGAGACCGGCATCATGCGGCTGGTCGGCGCGTCCAACTTCTACATCCAGCTGCCGTTCCTCCTCGAGGGCGCGATCGCCGGTTTCGCCGGCGGTCTGATCGCCTCCGGGTTCATCGTGGCCACACGGTTCACGCTGCTCACCCGGATCGAGGAGTGGTTCCAGTTCGACGTCGCCCTCGGCACGGGCGCGCTGATGTACGTCATCGGCGTGTCGATGATCCTCGGTGTGCTGCTGTGCGCCGTGACCTCGTTCCTCACCCTGCGCCGCTACCTGAAGGTCTGACGCGGCCGCCGAGGGGCGGAAAGACCACAACCGGGGGGCCTCGTGCCCCCCGGACGTATGAAGGGACAGACCTGTGGCACGGGAAACCGGGCACAAGCTCATCGCGCAGAACAAGCGAGCCCGGCACGACTACCACATCGACGAGACCTACGAGGCGGGTCTGGTCCTCACAGGCACCGAGGTCAAGTCGCTCCGGCAGGGCCGGGCCTCCCTCGTCGACGGCTTCGCCCACATCAACGACGGCGAGGTGTGGCTGGAGAACGTGCACATCCCGGAGTACTCGCAGGGAACCTGGACCAACCACGCGGCCCGGCGATCGCGTAAGCTACTCCTGCACCGCGAGCAGATCTCCCGGCTCATCGGGAAGACCCGGGAGCCCGGTCACACGCTGGTACCGCTTTCCCTGTACTTCAGCGACGGCCGGGCCAAGGTCGAGATCGCTCTGGCCCGCGGTAAGCGTGAGTACGACAAGCGCCACGACATCGCCGAGCGCGAGGCGAAGCGGGACATGGAACGCGCGCTCCGCCGCCGCAACCGATGAGGCGCCCGAAAGGAACACACACGGTGTCCCCCCGTCCCCTTGGCCGGTTCACGGCCGTCGGCAGCGCACTGATCCTCGCCGCCACCCTGGCCGCCTGCACACCGAACCCCAGTCCGGAGGTGGCGGTCAGGTCCTTCCTGCTCGCCTGGCAGGACGGGGACCACGAGGGGGCCGCGGCGTACACCGACGGCGACCCCGAAGAGGTCGCGGGCGCGCTCACGGACATGCGCGAACAGCTCGACCTGGCGTCCCTGCGCTTCGGCCTGGGCCCCATCACCCGTGACGGCGACGCGGCCGACGCCGAGTTCGAGGTGCACGCGGACCTCGGCATCGGCGACCCGACATGGAACTACACCGGCCGCATGCCCCTGGTGTGGGGCGCGGACGGCTGGAAGATCAGCTGGTCCTCGAGCGTCCTGCACCCCGACCTCAGTGAGAACGAGCGGCTGGCGGTCAGCTACGAGAGCCAGGAGCGCGGGCAGATCCTCGACCGCGAGGGCGAGCCGCTGGTCTCCGCGGACAGCGTGACCGCGTTCGGCGTGTTCCCCGCCGAGATGGAGGACAAGGAGGCCGGGGTCACCCAGCTCGCCGAACTCCTGGAGGAGGACCCCGACCCGCTCCTCAACCGCGTGCGCTCCGCCCCGCCCGAGCAGTTCCAGCCGCTCGTGCTCATGCGCGGCTCCAGCGTCGACGAGAACCTGCTGAGCGAGGCCGGGAGGATCTCCGGCGTCGACACGCAGGAGGTCGAGATCAACCTGACGCCGTCGATGGCGCCGTTCCTGCTGGGCGAGGTCGCCGGCACGTCCGAGCACCGGGTGTCCGCCCGTGTGCCGGGCCCCTACCAGGCGGGCGACACGATCGGGCTGAGCGGCCTCCAGAACATCTTCCAGCACGAGCTGGCGGGCTCCGGCACCACCCAGGTCGTCTCCCTGGACGACGGCGGAGAGGTCACCGACGTCCTCGACTCGTGGGCGGGGGAGCTCAGCGGGGTCATCGACACGACCCTGGACTCGGGCGTGCAGCGCGCCGCGGAGACGGCCCTGGAGACCCTGCCCGACAACGGCTACCTGGTGGCCGTGGACGCCGCCAGCGGCGAGGTCCTGGCAGCCGCCAACGCCTCCGGCAACACCACCGACGACGCGGCCCTCACCGGCTCCTACGAGCCCGGGGGAGCCTTCACGATGGTGTCGGCCCTGGCGGCGCTGGAGTCCGGCGCCACCACGCCCGACGGCGTCGTGCCGTGCGGTTTCTCGGCCGAGGTCGGCGGACGGACCTACGTCAACCCCAGCAGCGGGTTCCTGTCCGGGGAACCGGACCTGGCCCGCAACCTGGCCTTCATCTGCAACGTCGGGTTCGTGGAACTCGGCTCCGAGGTGGGGGCCGACGCCCTGGCCGAGACGTCGCAGAAGCTGGGCATCGGCGCCGAGTGGCAGCTGCCCGTCCCCGCGTCCTCCGGCGCCGTCTCCATCGGCGGCGCCGACGAGGACGTCGCCTCCGCCATGATCGGCGAGCACGGCGTCCGGGTGAGCCCGCTGAGCATGGCGCTCGCGGCGGGCGCCGTCGCCGACGGCACCTGGCACGCCCCCACCCTGGTCCGGCAGGAGGGCCCGTCCCCGGCCGGGGCCGAGGCCCTGGACGAGGCCCACCTCGAGGTGGTGCGCACGGGGATGCGCGACGCCGTCGTCAACCGGATGCCCGAACTGCTCGCCGGCGGGGGAGAGGTGTACGGGCAGGCCGCCCGCACCGAGCAGGACGGCACCGCGCTGCACTGGTTCGTGGGCTACAAGGACGGGATCGCCTTCGCGGTCCTGGCCGAGGTGGACCCGAGCATGACCGCGTGGTCGCAGTACGCGGTGGACGCCACGAACGTCTTCCTCACCACCCTGGCCTCCGGCGCTCCCGCCGAGGGGACGGTCCCGCTGGACGGGGCCGAGCTCACCGGCGGCGAGGAGCAGGTCGGCTGGTAGCGGCCGGCGGGGCGCAGGCCCCGCCCTGTCGCGGCCGGCCGGCGGTCCCCGGCGGGCGGCGGGTCCGCGCGGGCCAAGGAGCGGCAAAGAACGGTCCCCCCGGGCAACTCCCGGGGGGACCGCTCGCGTCTTCCCCTGTGACTGGGACCGCCACGGGGGTAGCGGACCAGTACGTGGGGCAGGACCTCATCTCGGGGGAGATCCTGCCGGTTCCCACGAGGTCGGCCGGACCCTGCCGACCGCCCCCCGTGAGCCGCGTCGACCACTTCTCGCGTCCGCGCTCACGGGGGTTCTCCGCGTCCGGGAGGATTCGGGGCCCCGCACGGGAATCAGCTTGGCCCCCGTGCCGTTGTAAGGGTAGAGTGACGGACGCACGGGCGTTCGACGCTCGCGTGTCGGCCGACCGTCTGACGGGAGGCTTTGACAATTTCACAGGGGGTGATCGGTTTCGACTTCGGTAGTCGTTCCAGGGGAAGCGGGTCGAGGGTTGCGTTTGTGACCTCGTTAATCCTGCATTCGCATAAACACAAGTGCCAATTCTAAGCGCACTGAGTTCGCTCTCGCTGCCTAAGCGATAGCGTCTCTGTCGACCTGAGCATGTCATCGGCCCAGGACTCGGCATCAACAAGGTGACTTACCGCTCAGATCAGGCCACGGGGCCTGAGCGGGACATTTTCGTGGCTGGGCCTGTCAGCGATGTGTCTGTGCAAGCGCTGGGGCCGAGTAGAACGACAGCGCAGACTGCACCCGGAGAAGCCCTGGCTCGGTGCTGAAGGACGCGGGTTCGATTCCCGCCACCTCCACTCGATGACGGGACGGTCCCGTGCGACGGCTCATGCCGCCGCGCGGGGCCGTCCCGTCGTTGTGTCCGTGGACGCCTTCCCGGACCCGGCGCGAGGCTTCGCCTCGCGGTTCGCGGCCGGTTCGCGTCACCCCTGTTCCATGACGGCACGGCCCCGCCCGCGCGTGATCGCGCTCGCGGGGCCGTCCGTCGTTCCGGGCCCCGGTCCGCCGCAGTCGGCGGGCCGGGGCCCTTCGTGTGCCCGGACCTGTATCTGTGCGGCGATGCCACCTAGGTTGTATCCCTGACTAGGTGGCGATACTGTCTAGGTAGTGAAGTCGAGCCACTGCTGGTGGCGGAGGCGAGGGGGAGCAGGTTCCGGGTGACCGGTGCGTGCGGTTCCCGACGGAGGAGGACGCACGCATGGACCGCCGCGCGAGCTGGCTCAAGGGGGTGCTGGACCTCCTGGTCCTGGCCACCCTGACCGAGGGGGAGAGCTACGGCTACGAGATCTCCAAGCGCTTGGACGGGAGCGGGTTCGGCAGGATCCGCGGAGGCACGCTCTACCCGGTGCTCAACCGGTTGGAAGAGGCCGGGCTGGTCGTCGCGGAGTATCGCGCCGCACCGAAGGGGCCCGGCCGCCGCTACTACACACTGACCGACGGTGGACGTGCCTTCCTGCGGGAGCAGGGCGCGGCCTGGATGGAGTTCGACGCCTCGGTGCGCTCGGTACTCGTGGACGGAGAGACTGCATGAGCGACTACTTCGGAGCCCTCGCCGCACGGCTGCGGGAGCACGGCGTGGACGGTGAGCGGTCCCGGGCGCTGCTGGACGACCTCTCCGCCCACGCGGCGGAGAGCGGTGCGGACCCCGAGGAGGAGTTCGGCCCGGTGGAGGAGTTCGCCTCGGCGCTGACCCGCGCCTCCGGCGAGGTGGACTCCGGCGGTACCGGGGCCGACCCGGAGGACGAGGCCCTCGTGTGGACCGCAGACGCCTTCGAGGCGCCCGCCCGGCTCAACGAGATGGGCGCCCAGGGATGGGAGGTGGAGCGGGTGGACAGGCTCGGCCGCTTCGTCAGCCGGAGGTCCGCGGAACGGCCCCAGACGTGGGAGTACCGCCAGGAGGTCGGCTCCGGGCGCGCGGACCGTGAAACCCTCGGGGAGCGGCTGGCGCCCGGGGGCTGGGAGCCGTGCGGGCGCTGGTCCGTCCTCTCCTACTTCAAGCGTCCCGGTGCGGTCACCGCGGGGCCCGGCGCGGAGTTGGACTCCCCGCCGGCGCCCGGCGGACGCCGCTACTTCTTCGGCCGCAAGGGGGTGCTCGTCATCGGAGCCTCCCTCACGGTCGCCCTCGTCGCGGGCGGGTGGTCGGTGTTGAACCTGGTGTCCGGCGTCGCCGACGCGGAGGGCGCCGCGGACCTGGCCGGGTTCGCCACCGGGGCCGTGGTGGGGGCGATCGCCGTCCTCCTCCCGGTCTGGGGCGCCGTCCGCCTGGCGGCGGCCCGGCGGGAGCGCTCCGGAGGCTGAGGGGGCTCCCGGGCGCGCGCCCGCGGCGCCCCGGCCTCCCTTTCGCCGCCGGGTCGGAAGAAGTAGCCTCGTGGTCCCCTGGCCCGCGACCCGGCGGGCACGCGGAGCGCCTTCGACACGAGAGTTCTGCCGATGCCGAACAAGACAGCCGAGTCCCTCAACGCGAACCGTTCGTCCCTGGCGCACAAGGTGCGCTACGCGTTGCGCAACCCCGGAAGGGTGGTGCCCTATGTGCGCCGGTCCGTCCGGGACTGGAGACTGCGGATGACCCACCGCGACCACGTGGACTACTACCGGGCGGTGATGGCCTCCGACGCGGCCAGGGACCCCAGGGCCGCGGTGGGCAGCCGGAACGAGGAACGCTGGCTGGCCCTGGGGCGGATGCAGTTCGACTACCTGGTCGAGCACGGCCTCGAACCCGGGCACCGGATGCTGGACATCGGCTGCGGCAACCTGCGGGCGGGGTGGCGGCTGATCGACTACCTGGACGAGGGGGGCTACTACGGGATCGACATCTCCCCGGACATCCTCATCGCCGCCAAGGGGGTCCTCGTGGAGCGGGGGCTCCAGTCCAAGCTGCCGCACCTGACGATCACGCGGGACCTGACGTTCTCGTTCCTGCCCCAGGGCCGCTTCGACGTGGTGCACGCGCACAGCGTGTTCTCCCATTCGCCGATCGAGGTGATCGACGAGGCCCTGGCGAACGTGGAGAGGATCCTGGCGCCGGGCGGGTTCTTCGACTTCACGTTCGACCGGACCGAGGGCGAGGAGCACCAGGTGCTGCGCGAGGACTTCTACTACCGCACCGACACGCTGATCGCTCTGGCGGAGAAGCACGGGCTCGACGCGCGCTTCATGGAGGACTGGGAGGAACGGCCGCACGGCCAGTCCAAGATCCGCGTCACCGCCCGTGGGCCCCGGTCCGAGGCAGGCTGAGGCAGGGGTCCTGTCCGCGCCACCGGGGCCCGGCGGCCGCTGTCCGCCGTCCCGAGCCGTCCGCTCCTGCTGAATCTACGTCGTAAAGGCCGCAGGGGGTGCCATGCCCCGTTCCGATGGAACGGCCGGTCCCGGTGCGTACCCACGTGCGGCGCGGACGCGTCGCCGCGGCGCCTCCCGGCGGCCCGGTCCCGGGCACGGACGGGGGCGGCGCCGCTCGGCGCCGCCCCCGTCGGCGCGGACGCGCGGTCCTCACGCCTCGGTGGCCCCCACCAGCCAGGCGACCTTGTGGGCCGTGACCCCGAGGCTCCCGCTGCTGCCGAGGTGGACCCCGAACGAGGCGAGGAACGCGTAGTCGAATTCCCTGCGTTCACAGATCACGTCCTCGACCGCGCAGGTGGACGCCGGATTGCTCACCCGAAGGTAGGGCGAGCGGCCGTCGACCACGTCCGCCCGGACGGAGTAACGGGACAGTTCGCCGGCGAGTTTGCCGAGGTGCCCGTGTTCCTCGGAGGCCTCCTGGGTCGGCTGCTCGTCCTCGGTCTGTCTCGACTGGGCCATGGCGCAGATCCTTTCGTGTCGAGCGCGGGTGCTCTCCTCGATGCCCTGCCGCCATTGTGACTCAAGGTTATAATACCGTTACGCACCCGGATGGCGACACGCCGTCATGCCGTCCAGGCCCCCCGGTACATCACGTCGGACACGGTGAGCCCCTCCGACATGACGACGAGGTCGGCGTGGCCCCCGACCTCGATCCGCCCCGCTCCGGCCAGGCCCAGCGCCGCCGCGGGGACCGACGACGCGGACCGCACCGCCTCGGGCACGCCGACCCCCAGCCCCTCGACCGCGTTGCGCACGGCCCGGGGCAGCACGATGGTGCTGGAGGCGATCGCCCCGTTCTCCACCAGCCGCGCCTCTCCGCCGCTCACGCGCACCCGCAGGTCGCCCAGCGTGTACTCGCCGTCGCCCAGCCCGGTCGCCGACATCGCGTCCGTCACCAGGGACACCCGGTCCGCGCCCGCGGCCGCGAACACCAGGGCCGCCGCGCCGGGGTGGACGTGCACGTTGTCCATGATCAGTTCGAGGGTCACCCGGCCGTCGTTCAGCGCGGCCGCGATCGGTCCCGGGTCCCTGTGGTTGAGCGGCCTCATCGCGTTGTACACGTGGGTGGCCACCGTCGCCCCGGCGTCGAAGGCCGCCAGGGTCTGCTCGTAGCCGGCGTCGGTGTGCCCCACGGCGGCCACCACCCCCGAGGACACCGCCGCGCCGATCAGGTCCAGGGCGCCCGGGAGTTCGGGGGCCACCGTGACCATGCGCACGTGCCCCCGGCCGGCCTTCAGCCAGCGGTCGAACTCGACCGTGTCCGGGTCGCGCAGCAGCTCCGGGTCGTGCGCCCCGCACTTCGAGCGGGCGATGAACGGCCCCTCCAGGTAGATCCCCGCGAGCTCCCCGGCGTCGCAGAGCTCGGCGAGGGCCGCCACCTGGCGGACCGTGTCCTCGGGGGTGGCGGCCACCAGGCCCCCCACCAGGGAGGTCACCCCGTGGCGGCGGTTGAAGGCGACGATCTCGCGGACTCCCTCCGGATCGGCCTCGGGGAAGGCGTGCCCGGCCCCTCCGTGGATGTGGGTGTCGACCAGGCCGGGGACGACCCACGAGCCGGCGAGGTCGCGGACCTCGCCGGGGGAGGCTCCGGAGGAGGGGGCGTCCGAGCCGAGCGCGGCCACGCGGCCGTTCTCGACCCGCAGCCAGCCGTCGTGGACTCCGTCGGGGGTCACGACGCGCGCGTTGGTGAGCGTGACGGGGGTGTGGGCCATGTTCGAGCTCTCTCTGCGTCTGCGGCGCCCGGTGAACGGGAGGGCGAAGGTTGTGTGGCGCAAATTACATCGCCGCGTCGGCGCCGGGTGGAAGGGGGTGTGCCTTCCGCCGTTGCGCCCCGTATCCCCTGCGGAGCTGGGGCGTTCCGAACCCTGGGACGGCTGTCCGAGGGCTGGACCGTACGTCGTCGGGGCCTGTCGTCGCGAGGCGGGGGGCGGCACGCATTGACGATAGCGGCCGCCGCGCCTCATGATGGAGGCATGTCCGCCGGTGAGCTGCTTGTCCAGCGCCTGCATGTCGATCTGAGACAGCAGGCGAGCGCGCTCTGTCGTAGCTAGTGCCTTGCGGGGCCGCAGCCCCGCGCCACGGGTGTACTCCCGTGACCGTGCCCTACCGCAGACACCGGACGCTCATCACTCCCAGTTCTGGGCCCGGGTCGTACCCCGGCCCGCGGAGCCTCCCTGCCAGGCCCGACGCACCGAGTCCCGGACGACGAGGTCCACTCCCCGTGTCGGTAAGAGGAACGACGTCCTCTCCGGTGTCAGCACCCCGATCGCCGCCCCCCGACGTTTCCTCCGGTCGATCCCGGCTCGCTCTGACCGAACCCAGGAGTTCCGCATGACCCGCTTCACCGTGCTCGTCGCCGCCCCCCGCTCCCGTTCCGCCGTCCGGGACGCCGCCCTGCGCGCCGCCTCCGAGGTGGCCTCCCGCGCGGGGGTCGCCTCCGTCCCCGACGTCATCGACCTCGCGGAGCTGGGCCCCGACCTGCTCGCCGAGTCCTCCGAAGCCGTGGACGCCGCACTGGAGACGGTGCGGCGGAGCGACGTCCTGCTCGTCGCGTCCCCGCAGGCGCACGGCACCTACACCGGCCTGCTGAAGGTGTTCCTCGACCGCCTGCCCGAGCTGGGCCTGGGCCACACCGTCGCGGTTCCGCTGGCCGTCGTGGACGACCTGCGCAACAGCCACGGCATCGAGGAGGACCTGCGGATCCTGCTCGCCGACCTGGGCGCCTGGGTGGCCGAGCCCGGCCTGATCCTGGCCGACGACGAGACCGGCCGGCCCGACAGCGTCGTGCGGGCCTGGGCGGACGTCGCCGCCCCGGGTCTGCGCCAGGCCGTCTCCGTGGCCGCCTGACCCGGACCTGCCGTCCGCCGGCGGCGGGCCCGTGTCCGCGGACCCGGGCCCGCCGCCGGCTCCGGTGCGGGGCGGCGGCGCCGGGCCCCGCCTTCCGTGGGACGGCCGGGGTCAGGCCCCGGGCGCGTCCGTGCCGTTCCGGGCGGGGGCGGTCGGCGCGGCGTCGGCGAGGTGCGCCCGCCTGCGGCTGGTGTCGGCCTCGGCCCGGGCCACGTTGCCGCGCACCAGGACCACCACGACCAGGGTCAGCGCGAAGCCGCCGATCCGCAGCGCCAGCATGAGCGGGTCGTCGGGCAGCCGCTCCCCGAACAGGATCGTGCCCATCACGACCATGAACACGTTGCCCGCCACGTTGGACACCGGCGCGGTGATCGACGCCCGGGAGCGCTGGAGCGAGGTCTGGAAGAGGACGATGCCCACCGCCCACCCGACCGCGTACAGGTAGGGGTAGGGGGACAGGAGCGCGGGGGCCACGGCCGCCCACAGGCCGTGGTCGGCCAGCAGTCCGCCCAGGCCCTTGCCCTGGAGTCCGGCGCTCCCCTGGGCGAAGCCGGCCGCGGCGCCCAGGGCCGCCGCCGACATGGACCGTCCGCCGCCGCCGGTGAGGGCGACCACGGCCAGGCACGCCGCCACGGTGGCCAGGCTGACGGTGACGAGCAGCCCTGTGTCGGCGGTGGTCCCGGTCTCCGCGCCGTCGGCGGTGGACAGGGTGAGCAGGCCCAGGGCGACCGGCATGAGGGCCAGGGCCACGTATTCGCCGCGGGTGATCCGCTCGCCCACGACGAGGGTGACGACGAGGATGCCGCACGCCACCCCGGCGGCGAACGCGGGCTGGGCCACGGACACCGGGGCCAGGCCGAGGGAGACGATGAGCCCCACGCTGCCGAGCGCGGTGAAGAGGCAGCCGAACACCCAGCGGGGGTTGCCGAGCAGTACGCGGGCCAGGCGGAGGGGGCGGTTGACCGAGATCGACTCCGACCCGTGCAGAGCACGCTGCTGCACGCTCAGGCCGACGGTGTAGACCACGGCGGACAGGAGCGCGACCAGGAGTCCGATCACGGGAGGGGCCTTTCGGCTCGGAGGCGGCGGCGTCGGGAGGGCCCGTGCGTCGGCGCCCGGTGCGGCAGCGCCGGGGCGGGGGTCTCGGCGGACACGGGTGGCGCTAACGTCGGGATGCGCGGTCCCACATCGGCCGCCGGAGGACTTTGGACGGTTGACGACCTCCATATAACCAGTTCTAGTCTGGTCTGACGAGCCCCATGTCCTCGTCTGAACAGCCAGGGACGGTGTGGCTCCGGGAGTGGGCATAGAACCTGTTCCGGGGCTGCCGAAGGGCGTGACGGCGAGGGATGGGGCATGGTGCAGGACCCAGGCGAGCCCGGTGAGGACACCTCCGAGCCCCGCGGCGGGGCGGTCGGCCCCCCGCGTGCGGAGGCGGGGGACGGCGCGAACGGCGTCTCGGAACCGGAGGCGGAGGAGCGCTCCTCCGCGGCCGGCGGGGCGGGCCCCTCGCCGTGGTCGCGGGCGGCGGGGCTGCTCCCGCACTCCTGGCGCGGGTACGCGCGGAACTTCTCGTGGCGTGACCTGCCTTGGCCGCGCCCGACCCCCTGGCGGTACCGCTCCTCGCGCTTCGAGCCCGGTCCGCTCGGGCTCCTGGGGGTCATGCTCGCGGCGATGGCCGTCACCCTCCTGCTCATCCAGACCGGTTCGGGCGGGGCGCGGGGCGAGGGGGACGAGCTCGCGGAGGAGCCCGTCACGGTTCCGGGGCCGCCCGCGGGCGAGCTGCGCCTCATGCTGGTCGGCGACTCCCTGACCCAGGGGAGCAGCGGCGACTACACCTGGCGCTTCCACCTGTGGTCCCACCTGCGGGAGGCCGACGTCGAGATCGACTTCGTCGGCCCCCGCGACGACCTGTACGGGCTCGACGACGGGGAGCCCGGGAACCGTGACTACGCGGACCCCGGCTTCGACACCGACCACGCGGCGCGCTGGGGCACGTCCACGAGGGAACTCGCCACCGGTGTGGCGGAAGTGGCGGCCGAGCACGCCCCCCAGTACCTGCTGCTCCTCGCCGGGACCGAGGACATCCTCGCCGGGCACGGGGCGGACCACGCGTTGGAGGGCATCGGCGAGACGGTGTCCACGGTCCGTGTCGTGCAGGGCGAGACCCGCTTCGTCATCGGGGAGCTGCCCGCGGTGGAGGGCACCGGCGACGACGGCCGGTTCAACGAGGAGATCGCCCGGTTCAACATGGGGCTGGTCGACCTGGCCCGGCAGCTCACCTCCGGCGACTCGCCCGTGGTCGTCGCGCGGGTCGCCGACGGGTACGCGCCGGCGCGCGACAACTGGGACGAGGCGCACCCGAACGCGCGCGGCGAGCTGAGGATCGCCGCGGCGTTCGCCGACGCGCTCGCCGATCCGCTGGGGGTCGGCCGGGCGTTCGAGCGCCCGCTCCCGCGCCTGCCGGTCGGGCCGCCGACCGCTCCCGAGCCCGTCGCGGAGGAGACCGGGGACGGACTCGTGCTGAGCTGGGAGGCCGTGCCCGGGGCGACCGGCTACCGGGTGGTGCAGCGCCGGGTGGAGCCCGACCCCGACGAGGCGTCGGTGCTGCCGGTCGAGGTGGAGGACGACGGCGGCGAGAGGTCCGTGCTGGTGGAGTCGCTGTTCAGCGGTGCGCGGTACGAGTTCGTCGTGCGACCGTTCAAGGGCAGGGACGAGGGCGCGGAGTCCGAGCCCCTGCAGCTGGTGTGGGACGACGACCCGCCCCCCGGCCCCGACGGGATCGGGGTCCGGGACGGCGGCGCGACGGTGGTGTGGGACGCGGTGGAGGAGGCCTCCCACTACGAGGTGTGGGTGCGGCCGCTGGACTGCGTGTCCGCCGACGAGCGGCGGTCCCCGGGGATCCCCGCGGACGTGGACGGGATGCCGGGCAGCCCGGACGGCGGGGGCGCGGCCCCGCCGGACGGGGGCGCGGACCCGTCCCCGCCGGCACCGGACCCGGTTCCCACCGACCCGCCCCTGCCGGACCCCGGCCCGACCCCGGCGCCCGAGGCGCCGCTGCCCGCCCCCTCGGAGCCGGACGGCGGCTGTGAACGGCGCGACGGACGCGGCCCCGAGGACGGGGAGGGCTGGCGCACGCTCGGCTCGGCGGGGGAGGAGCCGCGCTGGACGGCGACGGTGTCGGGCGCCTACGAGGTCGTGGTCCGCTCCTACCGGGACTACGTGGAGGGCGGTTTCTCCGACAGCGCCCTCCTGGGGGGCGGCTGATGGCCGTGCGGAGCGGTGCCGCGGGCGGCGCCCGGAGGCTCCGGTGGGCGGCACGCCTGCTGCCGTGGGCGGTGGGCCTGCTCGCCGGTGTCCTGGCGCTCGGGCCGGCGCTCGGCCCCGGGTACGTGCTCCGCTACGACATGGTGTTCGTGCCGGACCTGTCCCCGGGCACGGTGCTGGAGGGGACGGACGGCTTCCCCCGGGCCGTGCCCAGCGACGTGGTGGTGGCCGCGCTGTCGGGCGTGCTGCCGGGCGACGCGGTGCAGGCGCTGGCGCTGCTGGCGGTGTTCGCCGTGGGAGGGGCGGGGGCGTCCGTCCTGTTCGCCCGCGCGTGGGCGGGAGACGGGCCGGTGCGGGCCGGGACGCTCGCGGCCTCGGCCGCCGCGGGCCTGGCGTACGTGTGGAACCCGTTCGTCGCCGAACGCCTGCTGTTGGGCCAGTGGGCCGTGCTCCTGGGCTACGCGGGGCTGCCGTGGGTGGTGGGGGCCGTCGTCCGGTCGGCGGAGCTCCGGCCGGGGGCGGGGTTCGCCGGAGTCGTGCGCGCGCTCGTCCCGGCGGCCGTGGGCGGGTTCTCGTCCGTGGTGCTGACCGGGCTCACGGCGGGCCCGGTGGCTCTGCTGGGAGCCCGTCGGGCGCCCGGCGGCGCCCCGCCCGGAGCGGGCGGTCCCGGCGGTCGCCGGTGGGCGCGGACCGGGCTCTTCCTCGCGGCGCTGGTGACGGTCGCGCTGCCGTGGCTGCTGCCGTCGCTGACGAGCGGCGCGGGGACCGACCCGGCAGGGGTGGAGGCGTTCGCGGCCAGGTCCGACACCCCGTTCGGCACGGCGGTGTCCCTGCTGCTCCTGGGCGGGGTGTGGAACTCGGGGGCCGTCCCGGCGGGTTACGGCGAGCCGGTGACGGCCGCCGTGCGGCTGCTCCTGTGCCTGGCGGCGCTCGCGGGCTGGGCGTGGCTGCTGCGGAGGGGGCGGCCACCCTTCGGGGCGGGGCTCTCCGCGGCCGCCGCCGCGGGCCTGGCGATCGCCCTGCTGGGCGCCACTGCTCCCGGCCGGGAGCTCCTGGGCTGGCTGGTCGGGCTGTGGCCGGGGTTCGGGGTGCTGCGGGACGGCCAGCTCTACGTCGCCCCCCTGGCGCTGGTGCAGGCGCTCGGGCTGGGCGCGGCGGTGCTGTGGCTGTCGGGCTCCTCCGTGGCGGGGGAGGGGGGCGCCCCGCCGCGGGGCCTCCCCGTGGCGGGCGCCGTCCGTTCCCCGGGGGGAGACGGCCCCCCGCCTGCGGGCGGCTCCCGACCGGAGCCCGCCGGGCTGTGGCGGATGGTGCTGGCGGTGTTCGCGGGGCTCCTTCCCGTGGTGACCCTCCCCGGTCTCCTGTGGGGCGCGGGCGGCGCGCTCGCTCCCGCCGACTACCCCGCCTCCTGGCTGGAGGCCCAGCGGGCGGTGGCCGGGGACGGGCGCCCCGGGGCGGTGCTGGTGCTCCCGTGGAGCGCCTACCGGGGGATCGACTGGTCCGGCCGGCCGACCGTCGTGCTCGACCCGGCCACCCGGCTCTTCGACCGGCGGACGGTGTGGAACGACGACCTGGTGGTCGGCACTCCGGACGGCGGCGCGGTGGTGGTGACCGGCGAGGACGCCCGGGCCCGGGAGGTCGCCGGGCTGCTGCGGCCGGACCCGGGGACCGGGCTGCCCGAGCGGCTGGACCCCGGGGTCCTGGCCGGGGCCGGGGTGCGGTACGTGGCGGTGACGGCACCGGTCGATAACCAGTTCTGGTCCGGGGTGGACGGACTGTCCGTGGTGGTGGAGGGGGCCGACATGGTGCTTCTGGAGGTTCAGGATCAGCACATCAAGGCAGACAAAGCCACCATTTCGGGGTTGGAAGTTACCGGCGGGTTAGTTACAGTTGGGGCAATCATCTGGTCTATGGCTAGATCAGGTTCTAGTCTCGTTTTCCAGTGCCTCGGTCCCAGTTCGGGGTCGGGCGCGCGGAAGGAGATCCCCAAGTGATCAAGGTAATCGCCGCCTGCGTCATCGGCGCGGCCCTGGCGGGGGGTGGCACTGTTCTGGCCACCAGCCTCGCCACGGACTCGACCGCGACCGCGGAGCCGGTGAACGAAACCCTCTACAACTACGGCGACCGCTAGGAAGCCCGAGTTCGACGGAGGACAGCGGGCGCCCCGTCCCCAGCGGGGCGCCCCACCCCCGAAACCCCGCGGCCCCCGTCCCAGGCCGCCCCCCACAGACGTCCGGTCGACGGGTCTGTTCGGCATGCGTTCCACCCTTCCCCCGCGTGATCGCCGTACGTGTCCATGCGTACGCGGAGGGTGATCGCGGTCGATCCTCCCGGACTCCGCGCGGAAGGAGAGCGTGTGGTCTTCCAGAAGGTCCGCCACGGGGCGGAACCCGTCCTGTCCCGGGTCGCCGCGTCCCCGGCCGCCACCACCGCACCCGCCCCGGCGGAAGCCGGCACGGAGGCGCCCCCCGACCCCGGACCGCGCCTCGACGGCGTCCGCCTGGTCATGATCAACTGGCGCGACCCCTGGCAGGCCGCCGCCGGGGGAGCCGAGGAGTACGCCTGGCGGATCAGCCGCCACCTGGCCGAACGCGGTGCCATCGTCACCTTCCTCACCAGCCGCGAACCCGAGCAGGCCCGCGTCGAGACCCGGGACGGCATCGTCATCAGGCGCATGGGCGGCAAGTTCACCGTCTACCCGCGCGTCATGGCGTGGCTCGCCCTGTGGCGGCGCGAGTACATGCTCGCCTTCGACTGCATGAACGGCATCCCCTTCCTGTCCCGGCTCGTCCTGCGCCGCGGCACCAGGGTGGTCAGCGTCGTCCACCACGTGCACGACCTCCAGTTCAACGCCTACTTCGCGGCCCCGCTCGCCCGGGTGGGCCGCTTCATCGAGTCGGCCGTCGCCTCCCGCGTGTACCGCGACTGCACGACCGTCACCGTGTCGGAGTCCTCCCGCCGGGCCATGCGCGAGAAGCTCGGCTGGAGGGCGCCCATCGAGATCGTCCACAACGGGGGCACGCCCCCGGCGCGTCCCCTCCGGCCCGCCGCCCTCCACCACCCCCGGACCGCGCCCTCCGGCCGGCTCCTCCCCGGGCCCCCCGCGGCCCCCGCCACCGGCCTCGGGAGCCCCGCCGTCGTCAGCCTCGGCCGCCTCGTCGTCCAGAAGCGCGTCTCGCAGGTGGTCGACCTGGCGCGCAGCCTGCGCGGAGCGCACCCCGGCCTGAAGGTGCACATCATCGGGCGCGGCCCCGAGGGCGACCACCTGGCCGAACAGGTCGTGCGCGACGGCATCGGCGACCGGGTCCGCCTGCACGGCTTCCTCTCCGAGGAGGACAAGAACGGCGTCCTGGCGGCGTGCGACCTCCACGTGACCGCCTCCGAGTTCGAGGGCTGGGGCCTGACCGTCATCGAGGCCGCACGCCTCGGCGTGCCCACCGTGGCCTACGATGTGGACGGACTTCGCGATTCGGTGCGTGACGGTGAGACCGGGTGGCTGGTCCGCGAGGGCGAGGACCTCGCCGGCGCGGTCGCCAGGGCCCTGGAGGAGCTGTCCGACCCCCGACGGGCCGAGGCCGTGCGCCGCGCCTGCCTCGCGTGGGCCGCCCGGTTCACCTGGGAGGCCAGCGGCGCGCGGATGGCCCGGCTGGTCGCCGCCGAACTCGACCTCCCCGGCGGAACCCCCGACCACCCCGGCGCCGGAGAGGCCCCGGCCACCACGACCACCCCGGGCGCCCCGGCCGGGGCAGCAGGCAGGAAAGAGCGAATGTGACTTCGGCGGAATCCACCGCCAGGCGCGAACCGGAGGATTCCAGCACACCGACCGCCCCCCGCGGAGAACTGGACCAGAGGCTGCTCACACGGCTCAAGGTCCTCACGGTGTGTCTGCTACTGGGCGCTCTGGCAGCGAGCATCGACCCCGGCAGGATCGTCAGCGACACCAAGATCGACCTGACGGCCGACCCCCTGGGGTTCATGGAGCGGGCCCTGCACCTGTGGGACGCCTCCTACTTCGGGCAGATCCAGAACCAGGCCTACGGGTACTTCTTCCCCAACGGCCCCTTCCACCTGCTGTTCGACTCGCTGGGCATGCCCGACTGGCTCATCCAGAGGCTGTGGATGGCGGTCCTGCTCGTCGCGGCCTTCACCGGCGTGTACAAGGTCGCCGAGGCCCTGGGCATCGGCACCGCCAACACGCGCATCCTGGCCGGGGTCGCCTACGCCCTGGCCCCCCGCGTGCTGACGCTGCTGTCGTACAACTCGGCCGAGCTCCAGCCCATGCTGCTGATGCCGTGGATCCTGCTGCCCCTGGTCCTGGGGGCCCGGCACGGGTACTCCCCGGCCCGCGCCGCACTGCTGTCCGGCCTGGCCTTCCTCCTGTGCGGCGGCACCAACGCCGCCTCCGAGCTGGCCGTCCTGGTCGTCCCCGGCCTCTACCTGCTGACCCGTGCCAACGGCCCCCGCAAGCGGCGGCTCATGGCGTGGTGGACGGCGGCCCTGGTCCTGGCCTCCTCCTGGTACGTCGCGCCGCTGCTCATCATGTCGCGGTACGTGTACTCGTTCATGCCCTACACCGAGGACGCCGCCGTCACCACCGGTGTCACGTCCCTGGTCAACGCGCTGCGCGGCACCTCCAACTGGATGGGGTTCCTCCCGGACCAGGGCAACACGGCCCTGCCCTCGGGTGCGGAGCTGTCCACCACCCCCTGGCTGATCGCGGCCACCGCGGTGGTCGCCGGGCTCGGCCTGGCCGGGCTGGTCAACCGGCGCACCCCCGAGCGCCTGTTCCTCATCACGAGCCTGCTGACCGGCACCGCGATCATCGTCGCGGGCTTCACCGGCGACCTCACCGGGCCCTTCGCGGAGACGGTGCGCACCCTCCTCGACGGGGCCCTCTCCCCGTTCCGGAACGTGCACAAGTTCGACGCGCTGATCCGCCTGCCGCTGGTCCTGGGGCTGGCCCACCTGCCGGTCGTGGTGGCGCGCGACCGGGCGGACCGCAGCGGGGGCCCCGTCCCCGGGCGCGTCCGCCGGGCGGTCGCGGGCGGCGCCTCCTCCGTCTTCCTCGTCACCCTCGTGCCCATCGGCGCCGTCGGCATCGCCCCCGCCGGGGGCTACGAGCGGATCCCCGAGTACTGGTACGAGGCGGCCGACTGGCTGGAGGAACGCTCCGACGAGCGCGGCATGACCATGGCCCTGCCGGGCTCCGCGCGCGGCGAGTACGAGTGGGGACGCCCCCTCGACGAACCCCTGCAACCCCTCCTGGACGGTGCCTGGACCAACCACCAGATCATCCCGTGGGGGTCGGCGGGCGTCTCCCGCATCACCCACGAGATCGACCAGAGGGTCTCCTCGGGCCGCGGCTCCGCCGGGCTCTCCGCCACCCTCGCCCGCATGGGAGTCACCCACCTCCTGGTCCGCAACGACCTCCAGCGCACCGCCAACAACGGCGGCTGGCCCGCACGCGTCCACCAGGCGCTCCGGAACTCGCCCGGCATCACCGAGGCCGCCGAGTTCGGCCCGGTGATCGGCTCCCTCGACCACCAGTCCGCCTCGCAGTGGTTCGACCAGCCGTACCCGGCCCTGACCGTCTACGAGGTCGGGGAGGCTGCCCCGACCGTGGGCACCGTCCCCTCCGACGGGACGCTGAGGGTCACCGGCGGGCCCGAGTCCGTGCTCCACCTGGCCGAGCAGGGCCTGCTCACCGACGACCGCCCCGTCCTCCTGGGCGACGACCCCGGCGCCGCCGGGATCGCCGCGGAGGACACGATCGTCACCGACACCGCCCGCCGCCGCGAGGTCGTCTACCCCGACGTGCGCCGCAACGTGTCCGCGACCCTGACCGAGGACGAGGAACTCGAACGCGACGTCCCCGCGCCCGACGTCCTCGACCCGGCCTGGGAGGACCACGTCGCCCACGCCGAGGACATCGGGATCGAGTCGGTGAGGGCCTCCTCGTCCGAGAGCGGCGCGGGAGCACGCGCCGGCGACCGCGACCCCGGGCACGCCCCGCACGCCGCGCTCGACGACGACCTCACCACCTCGTGGCGGTCCAGCGCCTTCACCGGGGCCCTGGGCCAGTGGATCGAGGTCGAGTTCTCCGAGCCCCAGGACCTCACGGGGCTGAGCATCGCCTTCGAGCAGCTCGCCGGCGAGCCGCCGCCCTCCCGCGTCACGCTGGTCACCGACAACGGCGAGGCGGAGGTCCCCGTCGCCGAGACGGCGGAGCCGCAGGAGCTCATGGCCCCGCCGGGGCCCACCGGCACGCTGCGCGTGCGCGTGGACGAGCTCGCCTGGGAGCCCGAGTACCGGTTCGGCACCCGTGTGGGCATCTCCTCCGTCTCGGTCCCCGGCCTCGAACCGGACCGCACCCTGCGCGTGCCCGGCCCCGCGGACACCGGGACGCTGCTGTTCACCGGTTCCACCGGGACCGTGCCCGGCTGCATGGAGGGCTCCCACGTGTGGGTCTGCAACCCGCGCCTCCAGGTGCAGGGGGAGGACGCGCGCGGGCTGGACCGCACCTTCGACCTGTCGGCGGACGCGGCCTCCACGCCGCACTCCGTGACCGGCGAGGTCGTGCTCACCGATCCCAGGGAGGCGGAGAACGCCGCGAACCGGGCCGGCCCCCATCCGCACGTGACCGCCTCCTCCACCGCGGTGGAGCACCCGGCGGCCATGGGCCGGGGCGTCCTGGACGGTGACGAGAGCACCGTCTGGTACCCGGACCCGGAGGAGAAGAATCCCTGGCTCGACATCGACCTGGGGACTCCCGCCGAGATCGGGTACCTGGCCGTCGAGTTCCCGCGCGCCGACAGCGTGATGCGGCCGATCCGCGTGACCGTGGAGGGCGGCGGCACCGTCCGCGAGGGCTGGCTCGACGGCAGCGGCCGGGTGGACTTCGCCGAGTTCACCGCGTCCTCGCTGCGGGTGACGTTCGAGCGGCCCGAGGGGCAGTCGCTGGAGATCGGCTCCGTCGAGCTCCCCGGCGTCGAACCGGTCGACCCGCTGCCCGAGGGCGACGCGTCCACCGCCTGCGGCCTGGGCCCCACGCTGCGGGTCAACGGACAGCGCGTGGAGACCCGGATCAGCGGGGGCGCCCTCGCCGACCAGCTCACCGGTCGGCCGGTGCCCTACGAGAGCTGCACGGACCTGGACCTGGTCGAGGGCGAGAACCGGGTCGTGGTCGACCCGGGCAACCGCTACGAGGTGCGCTCGGCGCTCATCGGCTCCGCGGGGCCGGCCGCGGACCGGGCCGAGGTCACCACGGCCGAGGTGGAGGCGCTGCACGAGTGGGGGCCGGGCGAGCGCCGGTTCGACGTGGACGTCGACGAGGACAGCTTCCTGGTCGTCAACGAGAACTTCAACGAGGGCTGGCGGGCGGTCCTGGAGGGCGGGGACGCGCCGCTGGAGCCGATCCGCCTGGAGGGGTGGAAGCAGGCCTGGGTGCTCCCGGAGGGCAGCGCGGGCACGGTCACCCTGACGTACACGCCCGACACCGCCTACCACCGCGCCCTCGCCGTCGGCGCCGCCCTGGCCGCGGTGCTGGTGGCGGCGGCACTGTGGCCCCGCCGGCTCCTGCCGGGCGGGCGCGCCCTCCGGGCCTCGCCCCCGCGCGGCTCCCGGGCCCTGCCCGCGGCCGGCTCCGGGTGGCCGGGCCGCTGGGCGGTCCTGCCGCTCGGCCTGGCCTACGGGGTCTGGGTCGCGGGCTGGGTCGGCGCGGCCCTGGTCGGCCTGATCCTGCTGTGCATGTGGTGGCTGGGCCGCCGCGCGCCCCGGCGGCTCAGGCACGCCAGGCCCGGGCGGCCGTCGATGGGCGGGCGCCTGCTGCCCCACCTGGCCGGGCCGTGGCCCCCGGTGGTGTCGCTGGGCCTGGCCGGGCTGTCCGTGGCCCTGGGCACCCACCTGGCCCTGTACATGCCCTTCCACGACGTCACGGAGGCGTTCGGGGGAGCGCTGCGCGGCTGGGCGGCCCAGCTGCTGTGCCTGCCCGCGCTCGCCAGGCTCGTCATGGAGATGGGCCGGCTCGGCGACGGCGACGCGGCCGACGCCGACCCGCCGGCGGTCCGCGAGGCCGCCGGGGCGGCCCCGGGGGCCGCCCGCGGACCGGACCCGGGCGGGGCGGACGGGAGCGCCCCGGCGGCGGAGCCCCGTGACGGCGACCTGAGGGAGCCCGACTCCGAGGAGGCCCGCGCATGAGCGCGACCGGGACGCGGACCGACAGCCAGGTCGGCCCGCCCGGGTCCCCCGGGCGCCCCCTGCCGCGGGGCGCCGTCATGGTGGCGCTGGGGGCGTTCCTGCTGACACTGGCCGCCCTGCTGCCGCTGTACGTGCACGACAGGATCGCCCTGCTGCCGGCGCAGACCCGGTTCGACGTCAGGATGGTCGACGAGGACGCCGGCTACCTCGACACCTCCACCTGGCGGTGGGTGGAGGCCGCGGAGCTCACCCGGGTGACCCGCGTGGACGGCTCGGCCCACGGCGGGGACTGGTCGGCGTGGGAGGTGTCCGTGGACACCTCGGTGCCCGACCGGATGATCGACCACTGGAGCCGGCGGGTGATCGTGGACCGCGAGACCGGCAGGGCGGTGAACTGCTGCGGCGAGCACGTCGACGGCGACCGCGCGGTCCGCCAGGCGGGGCTCGTGTACTCGTGGCCGCCCGGGGCCGAGGAGGGCGACCACCCGTTCTACGACGCCGAGGTGCGCTCGGCGCCGATGCTGGAGTTCCAGGAGTGGGACGAGGTCGCCGGGGTCCCCGTGCGCCGGTACAGCCAGTGGGTCGAGGCCTCCCAGGTGCCGGAGTCGGCGCGCCCGGTGCCCGCCGGACTGTTCCGGTCCGGCGCCCGGGGGACGGTCACCGCCACGCGCTGGCTGGAGGTGAGCCGCACGTTCTGGGTGGAGCCGGTCAGCGGGATCGTGGTCGACGCCCACGAGACGCGCTCGGAGACCCTGCGCCCGCAGGACGGCGGGGGCGAGGTCCCGCTCCTGTACGCGGAACTGGTCATGGCGGACAACCAGGTCTCGGCCTACGCCGAGCAGGCCCGCGTCCGGTCGGTGCTGCTGCGCGCCCTGGACTCCTGGGCGCCCTGGGCGCTGGGACCGCTCGGCGGGCTGGCGGTCCTCGTCGGCCTGGTGGGGGCATGGCGGGGCCACCGTGCGGACGGCGCCCCCGCGGACGGTGTGCGGAGCGTGGACGCGGACGCCGGCCCCGCCGATCGGGAGGCCCCCGCCCGGAGGCGCGGGCGCCGGCGTGCCCGGGAACCCCTCGACCCGCAGTGGTGACCGGGCCCCGGCGGACGGGGCCGCGTCCGCCGGCGCACGCCTGTGTTCCGGAGGTGGGCGAGGAGGCCACGCCGTAGTATCGGACACATGTGCGGTCGCTATGCCCAGTCCCGGAACGTGCACCAGCTGCAGCTCGCCTTCGGGCTGCCCGAGCAGGCCCTCCCCGAGGAGGCGGACCCCCGGTCGTGGCCTCCGCTGGAGGAGCTGGAGCCGGACTACAACATCTCGCCGGGAAGGCCGGTGTACGCCGTGCTCGGTCCGCCGCCCCGGGCCGGCGACCAGGGCCCGCCCGGGCCCAGGACCCTGCACACGCTGCGCTGGGGGCTCGTCCCCTCCTGGGCCAAGGACCGCAACGTCGGCTACCGGATGATCAACGCCCGGAGCGAGACGGTCGCCGACAAGCCGGCCTTCCGCACCGCCTACCGCCGCCGCCGGTGCCTGCTGCCCGCCGACGCCTACTACGAGTGGCAGCTCGTCGGCAAGGACGGCACCGTGCAGGCCAGCACCTCGCCCGCGACCGACCCCCAGCACAAGAAGCGCAAGGCCAAGGCCGACAAGAAGCCCTACTCGATCCACTACCGGGACGACCGCCCCCTGGCGATGGCGGGCATCTTCGAGCGCTGGCGCGACCCCGAGGTGCCCGAGGACGACCCCGCCGCCTGGGTGTGGAGCTGCGCGGTCATCACCACCGAGGCGGCGCCCGGGCTCGACCACATCCACGAGCGCATGCCGGTCGTCGTGCCGCCGGAGGACTGGGCCGCCTGGCTGGACCCCGCCTCGGGCGCCGACGAGCTCGCGCACCTGCTGGGGGAGACCCCCGTCGACCGGTTCGCGGTCGACGAGGTGTCCACCGACGTCAACACCATCAAGAACAACCGTCCCGACCTGCTCGAACCCCTCACCGACACCGGGGGTGGCGAACCGGGGACACTTTTCTGACCCCTGTGACGGTGGACACGGCGGGGGCGGCCCTGTGTATGGTGTGCGTGGCCGAAGGGCCCCGGCACCGGGATCGAGGTGCCGCGGCACGCTCGACGTGCCCACACATGTGAATACGCAACGCGGGAGCTCGCGCCATGGCGGGCTGAGAGGGCGACTCGACGGTGTCGCCGACCGCAGAACCTGTTCGGGTAATTCCGACGTAGGGAGGCATGCCATGACGGCTACCGACGGTCGTGACGTCAGTTCCACCAGAGGTTCCGACACCGCAGTTCACCGGGTGACCACCGGTCCCATCATGGGATCATCCAAGGTCTATCGCGAGGTCGTGACCCCGGAGGGGCACACGCTCCGCGTGCCCCGGCGCAGGGTGGGACTCAGCAACGGCAGCCACTTCGACCTGTACGACACCTCCGGCCCCTACACCGACGACGCCGTGTCCGTCGACGTCCACCGGGGCCTTCCCTCGACCCGCCTGGCCTGGGCCGGGGACCACCGGACGGCCGGCGGCGCGTCCACCCAGCTCGCCCGCGCGAAGGCCGGGACCCTCACCCCCGAGATGCGCTTCGTGGCCGAACGCGAGGGCGTGGACCCCGAGTTCGTCCGCTCCGAGGTGGCACTGGGCCGCGCGGTCATCCCCGCCAACCGGTGCCACCCCGAGTCCGAGCCGATGATCATCGGCAAGAACTTCCTGGTCAAGATCAACGCCAACATCGGCAACTCCGCCGTCACCTCCTCCGTGCCCGAGGAGGTCGAGAAGATGGTGTGGGCCACCCGCTGGGGCGCCGACACCGTCATGGACCTGTCCACGGGCAGGCGCATCCACGAGACCCGTGAGCGCATCCTGCGCAACTCGCCCGTCCCGATCGGCACCGTGCCCATCTACCAGGCACTGGAGAAGGTCGACGGGGACCCGGCCCGGCTCGGTTGGGAGGTCTACCGGGACACCGTGGTCGAGCAGTGCGAGCAGGGCGTGGACTACATGACGGTGCACGCGGGGGTGCTGCTGCGGTACGTGCCGCTCACCGCCCGCCGGGTCACCGGCATCGTCTCCCGGGGCGGCTCCATCATGGCCGCCTGGTGCCTGGCCCACCACAGGGAGAGCTTCCTGTACACCCACTTCGAGGAGCTGTGCGAGATCCTCCGGGAGTACGACGTCACCTTCTCCCTCGGCGACGGGCTGCGACCCGGGTCGATCGCCGACGCCAACGACGAGGCCCAGTTCGCCGAGCTCCGCACCCTGGGGGAGCTCACCCACGTCGCCCGCGCGCACGACGTCCAGGTGATGATCGAGGGCCCCGGGCACGTCCCCATGCACAAGATCGCGGAGAACGTGCGCCTGGAGGAGGAGCTGTGCGGCGAGGCGCCGTTCTACACGCTCGGCCCCCTGGCCACCGACGTGGCCCCCGGCTACGACCACATCACCTCGGCGATCGGTGCCGCGCAGATCGGCTGGCTCGGCACGGCGATGCTCTGCTACGTCACGCCCAAGGAGCACCTCGGGCTGCCCGACCGCGACGACGTCAAGACGGGCGTCATCACCTACAAGCTCGCCGCGCACGCCGCCGACCTGGCCAAGGGGCACCCCGGGGCCCAGGAGTGGGACGACGAGCTGTCCAGGGCGCGGTTCGAGTTCCGCTGGCAGGACCAGTTCCACCTGTCCCTCGACCCCGAGACCGCCCGGTCCTTCCACGACGAGACCCTGCCGGCCGAACCGGCCAAGACGGCGCACTTCTGCTCCATGTGCGGGCCCAAGTTCTGCTCCATGAAGATCACCCAGGACGTGCGCCGCTACGCGGAGGAGCACGGTCTGGACACCGTCGAGGCCATCGAGCGGGGCATGGCCGACAAGTCGGCGGAGTTCTCCGAACAGGGCAAACGCGTGTACCTCCCCCTCGCCGAGTAGGGCGTGCGCCGCGGGCGCCCCGGAGGGTCAGGCGTCCGCGGGCCCGGCCCGTCCCCCGGGAGACCGGGGGGCGGGCCGCTCGCGGCGGTCGGGGCGAGGAACCGCTCCGAGGCTCCCCCGTGCTCCGGGTCCCCAGGGATTGAGCACTCGTGCCTTGGGGCTGCTGTTGAATCCCAGTCCGTGACGGTAGATCTCCGGCACCCTGTACCGCCCGCTGCTGTCGTCGAAGTAGAACACTCCCGCGGTGAGAAGGGCGTCCGCCTCGTCCGTGGTCAGGCCGACGTCGTCGAGGGTGAAGGGCACGGTGACCGTGGCTCCACGGCTCTGGAGCCGGGCGAGGAGCTTGCCGATGTCCTGGTTCTCCGTCTTGATCGCGTCGATCTTGATCTGACTGCAGCGTGCCAGGGCGGTGCGCATGGCCGAGGGAGCCAGCACCCGGTCCGTCCAGCGGCTGTTGCCCGACCCCTGGGACAGTTTGGCCGACTCGGCGAGGAACGCCGTGACGTCACGCGCCTGGACCTGCTTGTTGTAGTCGGCCAGAGCGGCGGGAACCCAGAGGTGGGAACGTGCCTCCCGGGACTTCTCGGAACCCATCTTCCATCCCCAGAGGGGCACCAGGATTTTGGGCAGGTCGTCCTCCGCGATGTCGGAGATGTCCACCCCGGGCTTGTCCAGCGCCCCGGCCTGGGAGGCGATCCACACGGTCAGACGCAGGGCGTCCGTGCTGTCCCAGCGCAGCGCGTACGACTTGTACCGGTCCGCGAGCTGGCTGCTGTTCTGCTGTACCGCCCAGTTCACCAGGTCCCTGCGGACGAAGGCGATGATGCCGAGCGGCCGCCCGCGCAGGGCACGAAGCCAGTTGAGGGTGTCGATCAACAGCGTTCGCAGTGCGGTGCGCTTGACCTCGGAGTCCAGTTTCTGGAGCAGGTCCTCCAAACCGTCGATAACGAAGACGGCGCGCACCCGTCCTCCGAGCGCGACCAGTGCGTCCTCGGGAGAACGCTCGGACACGTCCGCCCCGGCAGCCATGGCGAGGCAGCGCAACCACATCGACCGCCACTGGAGTGTGTCCTCAGCGGGGAGGGCGGAGAGGGCCCGGCTGAGAGTGTCGCGGATGTCGATGGTCGTCGCCGCCGTGCCGCCGTGCTGCTCGGCGAAGGTGTCCCGCAGGGTCTGCGTCGTCAGGCTCGCCTGGTTCTGCTGGAGGGAGTCCGGCTCCAGGACGGGCACGATCGAGGCGTCCAAGGTGACGTCGGCGACGTCCGACTGCTCTGCGAAGCGGCGCCATTCCCGCGCCGCGCACGCCTTCGCGTACGTGAAGGTCTTCCCCGCTCCCTTGGCTCCTAGCACCAGGGCGATCGGGGGTTCGGTCCGGTGGTCGCCGACCAGGCGTCGCAGGGGCTCGGTGGCAAGGAACCCGGTCGCCGACGTGAGGCCCTGGTTCTCGGCGTAGACGAGGTCCTCGGCCGAGCTCGCCAGGCGCCGGCGCCGGTCTCGGACGTCGATCCGTTGTTCTTCCGGTGACGGGGCGTCCTGTACCGGTGGTTCCGGCACCAGCGCGGACAGCGTCTCCCTCAACTCTGAGCGTTCGATGGCTGTCACCACCCCGTCCCACTGGGGCGGGAGCGCCAACAGGTTCTCGTTGAAGGGACTCAGCAGCGGCGGCGTGAACAAGTCGGTGTCGAGAAGCGCGGGCTTGTCCTCGACGCTCTCTTCCGGCACGATGCCCACCGAATCGGCCAGCGCGTCCGAGAGGTTTTGCTGCGCGGCCTCGACCTGTTCCCTGTGCGCGTCGTGGCGGAACTGGGTGATCACGACGGAGCTGACAGGGTCGGTGCCGTGGACCGACGGCGCCCGGCGGCCGAGTTGCCTGATGAGTCGTGCCGTCCCGGAGAGGGACTGGCCGCTCAGGGTCGTGACGAAGACGCGCTGGATCCTGGGGTCGAGCAGGAGCGGCGCGGACAGTTCGGAGGAACCGGCACGAAGGTCCACGATGACGACGTCCGCCCGGACCGACTCCGCGAGTTCCGCCAGGGCCTCGGAGACGAAGTAGCGCGAGCGGTCGGGTGTCAGCAGATCGCCGGGGTCGATCCTCGGCGGGGTGAGGAGACCTCGTCGGCTGGCGGGCAGCACGAGCACAGCTCCTCCGCCGGGATGCCTGCCGATCTGCTGGTTGGGCAGATACGATGCGGCCAGGGCGACGGCGCGCGTTCTGTCCTCGCCGACCGAACCGTGCAGGCTTGCCAGGAAGTCCTCGTAGGCGAAGTCCATCTGCCCGCCCTGCTCCTGGTACATCCACGTGATGCCGGGAGCTTCCAGGTCGGCGTCCACGAGAAGGACACGGCTGCCGCGTCGGGCGAGGTGATCGGCGAGGGCGACGGCGTGCAGGGTCCTCCCCACCCCGCCCTTGAAGGAGTGGAACGCGAGAACCTGGACCCCGGAGACGAATTGGTCGGATCCGGGGCGGGGAAGCGGGTCGGCCAGTTCGCGAACGATGCGGCGTTCACGGAGTCGGGGCAGACGGCGAAGGTCCGAACCGCCGCGTCCGGCTCCGATCTCGATGGGAAGAGTCGGCGCCGGGTCTTGGGACGGCCCGTCGAAGAGCAGAGCCGGTGCCCCGCCCACGCGGGAGACCGACCCGGGGCCGAAGCACTTCTCGTCCTCCAGCCAGGCGAGGACGGTACCCGGCTCGGTTCCGTCCACGACCTCCATCTGGAGCCCGTCCCACCAGGCGTCGACTTCGAGAAGCCACGTCGGCCAGCCGTCTCCCAGAGCGAGCTCGCTCAGCCGCTCCTCGACGTCCACCCATGTGTACAGGCGGACGGGTGCTGATGAGACCAAGTCCTCCACTGTTCCTCCTCGTTCCCTGTCGTCAGTTCACAGGACTCGGTTCACGCCTGCTGACACCAACGGATCAGCGCTCGGAGTGCGACCAGGGCCTTCTTCTCATCCGACGGATCCAGTCTCGCACCGTAGCGCCAGGCTTCGTGGAGGTCCCTGATCGGGACGCGCTGGTTCACGTCGTGCCTGGCACGGCAGTCGATGAGCCCGCTCATCACGGAGCCGGGCAAGTTGAGCGCCCTCGCCAGGCTCCGCAGATCGTGGGACCTCGCCAGACTGACGGAGTCTCGACTCCCGGACCGGCGGATCAGCTCCGCCTTGAGTCCGCACTCCGCGGCGTAGAACAGGAGAAGGCAGGCGACGTCCCTCTGCTCGTCCGCGATCTGCTCACCCCACTTCGCCAGACGGTCGCGGTTCGCGAGGAGAGCGGCGCGCCCAACATTGACACCCATGCGGGAGATTGTTCCAGGATCTCGTGCCCGGCGGAGCGGAGCCAGGCCACGTGGGCGGGCCGGCCGCGGAATGTGGAAGGCTGTCGTGCCCCCCGACCACCCCCGCACCGCCTGTGAGGTCCCATGGACGTTCTCGTCCGCGACGCCGCCATGACCACCGCTATCTTCGGCTTCTTTGCCTCCGCATGGTTCGGGTGGGCGCAGGAGAGGCCGCCGGAGGGCCGGGCGACGTGGTGGCTGGGCGGCGGGTCGGCCCTGGGGCTGCTCCTCGCGGCGTTCGGCGGGATCACGGCCTGGATCCACTGGGACACCGCCTCGGTCCTGTCCGTCGAGGGCGGGATGGACCTGTACCTGACCGTTCTCGGCGTCGAGTTCGGCGTCGCCCTGCTCGGCGTGCTCGTGCTGCTGGCGCTGAAGCGGGGCGCCTACCTCGCCCCGTGGGTGTGCCTGGTGGTCGGCGTTCACTTCTTCCCGCTCGCGCCGGTCCTGGCCGACCCCGGCCTGTACCTGCTCGCCGCGCTGCTGACCGTGTGGCCGTTCCTCGCGGTGTGCCTGGCGAACCGCCGGGGCCTGGCTCCCAGCTTCACCACGGGTGCGGGCGCCGGCCCGGTCCTGCTGGTCTTCTCCCTCGCGAACGCCGTCCTCCTGTCCGCGGCCCTGTAGCGGAGGACCCCGCCCCGCAGACCCGGCGTCGGCGCCCGGACCGGCCCGCGACGGGCACCGAAAACCCCGTGGGTACCACAGGTTCCACGAGAAACTCCGCCGGCTCCCGAGCCCTGCCCACCGCCGTGCTCCGTCGGCGTCCGCACCCCCCCGGGGGGCGGACGCCGACGGAGGAGACGCCGCTCAGCCGGGCTTGCGGGCGCTGGCGACCAGGTGCACGCCGACGTAGTCGTCGGACTCGGTCGCCCGCAGCTCCATCTCCACCAGGCGTCCCATCGACCTCGGGTCGCGGGCCAGCATCATCTCCACCGTGGAGGCGGACAGCACCGTGCGGGGCTTGATCCACTCCAGTTCCAGACCCGCGTCCGAGAGCGTCTCGGTGAGCTGCTCGGCGGTGAAGCACCGGGTGATGGAACCGTCGGGCCAGGGGACCAGGAGCACGTCCGCGCTCGGCGCGTGGCTCAGCTCCGGCCAGCAGTCCTGCTCGGCGAGCAGCGCCATGCCCAGCACCACGGAGTCCACGCACAGCAGGGCGCGTCCCCCCGGGCGCAGCACTCTGGCGACCTCCGCGACGGAGGACTCGGTGGCCAGGTGGCGCGACAGGACCCGGTTGTCGGCGATCACCCCGTCGAAGACCTCGGAGGCGAAGTTGCGCAGGAAGGCGGAGTCCCCGACGACGTGGCGCAGGCGTCCGCGCCGCGCCGGGCGCGGCACCACCGCGCGCCCGTTGACGAGGGTGAGCGGGCGGCGCACCGCCATGTCGGCGGAGGGGAGCAGGGTCACGACGTCGTGGCCGGCGGCCACCGCGCGCGGGGTGCCCTGGTAGTCGGGGCTGGACACGTCGAGGAGCCGGGAGGGTGCCTCGGGGAGCCAGCGGGCGATCTGCGCCTCCGCGACCGCCCAGTAGAACCGCCAGTAGTCCGAGAGGCGGTCGGGGGTGGCGAACTGCGCCGCGGGCGAGCGGGGGCGTTCGGAGGCAGGGGTTGAGGACGGTTGCACGTGCGCTCCTCTCCCATCCTTCAAGTGGTCCTACCCGCACTCTGCCATGCCTCACCTCCGATGACCGAGGCAAACGACAATTTCGGGCGGGTAAGGGACCTTCGTCCCCCCGGTGGCGCGGAATCAGCCCGGCGCGAACGTTGTTGTCCTCCACACCGCCACCGGAAGCGGACGTCCGGGGCGGACGAAAGTCCTATGAGGAGGGTCGTCAGAGCATGCCGACTGCCGGTTCATGTCTCGAGCGCGGGGAGACGGCGTCGCCGCCACGCGGTGGCGGTGCGCGGGTCAGGGCCACGGGACCGTATCGTTGGGGTATGGATGCCCCAGCTGGGACCAGTGCGAGGAGGCCGACGGGCTTGGAACAGGGCCAGGAGACAGCCGAGGAGAGGGACGAGCGGTTCGAGAGGGACGTGCTCCCCTTCCTCGACCAGCTCTACTCCGCGGCGTTGCGGATGACACGCAACCCCGCTGACGCGGAGGACCTCGTCCAGGAGACCTTCGCCAAGGCGTTCGGTTCGTTCCACCAGTTCAAACAGGGGACGAACCTCAAGGCGTGGCTGTACCGCATCCTCACCAACACCTTCATCAACTCCTACCGCAAGAAGCAGCGGGAGCCGAAGCAGGCGGGGACCGAGGACGTCGAGGACTGGCAGCTGGCCCAGGCCGCGTCGCACACCGCGGCCGGTCTGAAGTCGGCCGAGGCCGAGGCGCTCGAACACCTCCCCGACAGCGACGTCAAGCGGGCGCTCCAGGAGCTGCCCGAGGACTTCCGGATCGCCGTGTACCTCGCCGACGTCGAGGGCTTCGCGTACAAGGAGGTCGCCGAGATCATGGGGACGCCGATCGGGACGGTCATGTCCCGTCTGCACAGAGGCCGTCGCCAGCTCCGGTCGCACCTGGAGGAGTACGCGGCGGAGCGCGGCTTCCTGCCGGCGAGGGCGGCCGCGGCCGCCGGCGTCGCCTCGGGAACGTCCGCTGGTGGGGGTCAGGACGGGTCGGATCGAGGAGATCTGCGATGAGCGGCGGTCACGGCGAACACAGCGACACCCCGTGCAGCGAGGTGCTCGACAAGCTCTACACCTATATCGACGGTGAGCTCGAGGAGCGCAACTGCGAGCAGATCAGGGAACACCTGGACGGCTGCAGCCCCTGCCTGGAGGAGTACGGGCTCGACGAGGCGGTGAAGAAGCTCGTGGCCAAGCACTGCGGTTGCGACCCCGTCCCGATGGACCTGCGCGACAAGGTGCTGGGGCGTCTGGCCCTGGCGCGCACGGAGCAGCTGGCCAAGGAGGCCGGCGCGGAGGCGCCGGGAGCGCCCGCCTGAGGGCCTCGCCCTCGGCCTCCGACACCCGAGACGGCGGTACCTGGAATTCCAGGTACCGCCATTGTCTATTTTGTGCCCCATTTCTGAATTGACTGACTCTGGCTACTTGTGTGGCAATTTAGGGCTTTTGCGTGAATGTCTTCCCCGTTTCCCCGTGGCTGCCGGAGTTTTGGTCACGTGCGGACGCGGCAACCTTCTCGCAGCGTTCTTCGACACGCCCGGAACACCGGCTCCGTCCCAGGCCGTAACCGACTCGGAATGTTTTTTCCCCCGAGTCCCCCAGACTGTTGCGAATGGTTACTTTCCGTAGTCGTTCGAGGTGGTCTCGGTCGGGTGGGCCGAGGGCAATCGACTTGACGGTGGGTAGTCCAACCTGCTTGTCCGATGATCAGTGGTTACTCAGGGTAATAGAATAAAATTACTAATTGAATTCGTAATTCCGCATTCCGGAACTTGTTGCCATCACGGGGTTGCGGATCGACGGTGGTTCGGGTCGGAGGTAAACAGGAGCCTGCTGTTGCCCGTTAAACTGGTTGCCATATCCAACGAATGGGGTAATTTACGCGGCGTGCCCGGGGGAATGGAGGTGCGCCTGCGTCGGGGAGAGGGGAACAACGATGTTCATCAGCATGCTCCACACCGCGATCGGTGCTCTTTGGGTCGTAACCGCCTTCACCGGGTGGTCCTGGTGGTAGAACAGAACCGGTGAAACCATGACAGTCCGGTCGTCATTGGCGGGGGGTGAACGGGGGTGCGGGCTCTTCCTCGGGGCGCGCGTGTCTACGTCGGAATCATCGTTGTCAGTGCTGTCGCCATCGTGCTCATCGGTCCCTACTCGGGAATCGATCTGCAGACGCTGGTCCTCGTCGCGATCCTCTTCGTGGTCGCGGAGTCGATCAGCACAGCCGTCCTCAAGGGCGTCAGAGCGGGGATATCACCGAGCTCGGCCGTCTCGCTGGCCGCGGTGGTCCTGGTCGGACCGGTCGGTGCGGCGGTGGTCGGTTTCGCCTCCTGCCTCACGATCCGCAGGATGGACCTCGTCAAGAGGGCCTTCAACGGCGCGCAGTTCGCACTGGCGGCCTACGCGGCCGGACACGTCTACCTTCTGCTCGGCGGAACGGTGGGGGAACCGGGCCGGGAGGACTTCCCGGCCGTGGTGCTCCCCTACGTCGCCGCCGTCCTGACCCACTCCCTGGTCAACTCGGTCCTCATCGGCACCCTCATGTGGGCGCTCGGGGTCGTGCGGCCGGGGAGCCGGAGCAGGCTCCACTGGCGTCCCCTGGTCGCCGTCGAGCTGTCCTCCATGGGCTACCAGATGCTGGGGCTCGCCATCGCGGCCGTCTGGGGAGGGGTCGGACTCGTCGCCCCGCTCCTGGTCCTGCTGCCCCTGTTCATCGCCCGCTGGACCTTCGCCCAGCAGCTGGACGAGGCGCGCGCCCACGAGGCGACCCTCGCCACCCTCTGCCAGGCGGTGGAGACCAAGGACTACTACACCCGGGGCCACTGCATGCGCGTCGCCGAGGGCGCCGCCATGATCGCCCGGGAACTGGGTATGCCCGCCGAACGGGTGCAGAAGATCCGGTACGCCGGAATGCTGCACGACATCGGCAAGCTCGGAGTACCCACCAAGGTGTTGCAGAAGACGGGCAAACTCACCGACGACGAGTACGCGGCCATCAAGCTCCACCCGACCCGCGGCTACGAGATCGTCCGCGAGATCAGCTTCCTGGACGAGGCGCTGGCCGGGATCCGCCACCACCACGAGCGCCTCGACGGGCGCGGCTACCCCATGGGGCTGGTGGGGATGGAGATCCCCGAGTCCGCGCGCATCATCAGCGTCGCCGACGTCTTCGACTGCCTCACCTCCACGCGCTCCTACCGGCAGGCGTGGTCGGCGGAGGACGCCATCGCTGAGCTCCGCGCCTGTGCCGGGACACAGTTCGACCCCAGGATGGTGGAGGCCCTCGTGCGCGCCGTCGAACGGGAGGGCTGGGAGACGCCGGACATCGCCGAGCCCCCGGGCGGCTGCTACACCGAGGCGGACCCCACGAACCGGACCCGCCCGGGGTCCGCGGACACCGCGGCCGGCGACGAGGCGCCGGCCCCGGCGCCCGTGCCGGAGCCGGAGGAGGAGGCGGCCGACACGGCCGCTCCCGCCGACGCGGTGACGGGCGGGAGCGAGCGATGATGACCCAGAAGCAGTCCGACGGCGCGGGGACGTCGCGCCCGGCGCTGAGCGGACCCGAGGGCGGGGCCCTCAGCCACCAGCGCCCGCGCGGCCCCCTCTGGCGCACGGCCCGGCCGTTCCGCGCCGTGCTCGTCGGCTCGGTGGGGGCCGGGGCCCTGGCCGCCCTGGTGTGGACGGCCGCCACCGGTTTCGTCGAACCCTACGTGGCGCTCGCCTTCTGCCTGGTCATCGCGGTCGGAGAGCTGGCCAGGATCACGCTTCCGGGATCGCGCGAGGTCGCGCCGATCGCCTCGGCCGGTGCGATCAGCTACGCCTTCCTGCTCACCCTGGGCGCCGGGCCGCTCCACCACTCCGCCTGGCAGGTGGTGGCGGTGGTCGCGCTGGGCGTGGCACTGGGGGAGCTCCCGCACGTCGCGGTGGGGCGCAGCCCCCGGGTCGAGGACGCGGTCCGCAGGGTGCTCGCCGCCACGGTGCTCGCGGTGGCCTTCCGTCCGCTGGCCGAGCAGCTGGGGCTGGTGGGGCCGTCGGTGACGGCCACGCTGCTGATGGCCGCACTGGTGCTGCTCACCTGGTTCGCGGACTCCCTGGTCGCGGCCGTGCTCAGGGCGGAGCGCCTGCGCACGAGGCTCATGGTCGCCGTCCGGGACGAGCTGCGCGCCCAGTTCGCCACGGGCGCCGCGATCGGCTCCAGCGGTGTGCTGATCGCGCTCGCCTGCACGGTGACCGGCCTGGCCGGCCTCCTGGTGTTCACGGCGCCCCTGCTGGTGTCCCAGGCGGCCTTCCGCCGCCACGCGGAGGTGCGGCGGACCTACCTGGAGACGGTGCGCGCGCTGTCGCGGGTGACCGAGGTGGGCGGGTACGTCGAGAACGGCCACTCGCGCCGGGTCAGCCAGCTGTCCCACGGGATCGCCTGCGAGCTGGGACTGGCCGAGGCCGAGCTGCTGGAACTGGAGTACGCGGCGCTGATGCACGACATCGGCCAGCTGTCGCTGCGGGAGCCCATCGCGGGCGGGGCGACCGTGCTCGCCTCCCCGCGGGAGCAGAGGCGGATCGCCGAGCTCGGATCGGCGATCATCCGGGAGACCGGCGTGCTGGACAACGTCGCGGAGACGGTCCGGCGCCAGTGCGAGCCGCTCGCGGGCGACGGCGACGAGGGGGTGCCGCCCCTGGGCAGCAGGATCATCAAGGTCGCCAACGCCTTCGACGACCTGGTGGGGGAGAACGGGGACGCGGAGCGCCGCGCCGCCGTGCTGGAACGCCTGCGAATGGACACCGACAGCGAGTACGACCCCCGCGTGGTCGACGCCCTGGCCTCGGTGCTCGCCCGGGTCTGAGCCGCCTCCCGGCGAAGGGACGGCCCCGCCTGCGCTTCCCCGGACGCCCCGGCGGGGCGCGGGGGGAGCGGCGGGGCCCGTCAGTCCAGGGGCGGGCGCAGGCGGGTGACGAACTTGTAGCGGTCGCCGCGGTACAGCGACCGCACCCACTCCACCGGGTGGCCGTCGCCGTCGAAGCTGTGCTGGCAGTGCAGCACCAGGGGCAGGCCGACGTCCACGCCCAGCAGCCGGGCCTCGTTGGGGGTGGCCAGGACCGTCTCGATCGACGCCTCCGCCTCGGCCAGGGAGACGTCGTAGGCGCTCGCCAGGGCTTCGTACAGCGAGGCGTAGCGGTCCAACTGGCGCCGGAGGCCCGGGAAGCGCCGTGCGGCGAGGTGGGCGGTCTCCACGGCCATCGGCTCGCCGTTGGCCAGGCGCAGCCGCTCGATGCGCAGCACGCGGCCGCCCGAGCGGATCGCGAGGAGCTCGGCGAGCTGGTCGTCGGCGTTGATGTAGCTCACGTCCAGGATGCGGGTCGCCGGGTGCAGGCCGTGCGCGCGCATCTCCTGTGTGTAGCTGGTGAGCTGGAGCACCTGGGCGACCTTCGGCTTGGCCACGAACGTGCCCTTGCCCTGGATGCGGAGGAGGCGGCCCTCCACCACCATCTCGGTCAGCGCCTGGCGCACCGTCGTCCGGGACGTGCCGAACTGGGTCGCCAGCGCCCTCTCCGGGGGGACCGGGTTGCCCGCGGGCATCGCCTCGATCAGCTCAAGGAGCTGCTTCTTCACCTGGTAGTACTTCGGCACCCGGGGGTTGCCGTCCAGTGTGCGCTGACCAGTCATCAGTCTCCTCCGCCGCGTCCCGCGCTTGCCGCACACACCCCGCCGGCGTGGCCGGTACGGCGGGCGGGCGGCCGCCGATTGGTGTGGACCACTGGTCGAGTGCGTACCCCTTGAGTATGCACGCCTTCATGGGATGATTTGTGAGTGCCTCACCTCAGTGATCTCATCCGGCGACACACGTCACTCAAACAAGCGGACCTGGAGTGGATCCACTCCCTGGTCTCGGACTGGCAGCTCCTCGCGGACCTGTCCTTCGCGGACCTCGTGCTGTGGGTGCGACTGCGCGAGGACGACGGCTGGGTGTCGATCGCCCAGATGCGCCCCACGACCGGCCCGACCGCCTTCCAGGACGACCTGGTCGAGGCCGTGCTCCTGGACGACATGACGGATGTCACGTCGCGGACGGCGTCGCGGGCGGTCGGCCGCAGGGCCCTCATCGACCGCGCGTGGAGCGAGGGGCGGATCTGCCGCGACGGCGACCCGGACTGGTCCGGGGGGGTCCCCGTGCGGGAGGAGACCATCCCGGTGCGCCGCGAGGGCAACCTCATCGGCGTCATCCAGCGCAGCACCAACCTGAGCTCGGCGCGCACGCCCAGCCGCCTGGAGCTGACCTACCTCCAGAGCGCGGGCGACCTGGCGCAGATGATCGCCGAGGGGGCGTTCCCGTTCAGCGACCAGGGGCCGCTCATGGTGCGGTCCCCGCGCGTGGGCGACGGGCTCCTGCGGCTGGACCAGAACGGCGAGGTGGTCTACGCCAGCCCCAACGCCCTCTCGGCCTACCGGCGGCTCGGGCTGGCGGCCGACCTGGTGGGCGCGCGCCTGGACCGCACCACCCTGGAGCTGGCCGCCACGGGGGAGGCGCGGGACGAGGCGCTCACCTACACCGCGAGCGGCCGTGCGCCGCAGGAGGCGGAGGTGGAGACGCGCGGCGTCACCGTGCAGCTGCGTGCCATCCCCCTGGTCATCGACGGGGTGCGCATAGGGGCGCTGGTGATGGTCCGCGACGTCACCGAGCTGCGGCGGCGCGAGCGCGAGCTGATGACCAAGGACGCCACCATCCGGGAGATCCACCACCGGGTCAAGAACAACCTCCAGACGGTGGCCGCCCTGCTGCGGCTCCAGTCCCGGCGCCTGGACGTGCCCGAGGCGCGGGCGGCGCTGGACGAGGCGGTGGGCCGGGTCGGGTCCATCGCGATCGTGCACGAGATGCTCTCGCACACCCCGGACGAGGTCGTGGACTTCGACGACATCGCCGACCGGGTGATCCAGATGGCGGCGGAGGTCTCCTCGACCGGCGGAACGGTCGTGCCCCGCAGGGTCGGCGGCTTCGGGCTGCTGAACGCCCTGGTGGCGACGCCGCTGTCGATGGTGCTCGCCGAGCTCGTGCAGAACGCCGTCGAGCACGGGCTGGAGCAGGGGCCGGGGCGGATCGAGGTGCGGGTGCGCCGGTTCGACCCGGAGCCCGCCCATCCGGGCTCGGGGAGCCTGGAGCTGGCCGTGTCCGACGACGGCGGCGGGCTGCCCCTCGACTTCGACCTGGAGGGCGCCACGAGCCTGGGACTCCAGATCGTGCGGACCCTCATCGTGGGCGAGCTGGGGGGAACCCTGGCGATCAAGCCGATGGAGAGCGGCGGGACCGAGGTCGCCATCAGCCTGCCGCTGGAGCGCGAGGAGGGCGAGGTGCCCTGAGGGAGGTCTCCCCGGAAGGGGAGGCGCGCGGTCCCCGTCGCGCCGCGGGGACCTCTCGCGCTCCCCGTGTGCGCACGGGGGAGCGCCGTCCGTCGGGACGAGCCTCCCGCGGCGGGTTCCGCCGCGGGGGTTCCGCCGGTGTCACCGGAGGGGGTGCGCCGGTGCGGCGGTGTACCGCTGTGGCCGCGGGTGCGGCCGAGGGGGTGTCAGCTGCGGACCATGGAGCGGTGGGAGGAGCCGCGGCGCTTCTTGAGCAGGCGGCGCTCGTCCTCGCTGGTGCCGCCCCACACACCGCCGTCCTGGCCGCTCTCCAGCGCCCACTTCAGACAGGCCGAGCTGACGGGGCAGCGCTGACAGACCGCCTTCGCTTCCTCGATCTGGATCAGTGCGGGGCCGAAGTTCCCGATGGGAAAGAAGAGTTCGGGGTCTTCGTCACGGCAGGCTGCGTCATGGCGCCAGTCCATGCGGTCCACTCCTCACGGTGAGGCGATCGGATGCTTGTGAAGCTTTTCACGATCGTGCGCGTGTGCGGATTGTGCGAAGGGCGCCCGATGGATGGGTCCCATCGGAGGATGTCCAGGCCGAGATGGTTCAGGTTTCACCCCACGGCCATGTGGGAAGCGCCCAAATTAACTCGCCCGTAACTCGCGGCGATATCTTGAGCGTGACAGGGTTCCCCGGGGCATGCAAGAGGTCCCGAGGCCGAAGGTCCTGATCGGTGTGTCAGGTGCGTCACAGTGCTTGCGAATGGCATCTATCGCCGCAATTAACAGATGATTCGTAATGCCTTCGGTACAGAGTGGAAGTTGACCTGTTCTCGGTCGCCCAGGTATTCGCCGTCGATTTGGAACGCCCTGGGGTGCGACGACGTGATGCGGAGAGAGTCCTGGTCATGCCACGTGGCGTAGCCGTCCCCCTGCGCGGGCAAGCCTTTGGGGAAGAACATTTGGGAAAGAACCCAGCCGGTGATCGCGTGTGACGAGTGGGTCAGGGCGAAAGCGTCCAGCCCCAGCTCGAAACGGGACGCGGGGGTCGGCTGAAGGGGGAGGGCGCCCGCGTACGTCCACGGTGTGGTGTTGGTGACGAGCGCGAAATACACCTCTTCGAGGTTCCTTCCGCGACTGGACACGCTTAGTGACGGATCGCGGATATCACCCTGGAAGAACAGCTTTACCGCGACTTCGGCGTACAGCGCCGGGGTGGCCTTGCGGCCGTTCGCGCGCTCGTGCTCCACCTGCTGGACCACATCGGCGTCCCATCCGAAGCCGGCACAGAAAGTGAAGTAGCGGTCGTCCTGGTCGCTGGTGATCCGCCCGAGGTTGATCTCGCGCTCGCGCCCCTCGCGGACCGCCTCGAGCACCGCGCCGGTCGCCTCCACCGGATCGCCGGGCACGCCGAGGGCGCGGATGAACACGTTGGCGCTGCCGCCCGGGATCACCGCGTAGCGCGGACGCTTCAGCCCCTCGGGGGCCGTCAGGAGGCCGTTGACCACCTCGTTGACGGTGCCGTCGCCGCCGAGGCTCAGCACGAGCTCGTAGCCGCGGGCCGCGGCCTCGCGGGCGAGGACCACGGCGTGGTCGCGGTACTCGGTCTCGGCGACGGTGATGTCCAGCTCCGAGGCCAGGGCGCCCAGGATCACCTCACGGGTCCGTGACGTGGTCGTGGTCGCCTGGGGGTTCACGATGAATAGGGCGCGCACCCGCTCAGTGTAGGCGTTCGGGGGGTACGGGGCCCGCCGTACCCGTGACGGGCCCCGCGGATGTCCGCCGCGGGGCCCGCGCGGCCGGGCGCGAAGCCCGGGGGCGGGCGGCGGGGCCGCGCGGGCGCGTATAGGCTCGTCGGGTGTCTTCTCGTCCCGTCACCGTCGTCGCCGCAGCAGCACTGGAGGCCCTGATCGGGCTGGCCGCGGCGGTCGGCGGACTCTACAGCTTCGTCATCGCCGTCACCGGCCGGGCCGGCGACCTCACCAACGCGATCCCCCTGGCCGCCCTGGGCCTGGGCGTGGGCGCGCTGCTGGTGTTCGTCGCGCGGGGGCTCTGGCAGCTCAGGGAGTGGGCCAGGACGCCGGTGTTCGTCACGCAGCTCTTCCTCGCGGTGGTGTCCTACTACATGTTCACCAGCGAGCAGTACGCGATCGGGGCGGTGCTGCTGGGCGTGGCGGTGTGCGCCTCCGCCGCGGTGCTCTCGCCGCCGACGACCGCGGCGCTCTTCCCCGAGGAGCGGGGGAAGTAGCTCCGCGGCCGCCCGCGGCGGACCGCCGTCCGCTCAGTCGTCCGTGGTCAGGGCCTGGCGCAGCTGCGCCAGTGTGCGTGCCAGCAGACGGGACACGTGCATCTGCGAGATCCCCAGTTCCTGGGCGATCTGCGACTGGGTCATGTTGCCGAAGAAGCGCAGCAGCAGGATGCGCTTCTCCCGCGGCGGGAGCTGTTCCAGGAGGGGCTTGAGCGACTCCCGGTACTCCACGCCCTCCAGGGACTCGTCCACGATGCCCAGCGAGTCGGCCACCGCGGGGGCGTCCTCGTCACCGCTGTCGGGAGCGTCCAGCGACACCGTCGAGTAGGCGTTGGCGGACTCCAGGCCCTCCAGCACCTCCTCCTCGGTCATCTGGAGGTGGGCGGCGAGCTCCGCCACGGTCGGGGAGCGCCCCTCCCGCTGTGACAGGTCGCTGACCGCCTTGGTGAGCGAGAGCTTCAGCTCCTGGAGGCGGCGGGGAACCCGCACCGCCCAGCCCTTGTCGCGGAAGTGGCGCTTGATCTCACCGACGATGGTCGGGGTCGCGTAGGTGGAGAACTCCACCCCGCGCTCCAGGTCGAACCTGTCGATGGACTTGATCAGCCCGATCGTGGCCACCTGGGTGAGGTCGTCCAGCCACTCGCCGCGGTTGCGGAAGCGTCGGGCCAGGTACTCCACCAAGGGCAGGTGGAGCTCCACCAGTTCGTCGCGGATCCGACGGCGCTCCTCGGAGTCCGCGTCGAGTTCGTTAAGGCGCTCGAACAACAGTCTCGCTCGCGCCCGGTCGGGCACCGCGTGTTCGGTCTTCGCTGTCAGAGCGGGCCCCCTTTCGCTCACGCCGACTCCAGGGTGCCGCGGCGTTTGTACAGGACGATGTAGACGCGGTCGTCCGGACCGACCCCCGAGTCGACCTCGCCCGCGAGGGCGGAGAGGACGGTCCACGCGAAGGTGTCGCGGGCGGGAAGGCGGCCGTCTGCGGTGAGCACCGAGACGGAGATGCGCATTCCCTCGGGGGTGAGTTCAAATTCCGTGGTCAGTTCTGTGCCGGGCAACGCCTGGGAGAGGAGCATCGCGCAGGCCTCGTCGACACCGATCCTCAGGTCCTCGATCTCGTCGAGGGTGAAATCGAGTCGCGCGGCCAGGCCGGCCGTCGCCGTCCGCAAGACGGACAGATAAGCGCTGTCCGCAGGCATGTTGACGGTGACAGCGTCCCTGACGCCAATGGCGTCGGCCGTGGGCACAGCGGTTTCTTCGGTCACGTCCCTCCTTCGGGGGGCGAGGTTGCCGCTTGAAAGCAATGTATCTCGTTTCACCCTGCCACTGACGCAGGGAGAACGGATCGTGTCCGATGGATCCGGAATGAAGGCGAGACGATCGCCCCCCCTCAGTCCCGCGGGGAGCCCAGGGCGGTCAGCGCCGCGCCGTCCAGGCGGCGCACCGTCCATCCGTCCATGGGCCGGGAGCCGAGCGCCTCGTAGAACCGGATCGAGGGCTCGTTCCAGTCGAGGACGGACCACTCCAGGCGGGAGTAGCCGCGCTCCACGCAGATCTCCGCCAGGGTCCGGAGCAGGGCCAGGCCGTGGCCCCCGCCGCGCGACTCCGGGCGGACGTACAGGTCCTCCAGGTAGACGCCGTGCCTGCCGGTCCAGGTGGAGAAGTTGAGGAACCAGAGCGCGAACCCGACGGGAACGGCGTCGCCGTCCCCGCCGACGTCCTCCGCGATGTGCGCGAACACCGACGCGTCCGGGCCGAAGAGCGCGGTGCGCAGGTCGTCCTGGGTGGCGACCGCCGCCTCGGGCTCCTTCTCGTACTCGGCGAGCTCCCGGATCATCCGGTGGATGACGGGGACGTCGTCGGGCCGGGCGGGACGGATCATCGGGTCACCTCGGGTCGCGGATCGGCGGACACGGTCACCCACAGCCTATGCGCTGGGGAGGGAGGAACCCGTGGGCCGCCCGCGCGGCCGGGGGACGGGGCCGCCCGGCCGTCCGCACGCGGGAGGGCCGTGGGTCCTCACGGGGCCGGGGAGCGGGGGCGGCGGGCGCGGCCGGCACGGCCCGGAAGCCCTACCGCCCGCGCTCAGGGCCGGTGGGCGACCACGCGTTCGACGAGACCCAGGACCAGGCGGTCGTGGTGGCCGATCTCGAAGCCGACCTCCGCGGCGACCTCCCTGGGCAGGCGGCGCGGGTTCTCGCGGCGCTGCTCGACGAGCCGTCCGGGCAGCCGGGCGTACTCGATGTGGTCGACCATGAGAAGCCTGCCGCCCGGCACCAGGACCCGGTACATCTCCGCCAGCGCGCGCCGCTGGTCCGGCACGGCGCACAGCGCCAGCGTGCACAGGACGGTGCCGAAGGTCTGGTCGGGGAAGTCCAGGTCCTGGGGGTCGCCCTCGACGAGGCGGGCGGGCATGCCCAGCTCGTCGGCCCTCTCGCGGGCCCGGGACAGCGCCTCCGGGTCGGGGTCGATGCCGGTGAGCCGGACCTGGGGAGGGTAGTGGCGCAGGTTCCTGCCCGCGCCCACCCCCACCTCCAGCGTGTGCCCCCGGGCCCCGGCGCACAGGATCTCCCGCGTCCGGCGCATGGCCGGGCTCTGGAAGCGCCCGCCGTGGTCGTGATGGGCGGTCGGCCGCTCCCCGCGCCTGCGGCCGTCCTCCGTGCGCGAATCCATGTCTCCCCCTGGCAGCGGCGCCTACACCACGACTCTGGGTCCCCGCCGTCTTCGGGTCAAGGGGAAGACGGGGCGCGTTCCCGGCCGGTTCCGGCCTTCCGGCCCCGGGCGGGCCCTCCCGGGGCCGGGCCGGAAGACGCGGGCGCCCCGCACCGGCGGTGCGGGGCGCCCGGGGAAGGAGACCGACTCTAGAGCACCTTGGACAGGAAGGCCCGGGTGCGCTCGTGCCTGGGGGAGGAGAGCACCTCGGAGGGCACCCCGGACTCCACCACGAGGCCGTCGTCCATGAACACCAGGGAGTCGCCGACCTCGCGGGCGAACCCCATCTCGTGGGTGACGACCACCATGGTCATGCCTCCCCGGGCCAGGTCGCGCATGACGTCCAGGACCTCGCCGACCAGCTCCGGGTCGAGCGCGCTGGTGGGCTCGTCGAACAGCATGAGGGCCGGTTCCATGGCCAGCGCGCGGGCGATCGCCACGCGCTGCTGCTGGCCGCCGGAGAGCTGGTCCGGGTAGGCGTCCGCCTTGTCCGGCAGGCCCACGCGCTCCAGGAGCTCCAGGGCCTTGGCGGTGGCCTCCGCGCGCGGGACCTTCTTGACCTGCACCGGGGCCTCGATGATGTTGCCGACGACGCTCAGGTGCGGGAACAGGTTGAACCGCTGGAAGACCATCCCGATGTCGCTGCGCTGGGCGGCGATCTCGTTGTCGCGGAGTTCGTACAGGCGGCCGCGCTTCTGCCGGTAGCCCATGAGCTCCCCGTTGACCCACAGCCGTCCGGCGGAGAGCTTCTCCAGGTGGTTGACGCACCGGAGGAACGTCGACTTCCCCGACCCCGAGGGGCCGATGATGCACATGACCTCACCGCGCCTGACCTGGAGGTCGATGCCCTTGAGGACCTCCAGTCGCCCGAAGCTCTTGTGCACGTTGTCGGCCACCACGAGGGCGTCGGCGGGCAGCTCGGCGCCCTCGGCCGTCTCGATGACCCGGTCGCTGCTCTGCTCGCCCATCAGTGAGCCCCTCCGACGATGCGGCCACGGATCCCGCCGTACTGGCCGGGGTTGAACCTGCGCTCGATGAAGTACTGGCCGACCATCAGCACGCTGGTGATGGTGAGGTACCACAGGCAGGCGGCGACCAGCATCGGGAAGATCTGGTAGGTCCGGGATCCGATGGCCTGGAGCTGGTAGAACAGCTCGATGGTGACCGGCACGTACGCCAGCAGCGCCGTGTCCTTGAGCATGGCGATGGTCTCGTTGCCCGTGGGCGGGATGACGACCCGCATGGCCTGCGGCAGGGTGATCCGCCGCATGATCCTGCCGCGGCCCATGCCGAGGGCCTGCGCGGCCTCGGTCTGCCCCTTGTCGACGGACTGGAGCCCGGCCCGGATGATCTCGGCCATGTAGGCGCCCTCGGAGAGCGACAGGGCGAGCAGGCCCGCCACGTAGCCGCTCAGGAGGGTGCGGGTGTCGATCTCGAAGAAGCGGGCGTCGCCCTCCAGCCCGAGCCACGGCATCCAGTAGTTGTCGAACGGCAGGCCGATGGCGATCGTGGTGTACAGGATGGCGATGTTGCCGAAGAGCACCGCCAGCACCAGGCGGGGCACACCGCGGAAGAACCAGGTGTACAGCCACGAGACCGCCATCAGGACGGGGTTCCCGGAGAGCCGCATCACCGCGAGGACGATGCCCAGGACGATGCCGATGAGCATCGAGAGCACGGTGGCGCTGATGGTGACCCACACGCCGCGGACCACCGGGTCCGAGAACATGTGCTCCAGCATGAACGGCCAGTTGAACGCGTCGTTCGTGAACAGCATGTGCACGAACATGGCGGCGAGGACCAGGATCACCGCCGCGGCGACCCACCGCTCCGGGTAGCGGACGGGGACGGCGGTGACGGGCTCGGTGGAGCGGCCCGGGGTCGGATTCGGCGACCCCGGACCGCTCACCGGTTCGGTCGGTGAGGACACAGGTCAGTCTTTCGCTCGGTGGATGTCTGTGGGGGTTGTGCCCCTACAGCTCGGGGTTCACCTCGGCGGTCTCCAGGACACCGGCCTCGACGCCCCACTCGCCCAGGATCTCGGTGTAGGTGCCGTCCTCGATGATGGCGTTGAAGGCCGCGGCGACGGCCTCGGCGAGCTCGGTGTCCTCCTTGTGGGTGAGGACGCCGTACGGGGCGGCGTCGTACTGCTCCCCGATGAGCTCCAGGACGCCCTCGCCGGTCTGCTCCAGCGCGTAGACGGCGGTGGGCATGTCGGCCAGGGACGCGTCGTTGACCCCGGAGACGACGGTCTCGGTCGCGAGCGGCTGGTTCTCGAACTTCTGGATGGTGATGGCCTCTTCGCCGGCCTCGACGCAGGCCTCGCTGCGCGCCTCGATGTCGGCGTCGTGGGTGGTGTCGGACTGGACCGCGATGCGCATGCCGCAGGCGTTGTCGGGGTCGACGTCCTGCGGGTTGCCGGTCTGGGCGAACCACTGGGTGCCCGAGGAGAAGTAGCTGATCATGTTGACCTGCTCCATGCGCTCCTCGGTGACGGTGAACGAGGACGAGCCAAGGTCGTAGGTCCCGGTGTCGACGCCGATGACGATGGAGTCGAAGGCGGTCGGCACCCACTCGGCCTCCAGGCCGAGCTTGCCGAGGGCCGCGGTGACCAGGTCCACGTTGAAGCCGAGGGCCGTCTCGCCGTCCTCGTCCAGGTACTCCCCGGGCGGGTAGGAGGCCTCGACGCCGATCGTGACGGAACCGGCCTCGGCGATGTCCGCGGGCACCAGCGCGGCGAGCTCCTCGTCGACCTCGACGGCGGGGGCCTCGGGCGTCGCGGTCTCCTCCGAGGCGCCGCCGTCCCCGCCGCACGCGGTCAGGGCCAGGACGCCGGCGACGGACAGGGCGCCCAGGGTGAGAGGCGCGGAGTGGGGCTTGAGCAGAGCCATCGTGGGGTCTCCTTCAGAGCACGGAGTGCCTGGTCGGAGGCGGGTTCGTGGCCCCACCGCCCGAGCCAAAACGACTATTGAGATCATTGTGCGACAAAAGCTGATAAGTCGGTGCCGTCCTATCGTGCCGACCCGCGATTTTCCTGTGGTCACCGTTGTGAGAGGATTGCGTAACGGGTCATCCCCGTGAGAGGCGACCGCGCAGTACTCGCATAAGAGTCCGGCGAAGAACGACTCACCCCCGGCGACACCACCGGTCATGGCCGACCGGCACCGGAGGAGAGCTCCCCTGGCACCTTCACTTCTTCGCGCGCGGTTCGCACCACTGCCAAGGTCCGCCCCCGTCATGGCCGACGGCCGGGTGGACACGCACACCGAGGGGTTTGAGTAGTGACGACCGTTTCGCGTACCCAAGACCAGCATTCCCACCTCGACGAGGACCCGGCCTTCGCGCTGCACCGCGGTGGCAAGCTCCACATCTCCTCCTCCGTCGACGTCCACGACCACGAGGGGCTGTCCCTCGCCTACACCCCCGGCGTCGCCCGCGTCTGCGACGCCATCGCCGAGACCCCCGAGCTCGTCGAGACCTACACCTGGAAGAGCAACCTGGTCGCCGTCGTCACCGACGGCACCGCGGTGCTGGGCCTGGGCGACATCGGCCCCGAGGCCTCCCTGCCCGTCATGGAGGGCAAGTCGCTGCTGTTCAAGCAGTTCGGCGACGTCGACTCCGTGCCGATCGCACTGGGCTGCACCGGCGTCGACGAGATCGTCGAGACCGTGGTCCGGATGGCCCCGTCCTTCGGCGGGATCAACCTGGAGGACATCGCGGCCCCCCGCTGCTTCGAGATCGAGCGCCGGCTCCGCGAGCGCCTCGACATCCCCGTCTTCCACGACGACCAGCACGGCACGGCGATCGTCACGGTCGCCGCGCTGCACAACGCCGCGCGCCTGACCGGCCGAACCCTCGCCGACCTGCGCGTCGTCGTCTCCGGGGCGGGCTCCGCCGGGGTCGCCGTCACCAAGATGCTCATCGACGGCGGGATCGGCGACATCGCCGTCGCGGACTCCAAGGGCATGATCCACGACGGCCGGGAGGGCCTGAACCCGGTCAAGCAGGAGCTGGCCGGGATCAGCAACCGGGCCGGGCTGCGCGGCTCCATCGAGAGCGCGCTCGCCGGCGCCGACGTGTTCATCGGCCTGTCCTCCGGGGAGGTCCCGGAGTCGGTCGTGGCCACCATGGCCGACGACGCGATCATCTTCGCGATGGCCAACCCCAAGCCCGAGGTGCACCCCGACGTCGCCCGCAAGTACGCGAGCGTCGTCGCCACCGGGCGCAGCGACTTCCCGAACCAGATCAACAACGTGCTGGCCTTCCCCGGCGTGTTCCGGGGGGCGTTCGACGCCCGCGCCACGGACATCACCGAGAGCATGAAGCTGGCCGCGGCCGAGGCGCTCGCCGGGCTCGTCGGCGACGACCTGGCCGCCGACTACGTCATCCCCAGCCCCTTCGACCCGCGGGTGGTTCCCGCGGTCTCCGCCGCGGTCGCCGCCCAGGCCCGCGAGGACGGGGTCGTCCGCGCGTAGGACCGCGCGCGCCGTTCCGCGACCGCGGGGCGGAGGCGCCGGTCGGAAGCGGGCGCGGGACACACCACGCGGGACCGCGGTGACACGACGGGGCCCCGGCGCGCACGCGCCGGGGCCCCGTTCCCGTGTGCGGGGGCCCGGGACCCGTACACGGGAACGGGGCGGCCGGTGGCGTCGAGTCGCCTCGGAGGACCCTGCACGGGCCCGGCCCCGAGGTCCCGGCGGGCGCAGCCCGTCCCTCCCCTGTGCGCGGACGGCCCCGGCGCCTCCGGGGGTGGGGCCGGCCCCACCCCGGAACCGGGGGAGGGGCGTAGGGCGGCGCCGAGGGCCGCGGCCGTAGGTTCTTCCAGGTCACCCGCGCCACCGAGGGCGCGGACCCGAGCGAGGAGCCCCGCCGCCGATGAACGACCCCGACCCCGCCCCCCACAGGCGCCGCCCCCGCGGGCGGTGGGCGGTGACGGCGCTGCCCGCCGCTCTCGCCGTCCTCGCCGCGGTCTGCGCGGTGACGGCAGCGCCGCGCCCCTACGAGCTCGGACCGCGGTCCGGCGGGGACACGGAGCTGGCCGCACAGGTCCGGGACGGGATCACCGATCCCACCGGCTACCACGGGTTGGCGGTCGCCGTCGTCGAACCGGACGGGTACGGCGCGCTCCGCGTGCGCACGGCGGAGCTGGGCGGTGCCGGGACCGGCGGCGATCCGGTGGACCGACGGACCTTGTTCGGGTCCGCCTCGGTCGCCAAGGTCCTCCCCGGGATGCTGCTCGCCGACATGGTCGACCGCGGCGAACTCACCCCGGACACGCGCGTCGGCGACCTCCTGGACGGCCTCGACTTCGCCGACCCGGCCCTGTCGGGGGTCACGGTGGAGGAGCTGGCGACGCACACGGCGGGGCTGAGCAGGGAGGAGACCAGTCTGCCCCAGACCCTGTGGCAGTTCGCCGCCAAACACCACCCCGAGCCCCCCGGCTCCGTCGAGGAGTTCCTGGAGGACGTCGCCGGGCGGGCGAGGGTCGACCCGGGGCTCCGGGGGACCAACCACTACTCCAACACCGGCGTCGACCTGCTGGGGCACGCCCTCGCGGCCCGCGCGGGGACCGACTACGCGGACCTGGTCCGGGAGAGGATCCTGGAGCCCCTGGACATGGACGACAGCGCGGTCTGGACCGACGGGGCCGGGCTGGGGTTCGGTGTGCACGACGCCGACCGCGGGCGACCCCTCGTCCCGGACCGCGCCGAGGCCAACAGCCCCTCCGGCGGGCTGGTCACGACCGCGTACGACCTCGGCCTGCTCCTGGCCGCGGTGATGGACGGCTCGGCCCCGGGCGCCGGGGCGGTGCTGCCTGTTGCCCCCGGCGACGTCGAACGGCGCGAACAGGGCCTCGGCTGGTACGTGGAGACGCTGGGAGGCGTGCCGATCACCGGCCACGGCGGCAACGCCACGACCAACGGCCACACGGCGTGGATCGGCTACGCCGGCGGCCGGGGCGCCGTCGTCCTGTCCGACACGCACCGGTTCAGCGAGGACATCGGCATCAGGTTGCTCGGGGTCGAGGAGTCCAGCCCGGACAACGCGGCGGGGGAGCGGCTCTACGGAGCGGCCACCGCCCTTCTCGCGCTCGTGCCGGGCCTCCTCGCCCTGGGGTTCGCCGCCCGGCGCCGACCGGGGGTCCTGTGGCGCCGCCCCACCGACCGGCTGGGCCTGCTCGCCCACGGGCTCGCCGGGGCGGCGCTGCTCGAGTACGCGCGCCTCGCCGGGTTCTGGCACCTGGTGTCCCCGTGGGCATGGGTTGCGGGGGTGTTCCTCCTGGCGGCGTCCCTGGCGGTGGGCGCGTACCGGTGGCCGGAGCTCCCGACCGCGCGGGGGGCCCGGCGGTGGGCGCGGTGGGTGCTGGTGCTCCCCGTCGCCGCGGCGGGCACGGCCCTTCTGGCGGCCCTGGCCTCCCTCTGACCCCGCCGGGGCGGGGGAGGGGGCACGAGAGGGCCCGGCAGGCGCGCCCCCGCGACGCCTGCCGGGCCCCGATCGTTCGACTACCGGTCCTTGCCACCGCTCCCGTCGGCGGAGCCGCTCCCGGGTTCCGGGGCGTCGCCGCCCTCCGCGGCGCCGTCCGCGTTCCCGTCACCGGGATCGCCGACGGCCTCGCTCCAGGGGTCCCCTCCCGGGGCGGAGGGCATCGGCCGGGCCTCCGGCCCGTCCTGGGCCCGTTCCCCGGGAGCCGCGTGCGTCCCGGCCGGTCCGCCGGAGCCGCCGGAGTCGCCGGAGCCCTCGGGGCCGGGGGCGTCCCCTGCGTCCCGTGCCTCCTCGGCGGCTTCCCCGGACGTCCCGGTCCCGGCGCCGCCGTCCCCGGTCGGGCCCCAGTTCCGCGCGTCCTTGCGGATCACCTCGACCGTGTCGTCCAGGATGCGCCGGAGGTCGTGCGCCGCCGCCTCGCCGACGTGGCCCGCCTCGCGGACGACGTCGCGCACCCTGTCGCCGAAGTCGCGCAGGGCCTGGTCGAACTCGGGCCCCCCGGCCCGGCGCTCGGAGTCACCGCGGCTCCAGACCGCGCCGAACGCACCGAAGCCCTGGGCGAAGCGCTCCCACTCGCGGGCCCAGCGGGAGCCGTCCTCGCAGCCCTGGTCCCCGGGCCTGTCCCGGGCCCCGTCCTGCCGGCCGGAGGACTCCTCAGACGGATCCCCGGCCTCCGGGGCGCGTCGTTCCGAGGTGTCGGCCTCCTCCGCGGAGGGTGCGGGTCCCGGGGCCTCCTCGCGACCGCCGTCGGTCCGGTCGCCCCCGGCCGGGGGCTCGGGGCGGCGCGCGCCGCCCGCGGCGAACTTCAGCTCCTCGCGCAGCGAGCTGATGGTGGCGCGCACGTCCTGCTTGACCGCCCGCGCGACGTCCCGGACGGAGTCGGTGAGCTCCTTCTCCAGGTCGTCGAGGTCGCCGCTGCGGCCGCGCAGTTCGGCGCGGCCCTTGTCCGTGAGCCGGTAGACCTTGCGGCCGCCCTCCTCGGTGTGGGTGACCAGGCCCTCCTCCTCCAGCCGTGCGAGGCGCGGGTAGATGGTGCCGGGGGAGGGCGAGTACACCCCGAGGAAGCGGTCGCGGAGCAGGCTGATGATCTCGTAGCCGTGCCGCGGGCTCTCGTCCAGCAGTTTGAGCAGGTAGAGCCGCAGTCTGCCGTGGCCGAAGATGGTGCTCATTCAGGCCCCCTCGGGGATCGCGGCCGGGGCCTCGGGCGCGCGCCGCAGCAGCGCGGTCCGCCCCGACGCGGAGTTGACGGTGATGGAGGCGGGGTCGACACCGCTGCCGATCTTTCCGCTGAGGATCGTCCTGGCCGGGGCGCTGCGCCGGTCCAGGCCGAAGTCGGAGTTCACGGGCGAGGTCGAGGTGCGCAGCTCGACGGTCGCCGAGGTGTCGGCGGGGACCCGCAGGGCGATCTCCCCGGACACCGAGTTGAGCCGCACCCGGCCGGCGGGCGCGATGTCGGTGTCGGCGAGCAGCTGGCCCGACACGGTCTTGGCGCTCAGCGCGGAGAGGCGGCCGCCGGCCACCGCCAGCTGGCCGCTGACGCTGTTGAACTTGAGGTTGCCGCTGGCGCCCCGCACGGCGGTGTTGCCCGAGACGGTGGCGATCTCGGTCTCGCCCGAGGCCTCGTCGAGGGTGATCTCGCCGGAGGCGGTCCGCAGCTGGCTGCGCGCGCTGATCCCCGCCGCCACGATGGGCGCGGTGGCCGTGGTGACCTCCACCGGGCAGTCGTGGGGAAGGCGCAGGTTGACGGTCGCCCTGCGGTGCTGCACGCGCTTGTAGGCGGAGAGCTGCATCGGGCGGAGCCGGTCCAGGAAACCGGGCCCGGTGAGGTCCTCGTACTGGATGGTGAGGATGCCCGCCTCCTGGGTGACCAGGAGGGGGTCGCCCACGATGTCGGTGACTTCGAAGGTGGCCGGGTCGTCGGTGGGCAGGATGTTGACGTGACCGCCGATGATCCGGACCCGCAACGCGACGATGCCGTCCAGGGTCTGGGTCATCGGCCTGTCGATGGTCCAACGCGCCATCGTGTGTTCCCTTCGCTTGCTCTGTGCCTTCACGATATGTCGCGAGTGGGGGGAACTCAAGATATGTCGCGTAGTTTCGGGGGCGGTTCAGGGGGGAGCAGGGGTTCTCCCCGAGGCCGGGCCGGGGCCCGGGCCCCGGCCCGGCCTCGGGGACGAGCGCTCCGGCGGGGCGCCCGGCGGAGCGGGCCGCTCGTACGGCCTCCCGCCGGCGCCGGCCGGGCGCGCCCCGAGGCGGCCGGGCGTCCGGCCCCGGACACGGGAAAGGGGCCCGGGTCGCCATGACCCGGGCCCCTCACACCCCGCCGCTCACGCGGAGGGGCGGTGACTACTCCTCGTCGTCCTCGTCGTCCAACCGGGCCAGCCAGGTGGCCAGCCGGTCGACCGGCGTCTCGAACTCGGGGTGGACGTCGGTGAACACCCGCAGCTGCTCGGCGAGCCAGGCGAAGCTGACCTCCTCCTCGCCGCGGCGGCCCTCCAACTCCTCGATCCCGCGATCGGTGTAGTACACGCTCTGCCCCGTCCTCAGTCGGCGGGCGGGAACACCGTGTCCACCAGGGCACGCTGCTCGGCCTCGTGGCGCTTGGCCGAACCGGCCGCCGGCGCGGAGGAGGCCGGACGCGAGATCCGGGTGAACGGACGGTCGAGCTGCTCGGAGAAGACCAGCGCGACGAAGGGCCACGGGCCCATGTTCGCCGGTTCCTCCTGCACCCACAGGACCTCGCCCGCGTTCGGGAAGGCCTTGAGCTGCTCGCGGATCTCCTCGATCGGCAGCGGGTAGAGCCGCTCCGCCCGGATGATCGCCGTGTGCTTGTCACCGCTCTTGCGGCGCGCGGCGTCCAGGTCGTAGTAGATCTTCCCGGAGCACAGCACCACGCGGCGCACCTTGTCGGGCGCGATCGAGTCGTCCGGGATCAGCGGCTGGAAGTGCCCCGACGTGAACTCGGACGTGGCCGAGGTGGCGGCCTTCAGGCGCAGCACCGACTTGGGCGTGAACACCACCAGCGGGCGCTGGAACGGCGACTTGGCCTGCCAGCGCAGCAGGTGGAAGTAGCTCGCCGGGGTCGACGGCATCGCGACGGTCATGTTCTCCTGCGCGCACTGCTGCAGGAACCGCTCGATGCGGGCGGACGAGTGGTCCGGCCCCTGGCCCTCGTAGCCGTGCGGCAGCAGCAGGGTCACGCTGGAGCGCTGGCCCCACTTCTGCTCGCCGGCGGTGATGTACTCGTCGATGACGGTCTGGGCGCCGTTGACGAAGTCGCCGAACTGCGCCTCCCACATGACCAGCGCGTCCGGACGGGTCAGCGAGTAGCCGTACTCGAAGCCCAGCGCCGCGTACTCGCTCAGCAGCGAGTCGTGCGCGTGGAAGCGGGTGGTCCCCTCGTCGAACTGCTTGAGCGGCGTGTAGGTCTCGCCGGTGTCGCGGTCCATGATGGCGGCGTGCCGCTGCCCGAAGGTGCCGCGGCGGCTGTCCTGGCCGATCAGGCGGACGGGGTGGCCGTCGAGCAGCACCCCGCCGAAGGCCAGCAGCTCACCGGTCGCCCAGTCGATGGCGTCGGTCTCGACCATCGTCGCGCGACGGGCCAGCTGGGGCGCCAGACGCGGGTGCGGCGTGAAGCCCTCGGGCAGCGACACCTGGGTGTCGATGATCCGCTTGACCGTCTCGGAGCTGATCGCCGTCTCCACCGCGGAGTGGTCCAGGCGGCCCTCGGTGAACACCTCGGGCTTGACCACGGCGCCCGGCTCGATCGGCTTCTTCTCGCCCTCGCGGGTCTCGGTGAAGGCCCGTTCGAGCTCGGACTGGTAGTCGCGCAGGGCCGACTCGGCCTCCTCCACGGTGATGTCCCCGCGGCCGATGAGGGCCTCGGTGAACAGCTTCCGGGTGGAGCGCTTGGCGTCGATGACGTCGTACATCAGCGGCTGGGTGAACGCGGGGTTCTCACCCTCGTTGTGACCGCGGCGCCGGTAGCAGATGAGGTCGATCACGACGTCCTTGTTGAACGCCTGGCGGTACGCGAAGGCCAGGTGCGCGACCCGGACCACGGCCTCGGGGTCGTCCCCGTTGACGTGGAAGATGGGCGCCTGCACCATGCGCGCCACGTCCGTGGCGTACACGCTGGAGCGGCTGTCGGCCGGGGAGGTGGTGAAGCCCACCTGGTTGTTCACGATGACGTGCACCGTGCCGCCGGTCCGGTAGCCGCGCAGCTGCGACAGGTTGAGCGTCTCGGCCACCACGCCCTGGCCGGCGAACGCGGCGTCGCCGTGGATCAGGATCGGCAGCACCGTGAAGCCGTGCGGGCCCTTGTTGAGGACGTCCTGCTTGGCGCGGACGATGCCCTCGGCGACCGGGTCGACCGTCTCCAGGTGGGACGGGTTGGCGGCCAGCGAGATCTGGATCCTGTCGCCCTCGCGGGTCTCGAAGACCCCCTCGGTGCCCAGGTGGTACTTGACGTCACCCGAGCCGTGCGCGCTGCGCGGGTCGAGGTTGCCCTCGAACTCGCCGAAGATCTGCCCGTACGACTTGCCGCAGATGTTGGCGAGCACGTTCAGCCGGCCGCGGTGGGCCATGCCGATGACGGCCTCGTCCAGCTCGGCCTTGGCCGCCCGCGAGATCACACCGTCCAGCAGCGGGATCAGAGACTCCCCGCCCTCGAGCGAGAAGCGCTTCTGGCCCACGTACTTGGTCTGGAGGAAGGTCTCGAACGCCTCGGCGCTGTTGAGCCTGTGCAGGATGTGCAGCTGCTCGTCGCGGTCGAGCTTCTCGTGCTCGCGCTCGACGTGCGACTGGATCCACTCCCGCTCCTCCGGGCTCTGGATGTGCATGTACTCGATACCCACCGTGCGGCAGTAGGTGTCGCGCAGCACGCCCAGCACGTCGCGGAGCTTCATGACCTGCTTGCCGCCGAAGCCCCCGGTGGGGAACTCGCGGTCCAGGTCCCACAGGGTGAGCCCGTGCTCGAGCACGTCCAGGTCGGGGTGCTTGCGCTGCTCGTGGTCCAGCGGGTTGGTGTCGGCCATGAGGTGGCCGCGCACGCGGTACGCGTGGATGAGCTCCTGGACCCGGGTGGTCTTGTCGAGCTGCGTCGCCTTGTTGACGTGGATGTCCTGCACCCAGCGCACCGGCTCGTACGGGATCCGCAGCGAGTTGAAGATCTCGTCGTAGAAGCCGTCCTCGCCCAGGAGGAGCTGGTGGATCCGGCGGAGGAACTCGCCGGACTGCGCGCCCTGGATGATCCGGTGGTCGTAGGTCGACGTGATCGTCATGACCTTGCTGATGCCGAGCTCGCTCAGGGTGTCCTGGGACGCCCCCTGGAACTCCGCCGGGTACTCCATCGCGCCGACGGCGAGGATGGTGCCCTGGCCGGGCATGAGGCGCGGGACCGAGTGCACGGTGCCGATGCCGCCCGGGTTGGTCAGGCTGATCGTGGTGCCCTGGAAGTCGGTCACGCCCAGCTTGTTGGCGCGGGCCTTGCGGACGATGTCCTCGTAGCCGCTCCAGAACTCGTTGAAGTCCATCTCGTCGGAGCCCTTGATGCTGGGCACCACGAGCTGACGGGAACCGTCGGCCTTCTGGAGGTCGATCGCGAGACCGAAGTTCACGTGCTCGGGCTTGGCCACGCCCGGCTTTCCGTCGACCTCGACGTAGGAGTAGTTCATCTCCGGCATGGCCTTGGCGGCCTTGACCATCGCGTAGCCGATGAGGTGGGTGAAGGAGACCTTCCCACCGCGTCCGCGCCGGAGGTGGTTGTTGATGACGATGCGGTTGTCGAACAGGAGCTTGACCGGCACCGCGCGCACACTCGTCGCGGTGGGCATGGTCAGACTCGACTCCATGTTGGTAGCGGTCCGCGCGGGTGCACCGCGCAGACGCTCCTGCTTGACCTGGAGTGCCTCGTCCTTGCTCCCCTGCGCGGGCGCAGGGGGGGCAGCGGACTTCTTGGGCGCGGGGGCTGCGGGAGTCTTCTGGTCCTGCGCCTTGGCAGCACCCCCGCCCTTCGCGCCGGCAGTCTCCGCGGGCTTGTAGTCCGCGAAGAAGTTCCACCAGGCCTTGTCGACGGAGTTCGGGTCGTTCAAGTACTTCTGATAAAGCTCCTCGACCAACCACTCGTTGGGACCGAAGTCTGTCAGGGGTTGAGACGCCTCAGACGACACGGCGGAGATCGCCCACTTCCGCAGCTCGCTTGTGAATGTGTATGAAGACGGGTGGCTGCTGGCAAGGCGGGCTCGAAGGAACGTGGGAGCATCCCCGCGCATGCGGGAAGCATCTGACCTGGCCAGCACTCGTCGGATACCAGGCTACTTGTACCGGCCTCCTCGCGGGGAACCCGGGCGTTGTTGAAACTAGGAGATAGGTAACAATGTTTCACATCGCCGCTCTCCCTACGCACGGGTAACTAAGCGCAGCGTTGTTATGCCGTCTGTTTTGTGTTGATTTCAGGGGATTTTGAGATGTGAAGACACTGTCCTCGTTCGGCCAACCGGGGTGTGGCGCGTGCCACTCGGGGGTCCCGGGAGGGCGGGAACCGTCGGCGGCCGGACCGCGTCGGAGTGGGTGTGAGCGGCCGGGCAGGACGGCCGGGTCCCCGCCGCCGGCGTTTCCCAGCGGAGGCGGGGGGACCCGGGCCCGGCCGCGGACCCCCCCTCCCCGTGCCCGGGTGGCCCGGTGGTCGGCGTCCCGCCTCTTTCCCTGGTCCCCGCGGGCCGCCGACGGGTGAAACGCCGGTCCGGGACGCCGAGGATGCGCGGATCTGCGCGCTCTCCGGAGTTCTCCCACGGAACGGGCCCCGCGCTGTCTACGATCTCGGTGACGAGCACACCGACGTCGCGGGGTAGGGGAGGCCCATGAGGGGGCTGGGGGAACTGGAGGCGGCCATCATGGACGCGCTGTGGCGGTCGGACACACCGCTCTCGGTGCGCCAGGTCCGCGAGAACATGGTCTACGACCGCGACATCGCCTACACGACCGTCATGACGGTCGCGAACATCCTCTTCCACAAGGCTCTGCTGGACCGGGAGAAGTGCGGGCGCGCCTGGGTGTACTGGCCCCGGGAGACGCACGCCGAGTACACCGCGCGGGTGATGGACGAGGTCCTCAACACGGGCCCCGACCCGCGCGCCACGCTGCTCAGCTTCGTGGAGCGCTTCAGCGACGAGGACATGGTGCGCTTCCACCAGATGCTCAGCCAGGTGAGGGGCCGCCGCGGCATCGCCAGCTGACCCCGTTCGGCGTCGGCCGGGCCGGGCACGGCCGTTCCGGGCGGACCGGGGAGGCGGCGCCGCCTCCCCGGTCCGGGGCTACTCCAGGACCCAGCTGCGCCCCTCGGCCGCCAGCTTCTCGACGAGGGTGGCGCTGTCGTGCTCCTTGGCGAACAGGTGCTCGGGCCGGGTGATCGGCACGATCCACAGCCAGCGCACCGGATCCCCCTGGAAGGAGAGCCCGGAGGTGTCCAGCGGCCGGTGGTCGGGGTGCGCGACCAGGGGGGCCGGGTCCTCCATCAGCAGGACCGCGCCCGCGCCGCCGCGCATCGCGCGGTCCTCGGGGTTGTCCAGCCACTTGACCGTGTGGCCGGTGCCGAACCACGTGACCGCCCGCCAGGGGAACGCGCCGATCCACCGGAAGATCCTGGCGGCCCGGTGGGCGGGCATGGTCGTGGCCAGGGCCAGTTCGACGCGCGCGTGCTGGGAGGTGTTGGCCATGTAGCGGTCCAGGGTGGGCATGCGCTGGCCGCACATCCCGACGGTGGACAGGACCGTGAACGGGCGCTCCGCCGTGGGCGGGCGCTCGGACACGCGGAGCAGGGGCGGGTGCCCGTCGGACACGTCCCAGTAGTGGCCGGGCTCGCCGACGCGGCGGTTGAGGTGGCTCAGGACGGTGCGCTGCACGCTCCGCCACGCCCCCGAGGCGCGGCGCCAGTCCCAGTAGGCCTCGGCGTGCACGACGCGCGGCCACAGCTGGCCGCGCACCGAGTCCAGCTCCCAGGCGTAGGCGCTGCGGCCGATGGCCTCCCGCGCGTAGCCGGGGAGCCCGCTGTCCGCCTCGGCCCAGCCGGGGATGACCGCGAGCAGGCCCTCCTCGTCGACCAGGGCCACGCCGTCGCCCTCCTCGAACCACACCGCGCGCAGGCACGAGGGGTCGAAGCGTGGACGGCCCTGCGGGTGCTTGGTGTACGCCTCCGGCATGAGGGGCGCCTGGCCCTCGTACAGCCCGCCCGACTCGCTCGTGCGGGGGGCCATCTCGTGGTTGGCCAGCCACACGGGCACCCGGATGCGGCCCCGGGCGTCCAGCAGGTAGGCGGCCGTGGTGTGGGAGTCGCACTCCACCACGACACGGCGGCTCTGGTACGGGCTGATCTCGTCGAGCAGGACGTCGATCCCTGTCACCGGCCCTCCAACGCGCCGATCCCCTGATTGTCGTGGCTGGTGGACGAACTCGTCCGGGCCGTCCACACAGTGCGTAGAATCGACGGTAGTGCCCTGACAGGCGGAGCTGCACCGCAGCCGCGTATAGGTCGTATAACGACCCGAGCCGCTGCCACCCGCGCCGGGCCGAGACCATCGACTCCACCCCTTACGGACTCTCTATGCCCGCCGAGCTCACCTTTGTCGCCCCGCGCCGTGCCAAGCCTCCCCGGCACCTGGCCGACCTCAGCCCCGAGGAGCGGGCCGAGGTCGTCACCGAACTGGGGGAGAAGCCCTTCCGTGCCAAGCAGCTCGCCAAGCACTACTTCGGCGGGCTGGAGTCGGACACCGAAGCGATGACCGACCTGCCGGCGGAGTCCCGGGCACGCCTCGGCGAAGCCCTGCTGCCCACCCTCCTGACGCCCGTCAGGCACGTCACCGCCGACAAGGGGATGACGCGCAAGACCCTGTGGAAGGCGTTCGACGGGGTCCTGTTCGAGTCCGTGCTCATGCGCTACCCGGACCGCGTGACCCTGTGCATCTCCTCACAGGCCGGCTGCGGCATGAACTGCCCGTTCTGCGCCACCGGCCAGGCGGGCCTGACCCGCAACCTGTCCACGGGCGAGATCGTGGAGCAGGTCGTCGCCAGCGCCCGCGACCTGGCGCGCGGCGAGGTCGCCGGGGGGCCGGGCCGGATCAGCAACATCGTGTTCATGGGCATGGGGGAGCCCATGGCCAACTACAAGCGCGTCCTCCAGACGGTGCGCCGCATCACCGACCCCGTGCCCAACGGCATGGGCATCTCTCAGCGCGGCGTGACCGTGTCGACCGTCGGTCTGGTGCCCGCGATCAACAAGCTCATCGACGAGAGGATGCAGGTCCGCCTCGCGATCTCCCTGCACGCCCCCGACGACGAGCTGCGGGACGAGCTGGTGCCGATCAACACCCGCTGGAAGGTCGGGGAGGTCCTGGACGCCGCCTGGCGCTACGCCGGGACCACCGGCCGCCGGGTCTCCATCGAGTACGCGCTCATCAAGGACATCAACGACCAGGCGTGGCGGGCCGACCTGCTCGGCAAGCTCCTCAAGGGCCACCTGGTGCACGTCAACCTCATCCCGCTCAACCCCACCCCCGGTTCCAAGTGGACGGCCTCGCGGCCGGAGGACGAGCGCGAGTTCGTCCGGCGGCTCCAGGCGCACGGGGTGTCGGTCACGGTTCGCGACACGCGTGGACAGGAGATCGACGGGGCCTGCGGGCAGCTCGCGGCGGCCGAGAACTGACCGGGGCCGGGCCCGGGGGCGGCAGGTGATCGAGACAGCGCTGGCCTTCGCGGTCGCCCTCGTCTCCGGGGCCGTCCCGGTGATCAACATCGAGATCTACCTGGTGGGCGCCGTCGTCGCCATGGACGACGGCGCCCTCGTCGCGATGGCCGTCGCCGCGGGGCTGGGGCAGACCCTCGGCAAACTGCCCTACTTCTACGTGGGAAGGGGCACGATCGCCGTGCCGTGGATGCGCCGCAAGGCGCAGACCCCGGGCAAGTGGGCGGAGCGCGCCGAGGGATGGCGGCGCAAGGCGGAGGCGCGCCCCGCCTGGGGCGCGGGGCTGGTGGCCCTGAGCTCCTTCGCCAGCGTCCCGCCGTTCGTGGTGGTGTCGGTGCTGGCCGGGGTGGTGCGCATGAACGTCGTGCTGTTCTGCGCGGTCACCTTCGCCACCCGCACCGCGCGGTTCCTCGTCGTGGTGTTCGCCCCCGCCTGGGCGATGTCCTTCCTGCCCTGATCCGGGTCGGGCCCGCCGCCCACGGCCCGCCGGTCGCGCCACGGGCCGCCCCCGCACCACCGTCCGGCTCACCCCCGACGGGCGGGTCACCGTCTCCGCCCACTGGGACCGGCTGCTGCGCCTGCACGAGGCGGCCGAGGCGTGGACGGACCCCGGAGCCTGAGAGCCCGGGAGGCCGTCCACGCCTCGGCGGGGAAGGGCCGGGGCGCCGTCGACCGTCGGCTTGCGTACCCCGGCCGACCCCTCCGGGGCGCGGTGGCCGGACACATGCCCATCACACTGAACGCGTGTTCGGTTGCTCGGCAAGGGCGTGGCGCACCCGCGTCCGCCGCCGGGCCGGGCGGGGAAGCGGTCGTACACTCGGGTCACGGCGCCCCCGGGCGCCCCCACAACCACGAGGAGAGGTCCATGGTGCAGGTCGCGGTCGCCCAGTTCGCCCCCGGGCGGGACAAGGCGGAGAACCGGCGCTCGGTGGCGCGGCTGACCGCGCGCGCCGCCGCGGAGGGCGCGCGCGTGGTCCTCTTCCCCGAGTACGCGATGTTCACGGCGTCGCGCATGGACCACCGCTACGTCGAGGCGGCCGAGCCCCTGGACGGCCCCTTCGTCTCGTCGGTCGCGGACACCGCCCGCCGGGAGGGCGTGCACGTCGTCCTGGGCGTCAACGAGGCGGGGGAGGACCCGGAGCGCTTCACGAACACCCTGGTGGCCCTCTCCCCGGACGGGGACCGGGTGGCGCGCTACCGCAAGATCCACCTGTACGACGCGTTCGGCGTGAGGGAGTCGGACGTGCTGAGGCCCGGGCCCGTCGAGGAGCCGGAGACCTTCGCCGTGGACGGTGTGGTGTTCGGACTCCAGACCTGCTACGACCTGCGCTTCCCCGAGGTGACGCGGCGGATCGTCGACGCGGGGGCGCACGTGGTGCTGCTGGCGGCGCAGTGGGTTCCCGGCCCGCTGAAGGAGGAGCACTGGCGGACGCTGGCCCGCGCCCGTGCCATCGAGAACACCGTGTACGTCGCGGCGTCCGGCCAGGCGGCCCCGACGGGCTCGGGCAACAGCATGGTGGTCGACCCGATGGGGACCCCCGTCGCGGCCCTGGGGGAGCAGTCCTTCGCGATCGCCACGGCCCAGGTTTCGGCCGACAGGGTCGAGGAAGTGCGGGGGATCAATCCCGCGCTGTCACTGCGCCGTTTCTCGGTCTGTGAGCGTCCTTCGGGCTGAAGGGCGCGCGGCGAGCCCGTTGTAGATATCAGACAAAGGGTATGAACATGCAGTTGGCGACAGGGGTCTTCCCAGACTTGATCACTTAGGGTTATGATCTCCCTGCACGGAGTGATTTAGTTCGGTCCGGACCCTTCCAGGCGCCCAGCGCTTCTGATTCAATAAAGAGCCGGTAACTATCGGCCCGCCAGACTGTCCTAAACCACGGGGGGAGCAAGGACATTGCGCGGAACGAGCACGATGTGCGATCCAGACACGCTGCCTGACGACTCACACGACACCTACGTCTACGACCCGGGATCGCTGAGCGGGGCGCAGTGCATGGGGGATGCCTGCGTCGTCTGCCACGCCAAGTGGCCGCGGCCCCGAAAGGTCCTCGGAGAGCTTCCCGACGGAAGCCGCGTCTTCGGTTGTGAGGAGTGTGCGGGGATCATCGGCGTCGATCCGGGGATACCCGCCGGTGAACGGCTGTTCGCGGTGCGGTAGGAGCGGCAGGACGGTCGCGCTCCGGGTCCAGGGGGAGAGACGGACCCGGAGCGCTTCCGCTGACGCGCCCGCTTCCATCGGGGAGGAGGGGAAATGAGCGCGTCTATCCCGGATGGTCTCCTGTGACGGCCGACGCCGCCGAACACGCCCCGTGAGGGGCTTCCGGGGACAACGATACTCCGTGTCGTCCCCCGCCGACCGTCAGTGAGAGACATCCGTCCGGTATTTCCCCGAACTCGGACTAGCCGTTGGTGGGGAACCCCAGGTCGACGCCGCCGGAGGGCCGCCGCCCCGGGTCGGTCCAGCGCGCCGTGACCGCCTTCGTGCGGGTGTAGAAGTGGACACCCTCCGTGCCGTGTGCGTGGGAGTCGCCGAAGAGCGACTGCTTCCATCCGCCGAACGAGTAGTAGGCCACCGGCACGGGGATCGGGACGTTGATCCCGACCATGCCGACCTGGACCTCGTTCTGGAACCGGCGCGCGGCGCCGCCGTCGTTGGTGAAGATCGCGGTCCCGTTGCCGTACGGGTTGGCGTTGACCAGCTCCACCGCCTCGTCGTAGTCGCGCACGCGCAGCACGCTCAGCACCGGGCCGAAGATCTCGTCCCGGTAACAGGCCATCTCCGGGCCGACGCGGTCGAGCAGTGAGGGACCCAGCCAGAAGCCGCCGGGATCCCCGTCCGGGACCGGGTGCACCCGGCCGTCGATCGCCAGGGTCGCGCCCTCGCGGACCCCCGACTCCAGGTACGAGGCGACCTTGTCGCGGTGCTCCCGCGTGACCAGCGGGCCCATGTCGCTGCGGTCGTCGTCGCCGGGACCGACCCTCAGCCGGGACACCCGGTCACGGATCCTCTCGACCAGCCCGTCCGCCACGGAGTCGACCACGGCCACCGCCGAGATGGCCATGCAGCGCTCGCCCGCCGAGCCGAAACCGGCCGACACCGCTGAGTCCGCCGCCAGGTCCAGGTCGGCGTCGGGCAGCACCACCATGTGGTTCTTGGCCCCGCCCAGCGCCTGCACGCGCTTGCCGTGCCCGGCGGCGGTCCGGTAGACGTACCGGGCGATCGGGGTGGAGCCCACGAAGCTGACCGCGGCCACGCCGGGGTGCTCCAGGACGGCGTCCACCGCCTCCTTGTCGCCGTGCACGACGTTGAACACCCCGGCGGGCAGCCCCGCCTCGGCCCACAGCCCGGCCAGCAGCACGGCCGCCGACGGGTCCTTCTCGCTGGGCTTGAGCACGAACGTGTTGCCGCAGGCGATGGCGATCGGGAACATCCACATCGGCACCATGGCGGGGAAGTTGAACGGGGTGATCCCGGCGACCACGCCGAGCGGCTGGAGGATCGAGTAGGAGTCCACGCCGGTGGACACGTTCTCGGAGTAGCCGCCCTTGAGCAGGTGCGGGATGCCGCAGGCGAAGTCCACGACCTCCAGGCCGCGGGCCACCTCGCCCCGGGCGTCGGAGAACACCTTGCCGTGCTCGGCGCTGATCAGCTCCGCGAGGCGGTCCTGGTCGCGGGCGAGGAGTTCGCGGAAGCGGAACAGGATCTGCACGCGCCGGGAGAGCGGGGTGTCCCGCCATCCCGGGAAGGCCTCCCGCGCGGCGGCGACCGCCGCGTCGACCTCCCCGGCCCCGGCCAGGTCGACCGTGCCCGAGACCCGGCCGGACGCCGGGTCGTGGATGTCGCCCCGTCGCCCGGCGGCCCCCTCGTGGGCGCGCCCGCCGATCCAGTGGGTGACGTGCTTGCTCATGTGATCCCTCTCCTCGTCCACAGGCGTTGTCCACAGGTGCGGGGGCGCGGGCGTGCGCGGAGGGGGCCGGGGAATCCCCTGAATGGGGGACCCGCAGTCACACCGGCCCCTCCGGCACACCGGGCCCCGCGGGGGCCTCAGGCCCCGTCGTTCACGGCGTGCACCGCGTCCAGCAGCACGTCGCGGCCCTCCACGGCCTCCTCCTGCGACAGCGTCAGGGGCGGGGCCATCCGCAGCACGTTGCCGTGCACGCCCCCCTTGCCCACCAGCAGTCCCCGCTCCCGGGTCTCCTCCTGGACCCGTCCGGCCAGCGCCGGCGCCGGGGCGCCCGTGGCGGGGTCGGACATCTCCACGGCGAACATCAGCCCCTTGCCGCGCACGTCCTTCACGCTCGGCAGGGCGGTCAGCGCCTTCAGCCCCTCCATGATCAGGGAGCCCTGCCGCCGCGCGTTCCCCTGGAGGTCGTGCTCCAGCACGTAGTCCAGGGTCGCCCCCGCGGCCGCCATCGCCACCGGGTTGCCGCCGAACGTGGCCACGCCCAGCGCGCCCAGCCGGTCCATCAGGTCGCCGCGGGCCACGACACCGCCCACCGCGAAGCCGTTGCCCAGCCCCTTGGCGAAGGTCATGGCGTCCGGGGTCACCCCGTGGTTGCCGATGCCGAAGAAGCTCGTCCCCGTCCGGCCCCACCCCGTCTGCACCTCGTCGGACACGAAAAGGATGCCGTGCTCGTCCAGGACCTCCTTGTACGCGGCGTACAGGCCGTCCGGCGGCATCGCGAACCCGCCCACGCCCTGGATCGGCTCGGCGATCAGGCACGCCACGCCGGGCGCGGCCGTGTCCAGGACGTCGCGCAGGTCGGCGACGCACGCCTCGACGTACTCGCGGTCCGACATCCTCCGGAAGGCGGGAGCGGCGTGGTCGGTGCCGTGCAGGTAGTGCACGTTCAGCGGTGACAGGGAGGAGTTCTTCCACGCACGGTTGCCGGTCACCGCCACGGTGCCGAAGGAGCGCCCGTGGTAGCTGCCGCGCATCGCCAGCACCTCGTCGCTCCCCCGCGCGAACGTGGCCAGCAGCAGGGCGGTCTCGTTGGCCTCGGTGCCCGAGTTGGTGAAGAAGACCTTCGCGTCCGGGATGCCCGACAGGCCGGCGATCCTCTCCGCCAGCTCGACCTGGTTGCGGATCAGGTACAGCGTGGAGGTGTGCACGACCCCCTTGGCGAGCTGGCGCTCGACGGCCTCCCGGACCTCGGCCACGTCGTAGCCGAGCATGTTGGTCACGATGCCGGTGAAGAAGTCCAGGTACGTGTTGCCGTCGGCGTCCGTGACACGGGCGCCCTTGCCGCTGGTGATCTCCAGCGGGGAGTCGTAGTAGAGGGGCAGCCAGGAGGGCATGACCGCGCGGTGGCGCGAGAGAAGTTCCGACATGGCTCCAGTCTCGCCCGCTCCCACCCGGATGGCCAGGATCACCGTGTTGACAACATGGTGGCCGGGTTTACGCTCTGTCAAGGACGGTCGGCGGCGCTCCGACCCGGGGACGCGGGCCCGCGGCGCGGACACCGTGTAAGGACGGGCGGCCCCACACCGACACCGCGTCCGAGGCGGTCTCCTAGAATGGGCCGGTGCTCCCCACCCTCGCCGAGGTCCTCCGGCTCCCCGCGCTGCGACGCGCCCGCCCCCGGGTCGTGGTCGGGGCCGAACTGCTCGACGACGTGGCCGTGCGCTGGGTCCACATCGCCGAGGTCACCGACCTCGCCCACCTGCTCCGGGGCGGAGAGCTGGTGCTCAGCACCGGCATCGCCCTGCCCGACGACCCCGAGGCCCTCCGCCGCTACATCGACGACCTCGCCGCCGTGGGCGTCAGCGGCATCGCGGTCGAGCTCGGGCGCAAGTACCACGCCGAGCTGCCCCCCGCCTTCCTCGACGCCGCCCGCGACGCCGGGGTGCCGGTCGTCCTGCTGGACCGCGAGGCCAGGTTCGTCGAGATCACCGAGGCCGTGCACATCCGCGTCGTCAACGAGCAGCTGGAGGAGCTGCGCGAGTCCGAGAAGCTGCACTCGGTGTTCACCCAGCTGTCGGTGGAGGGCGCCGACGCCGACCGCATCCTGCACGAGGTGGCCCAGCTGTCCGGCTGCCCCGTGGTCCTGGAGAACCTCACCCACCAGGTGCTGGCCTGCGACCTCAACGGCGAGGACCCCGGCACCCTGCTCACCTCCTGGGAGAGCCGCTCGCGCGCCGTCCGCTCGGGTTCGCGCACCGTCCACGTGCCCGCCACCGGGTGGCTGGTCACCACGGTCGGGGCGCGCGGGCAGGACTGGGGGAGGCTGATCCTCGTCGCCGGGGCCGGCCCCACCCCGCGCCAGAGCATGCTCATCGAACGCGCCGCCACCACCCTGGCCCTGGGCCGGCTGCTCGAACGCCACGAGGAGAGCCTGGAGCGGCAGACGCACCGGACGATCATCGCCGGCATCGTCGACCGCGCCTACTCCGACCCGGAGGAGGCGCTGGTCCGGGCCCGGGCCGTGGGCGTCCCGCTCAACGGACGCGAGCTCGTGGGGGTGGTGCTGCGCCTGCGCGAGAGCGGGACCGGCCTCGCCGCCCAGGCCCGGCTGTCCGACACGGCGGAGGGGGCCGCGCGCGCGTGCCGCGAACTGCGCCTGCCCGCCCTGGTCGGCTCGCTGGACGACCTGCGCGTGGGGATCCTGCTCGCGCTGCCCGGCAGGCAGCGGCTCGACCCGACCCTGTACATGCTCTCCGAACGGGTGCGGGGCGCGATCGGGGACGCGGCCGTGCTGGCCGTCGGCTCCTCCGTCGACGGCATCCGGGAGGTGCGGCGCTCCTTCCTGGAGGCGCGCCAGGTCGGGGACGTGGCCGTCCGCCAGAGCGACGACCGGCCCTTCTACCGGCTGCCCGACCTCCACCTGCGCGGCCTGCTCCACCTGTTCCGGGACGACGAGCGGCTGCAGACCTACGTCGAGCGCGAGCTGGGCCCCCTCCTGGACCACGACGCCCGGCACGGGAGCGACCTCACCGACATGCTCCGGCACTACCTCGGCGCAGGCCGCAACAAGGCGCTGGCGGCGAACCGCGCCCACCTGTCCCGCCCCGCGTTCTACGACCGGCTGCGGCGCGTCTCCCACGTCCTCGAAGCGGACCTGGACTCGGTGGAGACCTGCGTGTCCCTGCACGTGGCGCTCCTGTCGCTGGACTCGGTGCGCGACGAGCGCTGAGGCCCCGGGAACGCGGCGGCGCCGGGCCCCGCGGGGCCCGGCGCCGCCGGGGACCGGTCAGAGGCGGCCGAACGCCTCGGCCAGGATGTCCAGACCCTCGTGCAGGAGGTCGTCGCCGATGACCAGCGGCGGCAGCATGCGGATCACGTTGCCGTAGGTGCCCGCGCTCAGCAGGATCAGCCCCTGGGAGTGGCAGTGCGCCAGGACCTTGGCGAGCGCCTCGGGGGCGGGGGCCTTGTCCTCGCCCGCGACCAGCTCGATCGCGATCATCGCGCCGCGGCCGCGCACGTCGCCGATCACGTCGTGCCGGGAGGCCAGCTCGCGCAGGCGCCCCAGCATCAGCTCGCCGATCTCCCGGGCGCGCCCGACCAGGTCGTCGGACCCGATCGCGTCGAGCGCCGCCAGGGCCGCCGCGCACGCGGCGGGGTTGCCGCCGTAGGTGCCGCCGAGGCCCCCGCTGTGCACGGCGTCCATGAGCTCGGCGCGGCCGGTCACCGCGGCCAGCGGGAGGCCGCCCGCGATGCCCTTGGCCGTCGTGATCAGGTCCGGGACGACGCCCTCGTGGTCGCAGGCGAACATGTCGCCGGTGCGCGCGAAGCCGGTCTGCACCTCGTCCGCGACGAACACGATCCCGTTGGCGCGGCAGAACTCGGCCACCGCGGGCAGGAAGCCCGGCGCCGGCTCGATGAAACCGCCCTCGCCCTGGATCGGCTCGATCACCACGGCCGCGACGTTGCGGGCGCCGATCTGCTTGGTGATCTGGTCGACGACCATGGCGGCGGCCTCGGGGCCGCAGTTCTCCGGACCGGTCGGCCAGCGGTACGGATAGGCCATGGGCATGCGGTGGATCTCGCCCGCGAACGGCCCGAAGCCCTGCTTGTAGGGCATGTTCTTCGCGGTCAGCCCCATGGTGAGGTTGGTGCGGCCGTGGTAGGCGTGGTCGAACACCACGACGGCCTGGCGGCCGGTCGCGCTGCGGGCGATCTTCACCGCGTTCTCGACGGCCTCGGCCCCGGAGTTGAGGAGGATGGACCGCTTCTCGTGGTCCCCCGGGGTGATCCGGTTGAGGGCCTCGCACACGTCCACGTACGCCTCGTACGGGTTCACCATGAAACAGGTGTGGGTGAACCGGGCGAGCTGCTCGGCGGCGCGCTCCACCACCCGGGGGTCGGCGTTGCCGACGTTGGTCACGGCGATGCCGGACCCGAAGTCGATGAGGGCGTTGCCGTCGACGTCCTCGACGATGCCGCCGCCCGCGCGCTCGACGTAGACGGGCAGGACGCTGCCGACGCCCTGGGCGACGGCCGAGCTGCGGCGCTCCTGGATGGCGCGGGACTTGGGGCCGGGGATCTCGGTGACGATCCGGCGGGACTGGACGACCTGGGTCGCTGCCATGCGGCTGCCTCCTTCTGCGGTGGGCACGGGGCGGAACGGATGTGGGCCGGCCGGGGGTGGGCTCCCCGACTCGCCTGACACTAGGACGACCGGGGCGGAGAGTGCATGGACACAGTGGATAATCGGTGGAGGGCCTTGCGCCACTGCGGCGGGGTTCGGACGACGGACACGTCTGGAGGGAGACAGGGATGCCCCCGACTCTGGGAGCCCTGCTGCGGACGCCGCACCTGCGGCTGAGCCTGCTCGCGGGACAGGAGAACCAGGAGCGGCGCGTGGAGTGGGTCGCCGTCAGCGAGCTGGAGGACCCCACCCCCTACCTGGAGGGCGGCGAGCTCCTCCTCACCACCGGTGTGCGCTGGGCGGGCGGGGTCCCCGACCTGCGCGACTACACGCGGCGCCTGGCCGAGCGCGGGATCACCGCGCTGGGCTTCGCCGTCGGCGTGGTCCTGGAGGAGACCCCCGAACAGCTCCGCGGGGCCGCGGACGAGTACGGGCTCGCCCTGGTCGAGGTCGGCAGGGAGACCCCCTTCATCGCGGTCGGCAAGGAGGTCTCCCGCCTCCTGGCCAAGGAGGAGTACGAAGGCCTCAGCCGGGCCTTCGCCGCACAGCGGGGGCTCACCCGCGCCGCCCTCACGGGGGCTCCGGCGATCGTGGACCTCCTGGCCCGCGACCTCGGGGCCTGGGTGCTGCTGCTGTCCGCGGACGGCTCGGTCCGCCACGCCGCGCCCGCGTCGGCGGCCGGACGCGCGACGGGCCTGGGGCCCGAGCTCGACCGGCTGCGGGACGCGGGCATGCGCGCGAGCGTGTCCCTGACCTCCGTCGGGGAGCAGGTGTCCGCCCAACCCCTGGCGACGGGCCGCCAGGTCCGCGGCTTCCTGGTCGTGGGCACCGGCGGCGTGCTGGGCCCCGACGAGCGCACCCTGGTCAACGCCGCGGTGTCGCTGCTCTCCCTGGAACTGGAGCGCACCGCGCACAGCCGTACCGCGCGGGTGCACGAGGGGGTGCTCGCCGCACTGCTCACCGGCGCGCTGGACCCGCTCCACCCGGGGGCGGAGCGGCTGCGGGAGACGCTTCCGGTCCCTCCGGTCGTGGTGGCCGCCGCCGGAGGGGCAGGTCCGGCGCACCCCCCGGAGGGGGTCCTGGTCACCGAGATCGGCGGGAACGCGCTCCTGCTGGCGGGCTCGGAGATCGGCGAGGACGTGCTCCGGGAGGTCCTGGAGGGGCCGGTGGGGGTGAGCGAGCCGGCGGCCTACGGCGACCTCGCCCCGGCGCTCTCCCAGGCGGAGCGCGCGCTGGAGGCCGCCGCCGCGCGGGGCCCCGGGGAGCGGATCGTCCGTGTCGGCGACCTGCCCGGCGGGCTGCTCGGCCTGGCGGACAGCCCCGCCGGGGCGCGCATGGCCGGCGACCTGCTCGCGCCGCTCCTCCGGGAGCGGGCCGCCGCCGAGCTCCTCGCCTCGCTGCGCGCCTACCTCGCCGCGTCGGGCCGCTGGGACGCGGCCGCGGAGGCCCTCGGCGTCCACCGCCACACGCTCCGCTACCGGATGAACCGCATCCGCGAGCTGCTCCCCGGCGACCTGGACGACCCCGACCACCGCGCCGAGCTCTGGATCGCCCTCCGCCTCCGCGGCGTTCCCGGCCGGTAGGCCCGGCCCGGCCGACGCCGCGCACGGTGAAAATCGGGCGGGTTCCCGCGTTCCCGGGATCCGGGGTTGCTCCATCCTCCACAATGGACCCCGATAGCAGCGTGTAACCGCTTGGTCACACGGGCGGGGTGCGGGGGGCGACGTGAGGTCACTACGGGACGACGCGCAGGAGATCGACGAGGGGATCGGTCCGGGAAGGGTGACGGGGATCCCCGGCGCCGCCCCCGTCCAAGGACCGGCCGGCCGGACGGGGGTCGGCGCCGCCTCGCTCCGCTGGAAGCCGCCCATCGACCGCTCCGAGGTGCGCTCCCTCCTCGCCTACCTGCGCGCCTGCGTGCGCCGCGAGGCCGTGCACACCCACGCCGTCAGAGCCGACAGCCTCGACTCCGACACCTGCGCCTGCCTCCCGGAGGGACCCGAGGTCCTGTTCAGCGGGGCGGGGGAGACCCTCCCGCCCCACCCGGAGGCCGCCAGGGTCCTGCGCCTGGGCCGGCGCCGGGGGCAGGCGCTGCGCTACGGGTACCCGCTCGTCGTCCTCCGCGAGGGCGGGAACCGGGTCGCGCTGCCCCTGCTGACCGTCGACGTGCGGGTCGTGGACGACATCGACGAGAGCCGCCGCGAACCGGACGTGCCCCTGGTCAGGGCCGTGGGGCCGCCCGACGTCAACACCGGCCTCCTGACACGCCTGGGCATCACCGACCCCGAGGACCTGTTCGAGCTCCGCGCGCGGCTGAGGTCCGGCGCCCCCGACCCCGCGCGCCGCCCCGCCGCGGTCGCCGACCTCGCCGCCAAGGTCCGGGGCCTCCTCACCCGCCTGGAGATCGAACGGGTCGACGACATCGACCCCCTCGCCACCCGGGGCGCCCCGCGCACCGTCGAGGGAGGGGCGCACAACGTCGCCGTGGTCTTCCTGGCCGGGCCCAGCGGGCAGGCCGAGGCCGAGGGCGCCGAACCCGGGACGGTCGAGGGCGTCCTCGCCGACCTCGATCCCTCCGACCGCGCCGGCCTCGACCCCGACGCCGTCACCGGGACCGCGCTGGAGCCCCTGCTCGGGCAGCCGTCCGCCGGGCGCGGGGCCGGGCCCGACCCCGCCGACGCCCCGGGGCGGCTCTTCAGGGGAGGGCGGGCCGCAGCCCGCCGCGCCGCCCGCGACACCGCGGAGGCGGACGGCGCGGACGACGCCACCGTCCCGGTCTCCGCCACCCCGCTCGACCAGGCCCAGTACGCGATCCTGCGCGCCGCCATGAGCGAGCAGATCACCGTGGCCGCCGCCCCGCCCGGGAGCGGCGCCCACGACCTGGTGGACGCCATCGTCCGCACCGCCGTCAGCAACGGCCAGCGCGTCCTGGTCTGCGGGAGGACGGAGACCGACATCGACGAGACCGCGGCCAGGGCCGACACCTCTCCCGCGCACCCCGTGGTGCGCGTCGGCGGACGCGGGCACCGCGCCGAAGAGGCCCGGATGCTCACCAGGCTCCTCGCCGAGCAGGCCGGCGGCCTGCCCGCCTCCGGCCCCGGCTCCGCCGGGGAGGACCCCGCCGCCCACTGGGCCGCCCTCGCCGAGGACTGGGCCCGGGTCCGCGGGGCCTGGAGGGACATGGACACCATGGCCTCCGGCGGGCACGCCCTCGCCCAGCTCGCGGAGGAGCGCGGACGCGGCATCGCCCGGGGCTGGGACCCCGACACCCTCTTCACCCCCGAGCGCGGGGGCCCCGAGTACTGGCTGCACCGGACCGAGCGCGCCCGTGCGGGCGGTTTCGTCGGCTTCCAGCACCGCGGCGCCATCCGCCGCGAACTGGGCGTCAGCACCGACCCCGACAACCTCGACCGCCTGGGAGCGGTCGCCCGGATGGAGAGCGAGTGGCGCTCCGCCGTCGACCGGCGCACCCGGTGCGCGCCCCTGGGAGAGCTCACCTCCGAGCTGGCCGACGCCCTCGCCCGGCACCGCAGGTCCAGCGCCGCCTGCCTGCGGTCCGTCTCCGGACCCCGCCTGCGGCGCGGCCGGGCGGCCGTCGAGAACCGGCTGGAGACCCTCGACTGGCACCACGGCAACGGGTGGCCCGGGGTCGCCAGCCTGTTGGACGCCCTGCCCGCGTGGACCTGCCGCACCGACCAGGTCAGGGCCCTGCCGCCGCAGGCGGGCCTGTTCGACCTGGTCGTCGTCCTCGGCGCGGAGCGCACCCGGGTCGCCGAGCTGCTGCCGGCGCTCTACAGGGCCGGCCGGGCCGTGGTGTTCGGGGACCCGGCGCACCCCGGGCCGACCACGGTCCTGGAGCCCGACGAGGAGCGCCGGGCCCTGGCCGCCGCGGGCCTGGCGCCCGACCAGCTGGACGCCCGCGGGCTGCGCCACGGTTCGGGTTCCGCGATGCGCGCCCTCCACCGGGCCGCACCGGCCATGCTGTGGCTGGACGAGCACGACGGCGCCCCGCCCCTGCTCGCCGGGGCCGCGTCCCGGCACTGCTACGGCGGAAGGATCGTGGTGCGCACCGACCCCGACCCGCGCTGCGGTCCGCCGTTCGAGTGGCGCGACGTCGCCGGATCCTGCGAGGCGGTGCCGGGCGCGTCCTTCGTCAACCGCGACGAGGCGTACCGCGTGGCGGTGGTGGTGGGGGAGGTCGACGACCGCCTGCCCCCGGGGCGGGTGGTCGCGGTGGTCGCGCCGACCCAGCCCCAGGTCGCCCTGATCCGCCGGCTGCTGAGCCGGCGCGCCCTGCTGCACGAGGTGAGGGTCGGAGGGCCGGAACTCCTGGACAGCGACCGTGCCGCCGCGGACGTCACCGTGCTCTCGCCGGTGCTCGCCGCCGGCGCGCCCGCGGCCGCCGAGCGCCGGGTCCGCGGTATGGGCCACCTGTGGTCCTCGGTGCTCACCCGGACCCGGCAGCGGCTCCTCGTGGTGGGCGACCGGGGGTACTGGTCGGGGGACGACGGCCCGCTGGGCGACCTGGACGCCATGGTCACGGGTACCTGCGTGGTCGGCGCGGACCCGGCCGCCACCGTGCTGGTGGAGGAGCTGCGGGCCGTCGGCACGGGGGTCGTGCTCCAGCAGACCGTCGAGGGGTGGACGGCCGACATGGTGGTCCGGTTCGGCTCGCGCCGCCTGCTGCTCCTGCTCGACCGCGAGCCCGACGGCAGGGCCCTGCGCCACCTGCTGGCCAGGGGAGAGGCGCTCAACCGGGCGACCGGGGACCCCGTGGTGGTGGTTCCGGCCTGGCGCTGCCTGGCCGACCCCGGCGCCCTCGTCGGGGAGATCCTCGCCGCCTGCTGACCGGCCCCGGGCGGCCTGCGCGCCGCACTACCCTGGGACGGAACGCCCGGAACGCGGAGGATCCGCGTGCCCGCCGGGCGGAGGGGAGAGGGGAACACCGGTGCCCGAGGGTCACACGCTGCACCGACTGGCGGCGCACTTCGAGAAGGCCTTCGGCGGCGGGACGGTACGCGCCACCAGCCCCCAGGGCCGCTTCGCGGAGGGTGCCGCGCGGGTGGACGGCCGCGTCCTCACGGAGAGCGAGGCCCACGGCAAGCACCTCTTCCTCGGGTTCGACTCGGGTGAGTGGCTGCGGGTGCACCTGGGCCTGTACGGGGCGTGGACCTTCGGTGACGCGGACGGCGAACGCCACCTCGGCGCGCCCCGCGCGCGGGGCGCCGACCTCGCCCCCCTCGTCCGGGACGGGGACGGGCTGGTCGTGCCGCCGGCACCCGTCGGCGCGGTGCGCGCCCGGCTCGTCAACGCCTCCGGGTGGGCCGACCTGCGCGGCCCCTCCGCCTGCGAGGTCGTCACGGAGGACGAGAAGCAGGCCGTCCAGGACCGGCTCGGCCCCGACCCCCTGCGCGACGACGCCGACCCCGAACGGGCCTGGCGTACGGTCAGCCGTTCCAGGACCAGCATCGCGGCGCTGCTCATGCGCCAGGACGTCATCGCGGGGATCGGCAACATCTACCGGGCCGAGTCGCTCTTCAGGGCGGGGATCGACCCGGCGACGCCGGGCCGCGAACTGACCGCCGGGCAGTGGGCGGCGCTGTGGGAGGACCTCGCCGGCCTGCTCCGCGACGGGGTGCGCGACGGCTACATCATCACCACCCGCCCCGAGGACCGGCCCGATCCCGACGCGCGTCCCGTGCCCAGGCCGGACACGCTGTACGTCTGCTACCGGACCGGCGAGCCGTGCCGCGTGTGCTCCTCGCCCGTCGCCGCGTCCGAGCTGGCCGGACGCACCCTCTACTGGTGCCCGGGGTGTCAGCGGGGCTGACCCGCTCCCGGCCCCGGCCGCCGAGGGGATCTGGACGCCGACAGGCCATGCAGTACACTCCCTAGCCGTCTGCTTAACCGGTTCAGTTTCTGTGATCAGGGGGGCGAATGGGGGGGTTGATGCGGCGTCCGACGATCGTGGACATCGCCAAGGCCGCCGGGGTGTCCAAGGGGGCGGTCTCGTACGCGCTCAACGGGCGGCCCGGGGTCTCCGAGGAGACCCGTCGGCGTATCCTGGCGATCGCCAGCGACATGGGCTGGGCCCCGAGCAGTCCCGCGCGGGCGCTCTCGCCGGGCGGTCGGATAGGGGCGATCGGCCTGGTGGTCGACCGCCCGGCGCACTCGCTGGGGCTCGAACCCTTCTTCATGCAGCTGGTCTCCGGCATCGAGACGGAACTGGCCTCCTCCAACAACGACCTGCTCCTCCAGGTCACCGAGGACATGGGCGCCGAGACCGCGGCCTACCGGCGCTGGTCGGCGGAGCGCCGGGTCGACGGCGTGATCATGGTCGACCTGCGGGTGGACGACCCCCGGATCGGCCTCGTGGAGGGCCTGCCGCTGCCCGCGGTCGTCCTGGGCGGCCCCGAGGGGGCGGGCTCGCTCCCGTGCCTCTACACCGACGACTCCGTGGCCATGCGCGAGGTCGTCCACTACCTGGCAGCGCTGGGGCACCGGCGCATCGTGCGGGTGGCGGGCCCGGAGGAGTTCGTGCACACCAGGGCGAGGACCGCGGCGTTCCTGGACGCGGCGGAGCAGGCGGGCCTGGCGGAGGCGTACTCGGTGCACGCCGACTACACCGGCGAGGCCGGGACGCGGACCACGCGCAGGCTGCTGGCACGGACGGACCGCCCGACCGCGCTGGTCTACGACAACGACCTCATGGCCGTGGCCGGCCTCGGCGTGGCGCGGGAGATGGGGGTCGGCGTGCCCTCCCAGCTGTCGATCGTGGCGTGGGACGACTCCGTCCTGTGCCGACTGGTGCGGCCCTCGCTGACCGCGATCGCCCGGGACATCGTCTCCTACGGCCGCCTCGCGGCGGCCATGCTCGGCGACGCGATCGAGGGCAGGCCGGTGCGCAACCAGGAGACCTCGCGGGGCGAGCTGTACCCGCGGGCGAGCACGGGCCCCATGGGGGCGTGACGGTGCAGCGCGGCCGACCGTCGTCCGAGAGCCGGTGAACGCCTGTGCGGAACCGGTTCAGTAGGGGTGAATTTACTGACGTACCCGCATCTTCGCTGTTACAAGCGAATAACAGCGAAGTGTCGGGGATTGACGGCCTTCCCGTGGGCGTGTTGTTGTTAACCTCACTTACCCGGTTCAGCAACGGTCCTGTGCTCCCTCTGCTGGGAGCGCTCCCAACCCTCCGGTTCCCGGAGGGGCGCCCCCCCACAGGCCGACCGGGTGACAAGGAGGAGTCCGGATGAGAAGTCTGCGGATTCCGGCGGCACTCGCGGCACTGGCCATCACGGCCACTGCGTGCTCGGGTGGCGGCGGGAACGAGGAGGGCTCCGGGTCGTACCCCCGGAGCGAGACGCTGTACACCACGGGTACGGCATGGGGTCCGCCGGTCAGCTGGAACCCGCTCATGAAGGGCCAGTACGCGCCCGGCACGATCGGCCTGGCCTACGAGACGCTCTTCCTGTACGACCCCAACGAGGGCGAGTACGTCCCCTGGCTCGCGGAGAGCGACGAGTGGACCGCGGAGAACGTCCACGAGATCACCCTCCGCGAGGGGATCACCTGGTCGGACGGCGAGCCCCTGGTCGCCGAGGACGTCGTCGCCACCCTGGAGCTGGGCCAGTTCGGCTCCGTCTCCTACAGCAACATCTGGAACTTCATCGAGAGCGCCGAGGCCACCGACGAGCGCACGGTGACCGTCACCTTCGCGGAGAACCGCCCCCAGGAGTGGATGAACTGGGTCTACCTCAACCCGATCCTCCCCGCCCACATCTGGGCCGACATGGAGGAGACGGCGCTCACGGACAGCGCCAACGAGGACATCGTCGCCACCGGCCCCTACGTCTACGAGTCGCACACCGACGACCGGATGGTCTGGGAGCGCAACGACGAGTGGTGGGGCACCGAGGCGCTCGACCTGGAGATGCAGCCCCGCTACATCGTTGACATCGTCAACGCCTCCAACGAGGTGACGATGAACATGATCAACCAGGGAGACATCGACCTCTCGAACAACTTCCTCCCCGGGATCGACCAGGTCCTCAACAGCAACCCCAACGTCACCAGCTTCTACGACGGCCCGCCGTACATGAAGAGCGCGAACACCGCGTGGCTGGTCCCCAACGTCACGCGCGCGCCGCTCGACGACACGGCCTTCCGCCAGGCGCTCGCCCACGCCATCGACATGGAGCAGATCATCTCCGGCCCCTACACGGACCTGGTCCAGGCGGCCAACCCGACGGGCCTGCTCCCCGAGTGGGACGAGTACATCGACCAGGAGCTGGTCGAGCAGGAGGGCTTCTCCTTCGACGCCGATGAGGCCGTCGCGATCCTCGAGGACGCCGGCTACATGGACGAGGACGGCGACGGCTACGTCGAGACGCCCGACGGCGAGCCCATCGCCCTCACCCTGGAGGTCCCCTCCGGCTGGACCGACTGGATGGAGGCGGCCCGCCTGATCGCGCAGCAGGCCCAGGCGGTCGGCATCAACGTCGAGGCCCAGTTCCCCGAAGAGGACCTGCTGGTCGAGAACCGCAACTCCGGCGAGTTCGACCTGGTGATCAACAACGAGCGCCAGATGAGCAACACGCCGTGGACCTACTACGACTACCTCTTCCAGCTGCCCGTCAACGAGCAGCAGACCACCGTCAACTTCGGGCGGTACGAGAACGAGGAGGTGTGGCAGCTCGTCGAGCAGCTGGCCGCCGTCCCCGCCGACGACGTGGAGGGCGCGGCCGAGATCACCTCGCAGATCCAGGAGATCCAGCTGGCCGAGCTCCCGGCCATCCCGCTCTGGTACAACGGCCTCTGGTCGCAGTCCACGAACGAGACCTGGACCAACTGGCCCAGCGAGCAGGAGGGCGCTCCGCAGAGCGCCGCGACGCTCTGGAACGGCTGGCTCGAGATGGGCGCCATCCACACCCTCGCGGAGATCGAACCGGTCGGCTAGTGGGCACGCGGACACCCCCCTCCGCGCACCCGTCGACCCCTCCCACCCCGGCCGGAGCACGGCGTACGCGCCCGGCCGGGGAGCCCCCGAGGGGCACGGGGCGGACCCCTTCCCCTTCCCGGGTCCGCCGCCGTGCCCCTCCGGGGACCCCCGCCTGTCCGACGCCATCACCTGGAGGAACGTGTGTGGCGCTACATCGGCCGTAAGCTCTTCGTCTACCTGCTTACGTTCGTCATCGCGGTCACCATCAACTGGATGATCCCGCGCTTCATGCCGGGCGACCCCGTCCGCAGCATGCTCGCGCGAGCCTCGGTCGGCAACCCCGAGGCCCTCGAGCGCATGACCACCTACTACAACGAGGTCTTCGGCCTCGACACGCCGCTGTACCAGCAGTACTTCAGCTTCTGGGGCGGGCTGTTCCGGGGCGACCTGGGCGTCAGCGTGATGCTCTACCCCGAACCCGTCACCGACGTCATCATGCGCTCGGTGCCCTACACCCTGGCCGTGCTGCTCCCCGCGATCCTGCTCAGCTGGGTCGTCGGCAACCACTTCGGGGCCTTCGCCGCCCGGAGCAAGATCCTCGACAACACGATCCTGCCGCTCGGGTACGTCCTGACCGCCACGCCCTACATGTGGCTGGCCCTGCTGCTCGCCTGGAGCCTGGGCGTCGTCGCCGGGGTCTTCCCGGTCTCGGGCGGGTACAGCTTCTCCCTCCGGCCCGAGTTCACCTGGCTGTTCATCTCCGACCTGATCAGCCACTGGTTCCTGCCGTTCCTGTCCATGTTCGTCGTGGCGCTGGGCGGCTGGGCGATCGGCATGCGGAACATGATCATCTACGAGCTGGAGGCGGACTACTCGAACTACCTCCAGGCCCTCGGCGCTCCGCGCAGGCTGGTCCGCAAGTACGCCTTCCGCAACGCGATGCTGCCCCAGATCACCGGGCTCGCGGTGCAGCTGGGCACGATCATCGCCGGATCGCTGCTCACCGAGATCGTGTTCAACTACCCCGGCCTCGGCACCCTCATCATCCAGTCGCTGAACAGCCGGGACTTCTTCCTGCTCCAGGGGATCTTCCTGTTCGTGGTCGTCGGGGTGCTGATCGCCAACTTCATCATCGACATCGTGTACGTCCTGGTTGACCCGCGCACCCGGGTCCAGATGACGGGAGGCTCGTCATGACCAACGTCGCCGGGGCGCCCGGAGCCCAGTCCGCAGCCGAACCCGCGGCTCCGCGCAAGGGCTCCGAGACACTGCACTACGCCCGCCGCAACCCCAAGCTGCTCATCGGCCTGGGCATCGTCCTCGCGTTCCTCCTGCTCGGCCTCATCGGCCCCCTCTTCGTCGACCACGGGCCCAACGAGTACGTCGGCCCCCAGAGCCAGCCCCCCAACGGAGAGTTCTGGCTGGGCACCACCTCCTTCGGCCAGGACATCTGGGCGCAGTTCGTGTTCGGGGTCCGCACCACGTTCCTCATCGGCGTGTTCGGCGGCGGCATCGCGTTCGTCATCGGCACGACGGTCGGCTTCATCGCCGGCTACAAGGGCGGGATCGTCGACGAGATCCTCAACATGCTCACGAACGTGGTCCTGGTCCTGCCCGCGATGGTCGTGCTGATCGTCGCGATCGCCTACCTGGACGCGCGCGGCGTGTTCGTGCAGGGCCTCTTCATCGGCCTCACCTCCTGGCCGTGGGCCGCGCGCGCGGTGCGCTCGCAGGCGCTGTCGCTGGCCACCCGCGACTACGTGGACCTGGCCCGCCTCAGCGGCCGGCGCACGGGGAAGATCATCACCACCGAGATCGCCCCGAACATGAGCTCCTACCTGGTGATGTCCTTCATCCTGCTGTTCGGCGGCGCCATCCTCATCGCCGCGGGCCTCGACTTCATCGGGCTCGGCCCCTCGGACGGGGTGTCCCTCGGCCTGATGCTGGAGAGCGCCGTCGCGTGGAGCGCCCTGCAGTTCGGGATGTGGTGGTGGTTCGTTCCGCCGGGCCTCGGCATCACGGTGATCGTGAGCTCGCTGTACATCCTCAACGTCGGGTTGGACGAGGTCTTCAACCCCAAGCTGCGGGAGCTGTAATGACCCTGCGCGTCAACGACCTGAAGGTCTACTACAAGACCCTGCGCGGGGACGTCCACGCCCTCGACGGAGTCACGTTCGACCTCGCCGACGGCGAGATCATGGGCCTGGCGGGGGAGTCCGGCTGCGGCAAGACGACCCTCGGCAAGAGCCTGATCCGGCTGGACTCGCGGATGCGCCACGTCGGCGGCACCATCGACCTGGACGGCAAGGACGTGCCGATCGCGGACGACGACGCGATGGTGCCCCTCCGCTACCACGAGATCTCGCTCATCCCGCAGTACGCGATGAGCGCGCTCAACCCCACCCGCAAGATCGGGCGGATGATCAACGAGCTGCTGCGCTCGCGCGGCGTCCGTCCGGCCGACATCTCCCAGGAGCTCACCCGGCGACTGGAGCTCGTCGGACTCGACCCGGACGTGCTGAACCGGTTCCCGATCGAGCTGTCGGGCGGCATGAAGCAGCGCGTCGTCATGGTGATGGCCACGCTGCTCAACCCGTCGCTGCTCATCGCCGACGAGGTCACCTCGGCGCTGGACGTGTCCACGCAGCGGTCGGTCGCCGAGTCGCTCGTGGAGTTCCGCGACCGCGAGTACGTCAAGAGCATGGTGTTCGTGACCCACGACATCTCGCTCGTGTACCAGATGGCCGACACGATCATGGTGATGTACGCGGGCCGCATCGCCGAGAAGGCCCCCGCGAAGACCATCATCAACGCGCCGCGCCACCCCTACACCCAGATGCTCATCTCGGCTCTCCCCGAGGTCGGCTCGACCATGGAGCAGGGGCGACTGGAGGGCATCCCCGGGACGCCGCCCGGCCTGCTGAACCCGCCGACCGGCTGCCGGTTCAAGGACCGCTGCCCGATGGCCTTCTCCAAGTGCTCCGAACAGCCGCCGCTGCTGGAGATCGAACCCGGCCACTGGGCCGCCTGCTGGAAGACGGGGTGAGGTAGACCGTGCTGGAACTCAGCCATGTGCACAAGGTGTACCGGGTCGGCGCGTTCGGCGGCGGCCGCCTGCGCGCGGTGCGCGACGTCAGCCTGACGGTGGAGCCCGGCGAGGTCGTCTCGCTCATCGGTGAGAGCGGCAGCGGCAAGAGCACCCTCGGCAAGATGGTGCTCGGCCTGAGCAGGCCGACCGGCGGCACGATCACGTTCGACGGCACCGACATCACCACCATCCGGGGCCACGCCGCGCGCAAGGAGTACTACCGCAGGGTGCAGGGGGTCTTCCAGGACCCGTTCAGCTGCTTCAACCCGATCTTCAAGGCCGATCGCGTCTTCGAGATGATCAGGACCTCCTACTTCCCGGAGGTCTCGGACGCGGACTGGCGGGACCGGGTCCTGGCCGCGCTGGCCACGGTCCGACTGGACCCGGGCAACGTCCTGGGCAAGTACCCCCACCAGCTCAGCGGCGGCCAGTTGCAGCGGGTGCTGATCGCGCGGGCGCTGCTCCTGGACATCAAGCTGCTGGTGGCCGACGAGATCATCAGCATGCTGGACGCGTCCACGCGCATCGACGTGCTCAACCTGCTCAGCGACCTCAAGGAGCGCGGGCTCGGCATCCTGTTCGTGACCCACGACCTGTCGCTCGGCAACTACGTCAGCGACAAGTCGGTGATCCTGCGCAAGGGCGCCGTCGCGGAGATGGGCCCCACGCTCAGGGTGTTCGAGAACCCCCTCCACCCCTACAGCCGCCACCTCCTCTCGTGCGTGCCGCAGCTGCACCGCACCTGGGCGGAGGTCGACGCGGAGCTGGCGGCGAACCCGCCGGAGGACGTCGTCCTCCCGGTGGCGGCCGACGAGGAGTCCGCTCCGCTGATCGAGGTGGAGGAGGGACACTTCGTCGGGATCGACCAGGGGTAGTCCGTGCGCGCCGCCACGCCGCCCCGGACCGTGCGGATCCGGGGCGGTGCGTGCTGTGGGGGCGGCCGGGCACACGCGCCGCTCCCACCGGCGCCGCGCGGTTCTTCGGCCGCCGGCGCCGGGTCCGCCGACCGAAAACGGAATTCACCTACGAAACCAGTGGGGATCGTTCTCCTACGCGCCCATACGCACCCATACGCGCGCGGCCGCGAAGTCGCCGGCGCGCGCAGGGCCCCCGCACCGTCCCCCCCCGGGGGCGTTCCACGGGGGTTCCAGGGCGCGTGCGGCGCCTTCCGGAAGGCCGCACGGAGGGGCCCCGCGCCGAGGGGCGGCGGTGGGGCGGTGCGGGGGAGCGCCCGGACGCCCATCCGCGCTGAAGTGCGGGAACGACATCGCGGTGACGGGTTCGCGAACAGGCCGTGACACGCCCGTGACCACGGGGTCCGCCGCGCGCGGTTCCCTCCCCGCCCGCCGGTATTCCTGACGGGGCCGTGCGGGTTGCCACACCGAAAACCTTCGCGAGCTGGCTCGGCTGTGGTAAGTTCGGTGAAGATTGTTAGTCGTTGAATTTCGCAGTTGGTGTCTTGCCCGCGGAGTTTGTGACCGGCGGGCGGTTTCTCTTGGAGTCGGCTCGCGGCAATTCTCGGACGTGAGTATGCGTTCGTGTACACCGAGCTGAAGGAGAGAACATGGCTCAGGGAACTGTGAAGTGGTTCAACGGCGAGAAGGGCTTCGGCTTCATCTCCCCCGACGACGGTGGCCCCGACGCCTTCGTTCACTACAGCGCCATCCAGGGTAGCGGCTTCCGCAACCTGGAGGAGAACCAGCGCGTGGAGTTCGAGATCGTCGCCGGCACCCGCGGCCCGCAGGCCGAGAACGTCGTCGCGCTCTAAGACGTAGAACGTCGTAGGACGCCCCGGAAGGCACCGCCTTCCGGGGCGTTCGCGTGTCCGGGGCCCGGTCGGGACGGCCGTCCCGGGCCCCGTGCCCCCTCACGGGACCGGCCGCCGCCCCCGTGAGGGGACGGCGGCCGACGGGGTGCCGCGAGGCGGGTCAGTCCGCGAGCAGCGCCTCCGTGCGCTCGCGCACCTCCGGGGTGTCCAGGCCGCGCACGGTCACCGTGGTGCGCCGGCGCAGCACGTCGTCGACGGTCACGGCCCACTCGCGGTCCCGCGCGAAGACCACCTGCGCCCAGATGTCGGGCCCGTCGGGGTGGATGCGCTCGCCCAGCTCCGGGAGGTCCCGGACCAGGACCGCGATGTCCATCGCCAGGCTTCCGTAGTGCGACGCCAGGTGGCGTGCGACCAGCGGGTCGAGGCGGGCGCCCGGCTCGCGGTCGATGATGAGCCGCTGGGTCACCGCGTCCGGGCTGGCCAGCCCGGGGAGCGGCACGGTGCGCAGCGGGTCGACCATGTCCTCGCCCAGGGGCACCGCCGAGACCTTGCGCAGCTCCTCCAGGACGGTGCGGCCGATGTGTCGGTACGTCGTCCACTTGCCGCCCGCCACCGACAGCATCCCGCCGCGCCCCTGGCTCACCACGGTCTCCCGCTTGGCCGCGCTGGTGCCGCCGGGGCCTCCCGGCAGCACCCGCAGGCCGGCGAAGGAGTACGTCACCTGGGAGGCGTCCAGGTAGGGGGCGTCGATGCCCACCGCGGCCTCGCCCAGGATCTGCTCGACGTCGGAGGGGACCACCCCCACCTCGGCCGGGTCGCCGGTGTACTCCTCGTCGGTGGTGCCGAGCAGCAGCCTCCCCTCCCACGGGATGGCGAACGAGACCCGGTACCGGTCCACGGGGATGGTCAGCGCCGCGCGCCACGGCTCGGGCGTGCGCAGGACCAGGTGGGCGCCCTTGGACAGGCGCACGCTGGGCCCGGCCGCCGGGTCCTCCATCCGCCGCAGGCCGTCCACCCAGGGCCCGGTGGCGTTGAGGACCAGGCGGGCGTCGATCCCGAACTCGTGGCCCCCGACGCGGTCGCGCAGGTCGGCGCCTGTGACCCTGCCCCGTGTGGTGCGCAGGCCCACCACCTCGGCGTGGTTGAGCACCACCGCGCCGGCGTCGGCGGCGGCGCGCACGGTCATGACGGCCATGCGGCTGTCGTTCATCTGGTGGTCGCTGTAGGCGGCCACCGAGCGCAGGCCCTCGGTGCGCAGTCCGGGCGCGAGGCGCTTGGCCTGGGCGGGGGAGAGCAGGCGGCCCATCCCGTCACCGAACGCGGACAGGGCCGAGTACAGGAAGACCCCGGCCCCCATCTTCGCGGCGCCGTGGGGCCCGCCCGAGTAGACGGGGACCAGGAACGGCATGTGGTTGACCAGGTGCGGGGCCACGTCGGAGGCGAGGGAGCGGCGCTCCCGGTGGTTCTCCGCGACCAGGCGCACGTTGCCGGTCTGGAGGTAGCGCAGTCCGCCGTGCACCAGTTTGGAGGAGGCGCTGGAGGTGGCCCCGGCGAAGTCGCCGGAGTCGACCATGGCCACCCGGAGCCCGGCCTGGGTGGCGGTCCACGCGGCGGACGTGCCGAGGATGCCGCCGCCGACGACGAGGAGGTCGAAGGTTCCCCGGGAGAGTTCGTCCCGGGTGCGGGAGCGGGCGGAGGAGGTGTCGTTCTGGCGGGCGCTGGTGGTCATGGGCTGGTGCTCCGTCCGTTCGGAGGGATGGCGGGGACTCCGCAAGCGCCTGAACGGGCTCAGACCCTTCAGACGTGTGTCGCCTGCATAATACGACAATGCCGAACGGCGGCACGATCTGAGGTCATCCGTCCGGGGTGTCGTCGGCCCCGCGCCGGTCCTGACGGGGGCGTCGTACTGCCGGTGTGACCAGAGACGACTGCGTGAACCCGCTTCGTGATCGATGTGCGGCATTGTCGAATACTTTGCGGCCGTTCGCGTGCGCGCCCCGCCGGACCGCGGTCGCGCCCGGGCCCGGACGGGTGTGATGCCGGCGGGCGGGGCTCCGGGGCCGGGCGCGGTTTCGGGTCCCGGGTTCCCCGGATTGCCCCACCGGAGGGACATCCCGAGTCCTACGATTGGGGCATCATGGCGACCAGGTACTCACCCACGATCCGGCGCCGCCGCCTCTCCGCCGAACTCCGGCGGCTGCGGCTGGCCGCGAGGAAGACCAGCGAAGAGGCCGCCGCCGCCTCGGGCCTGTCCAAGTCCACCTACTCCAACATCGAGTCCGGCGTGAAGAAGCGCCCCAGACTCAGCGAGGTCCGAGCCGTCCTGGACGCCTTCGGGGTCGGGCCCGGCCAGGAGTACGACGAGATCCTCAACCTGTGCCGCCAGGCCCTCGAACGGGGCTGGTGGAGCCGCTACCGGGACGTCCTCGCCGCGCGCTACGTCGGCTTCGAGACCGAGGCGAGCTCCATCACCACCTGGCAGCCGATCGTCGTGCCGGGCCTTCTCCAGGTGCCCGAGTACATGCGGGTGACGGCCCTGGCCGGGATGGCCAACCCCCAGGACATCCGCAGGGTGACGGACGCCAAGATGACCCGCCAGCGCATTCTGGACGACGAGGACCCGCCGGAGCTGTACGCGGTCTTCGACGAGGGGGCGCTGCTGAGGCTCCGGGACTTCCCCGACGCCAAGCGGGCCCAGGTGGCGCACATCGTGGAGATGGCGGAGCGTCCCCACGTCACCGTCCAGATGACCCTGGCGGCCAAGCTCAACCCCGGCGCCGGCGGCCCCTTCGTGATCATGGAGTTCCCCGAGCCCATCGACCCGATGGTCGTCTACCTGGAGACCGACACCGACGGCATCTACCTGGAGGAGCCCGACGAGGTGGTGCGCTACCAGAACATCCTCAACCACCTCCGACTGGTCGCCCTCCGCCCGGGGGAGACCCTCGACTACCTCCGTGAGGTCCACCTCGGGGCCTAGGGCCCGCGTGCCGAGCACCGGCTCCCGTCCTCCGGGGCGGTGGGGCGGTCGGGCGGACGCGGACGGGGGCGCCCGGCGCGAACGCCGGGCGCCCCCGTTCCACCGCGGGCCGGGGCGGTCAGACCCCGAACCCGGTCAGCTTCCAGATCCACGCGCCGATCACACCGCCCACGAGCGGGCCGACGACCGGGATCCAGGAGTAGCCCCAGTCCGATCCGCCCTTGCCCGGGATCGGCAGCAGCGCGTGCGCCAGGCGCGGACCCAGGTCGCGGGCGGGGTTGATGGCGTAGCCCGTCGGCCCGCCCAGGGACAGGCCGATCGCGAGCACGAGCAGGCCGATCATCAGCGGCGCGATGCCGTTGGTGAACAAGCCGCCCAGGTCCACGTCCCCCTCGGAGACGAAGCCCGAGTTCGCGCCGATCCCGAGCACGCCCAGGAGCAGCATCGCGGTGCCGATGATCTCGGTGACGAGGTTGGCGACCGGGTTGCGCACGCCGGGGGAGGTGCTGAACACGCCCAGCTTGGCCTCCGGGTCGTCGGTCACCTTCCAGTGCGCGAAGTAGGCCAGGTAGACCAGGACGGCGCCGGTGAACGCGCCGCCCAGCTGGGCCAGCATGTAGCCGGGCACCTGGGCCCAGGCGAACTCGCCGATGCTGGCCAGGCCGAGGGTCACCGCGGGGTTGATGTGCGCGCCGCTCGTGGAACCGACGACGTAGACGGCCATCGCGACCGCCATGCCCCAGCCGAACGTGACCACGATCCAGCCCCCGTTGAGGGCCTTCGATCGGGCGAGGGAGACTCCGGCGACGACACCGCCGCCGAGCAGGATGAGGATCGCCGTTCCGACGAACTCTGCCAGGTACACCATGGAGGACCTCCGCCCCGGTGAGGGGCAGCCGGGTCACGGGAGGTCAGGTGTGCTCGCGGGGCGCGACCGCACGCCGGACGCGGGCATAATCAGACACACCCGTCACAGGATGGAGATGGGACGGGGGCGCGGTCGCGCCCCCTGTACCGCCTCCCAGGGGAGCAGGTGGCAGCCGTGGCGCCCCTGGGCGGCGGTCGTTCGGACGGGGCCCTGCCCCGGCCTACGCTTCCTCGTGCTCGACCCAGTCCAGGGTGCGTCGCACGGCCTTGTTCCAGTTGTGGTACTCGCGCTCGCGGACGGCGGGCTCCATCTCCGGGTTCCACTCGGCCGCCTTGTGCCAGTTGGCGCGCAGCGTCTCCACGTCGGGCCAGTAGCCCACCGCCAGCCCCGCGGCGTAGGCGGCGCCGAGACAGGTGGTCTCGGCGACCATCGGCCGTACGACCTCGGCGTCCAGGACGTCGGACAGGATCTGCATGAGCAGGTTGTCGGCGGTCATGCCGCCGTCCACCTTGAGCGTCGTCAGGTCGATCCGCGAGTCGGCGTTCATCGCGTCGACGACCTCGCGGGTCTGCCACGCGGTGGCCTCCAGGACGGCGCGCGCGATGTGGCCCTTGGTGACGTACCCGGTCAGGCCCGCCATCACGCCCCGGGCGTCGCTGCGCCAGTGCGGGGCGAACAGGCCGGAGAACGCCGGCACGATGTAGCAGCCGCCGTTGTCGTCCACGGTGCGGGCCAGCGTCTCGATCTCCGGAGCGGTCGAGATCAGGCCGAGGTTGTCGCGCAGCCACTGCACCAGCGACCCCGTGACCGCGATCGAGCCCTCCAGGGCGTACACGGCCGGTTCGTCGCCGAGCTTGTAGCCGAGCGTGGTGAGCAGGCCGTTCTGTGAGGTCACCGGCTCGGTGCCGGTGTTCATGACCAGGAACGTGCCGGTGCCGTAGGTGCCCTTGACGTCGCCCGGGTCGAAGCAGGTCTGGCCGAACAGGGCGGCGTGCTGGTCGCCGAGAGCGGACGCGACGGGGGTGCCCTCCAGGTAGCCGCGGGCCTCGCCGTAGACCTCCGAGGACGAGCGGATCTCCGGCAGCACGGCCGCCGGGATGCCCAGTGCGTCGAGGATCTCGGGGTCCCACTCCAGGGTGGCCAGGTTCATGAGCATGGTGCGGCTCGCGTTGGTCACGTCGGTGACGTGGCGGCCGGTCAGGTTCCAGATGATCCAGGTGTCCATGGTGCCGAACAGGACCTCGCCCCGTTCGGCCCGTTCGCGGAGCCCGTCCACGTTGTCGAGCAGCCAGCGCAGCTTGGGGCCGGAGAAGTAGGTGGCCAGCGGAAGGCCGGACCTCTCGCGGAACCGGTCCTGGCCGCCGTCCGCGGCCAGTGCGCGGATCAGGTCGTCGGTGCGGGTGTCCTGCCAGACGATGGCGTTGTGGACGGGCTTGCCGGTCTCCCGGTCCCACACCACGGTGGTCTCGCGCTGGTTGGTGATGCCGACGGCGGCGACCTGGTCGGGCGTGATGTCGCTCTTCTCCAGGGCCTCCTGGACGACCACCTCGACGTTGGTCCAGATCTCCTCGGCGTCGTGCTCGACCCACCCCGGTTGGGGGAAGATCTGCCTGTGCTCGCGTTGGTCGACGGAGACGATGCGTCCGTCCCGGTCGAAGAGGATGCAGCGGCTCGACGTGGTGCCCTGGTCGATCGCGGCGACGTACTGCTGACTCATCGGTTGCTCGCCTTCAAGGTGGAGGGCTCGGGATGGGGGCCGGACACACACGCACACGGGTTATCCCCGCACGTTGTACGACATTGACGCATGGGTAGGCGTTAGTTTCATCCGTTCTTCCTTCCCATGTCAAGGCCGTGTGACGCAATCGTGTCGCGTGGGTCACGCAGCCTGCCGGGCAACGGTGCCAGGGAAGGGGCGGCTCACGGAAGCCACCGCGCGGAACCGGCGCGGGGCGGCCGGGCCGGGGCGCGGCGGGACGCGCTCAGTACGGGGTGACGCCCAGGTCCCGCGAGATGGCCCTCGCGGCGTCGCGCACGTACGAGACCTGCTCCATGTCGGGCCGGCCCTCCTCGCCGCGCAGGCGCTCGACGGCGCCGCGGACGCCTATGGCGCCGACCGTGGTGCCGCGCCGGTCGCGGATGGGCGCGGCGATCGACACCTCTCCGTCGACGAGTTCCTCGACCTCCCAGGCCCAGCCGTTCTCGCGGACCTCGTCCAGCCGCCGCTCCAGGACGGCGGGGGAGGTCACGGTGTGCCGGGTGAACGACGGCAGGGTCACCGCCCCGCCCGCCTCGACGGCGTCCGTGTCCTCCTCGGGCACGGCCAGGGGGTCGAAGGCCATCAGCACCCGGCCGATGGCGGTGGCGTGCAGGGGGAGCAGGGTGCCCACGTCGAGCGTCTGGCGCGAGGAGTCCGGGCGGAACACGTGGTGCACCACCAGCACCTGGTGCTTGTGCAGGGTGCCGATGCGCACGCTCTCACCGCTGCGGGAGGCCAGGCTGTCGGCCCAGTTCAGGGCCCGGGTGCGCAGCTCGTTGCCGTCCAGGTAGCGGGTGCCCAGGCTGAGCATGCCCCCGCCCAGGCGGTAGCGGCCGGACTCGGGGTCCTGCTCGACGAACCCCACGTGCTGGAGGGTGCGCAGGATCCCGAGGGCGGTGCCCTTGGGCAGCTCCAGTGACCGGGAGATCTCCGCCAGGCTCAGCCCCCGGGCGCCGGTGGCCAGGATCCGGAGGATGGCCGCCGCGCGTTCGATCGACTGGATTCTTCCCGGCATTGAGGTGCTACCACTCTCTAGTACGACAATGTCATACGCGAAATGCTACTACGCGATGTGATGCCCGGCAGGGGAACGGTCGTCCGGCGGCATGCGGGATCGGGCCAGTGTAGCCGCCCGTCCCGCCCCGACCTGGGCCGCGGGTGAGGTCACAGCTCCTCGACGGCCTCGGCGATCCTCCGGGCCGCGTCCTCGACGTCGCGGTCGGTGATCTCCAGGTGCACCACGAGGCGGATCGACGCGCCGCTGCCCAGCCCCGTGACACCGTGGCGCGAGAAGGCCTCGGCGTACCGGCGGGCCTCCCCGGCCGGGGTCCGCACCAGCACCATGTTGGTCTGCGCCAGGGCGGGCAGCCCGGACAGCTCGGTGATCCGTGCGGCCAGGACGGCGGCCCGCTCGTGGTCCTCGGCCATCCGCTCCCTGTGGTGGCGCAGCGCGTACAGCGCCCCGGCGGCGATGACGCCCGCCTGGCGCATCCCCGCGCCGAGCATCTTGCGCCCGCGCCGGGCGCGCGCCACCGTGTCGGCGTCGCCGGCCAGGGCCGATCCCACCGGGGCGCCCAGCCCCTTGGAGAAGCACACGGAGACGGTGTCGAACCCGTCGGCGACCGCGGAGGGGGCCGTGCCGAGGAAGACGGCCGCGTTCCACAGGCGGGCGCCGTCCAGGTGGGCGCGCAGCCCGTGCCGGTGCGCGAACCCCGTCACCCGGGCCTGCTCGGCGAGCGGGACCACCCGCCCGGTGAACGTGTTCTCCAGCCACACCAGGGCGGGCTCGGCCCGGTGGACGTCGCCGCGGCCGGCGATCCACGACTCCAGCAGTTCGTCGGTGGGGAAGATCCCGTCGGAGTACAGCCGGGGGAGGGCGCGGGCCAGCACCGCCGTGGCGCCCTGCTCGTCGCCGATGAGGTGGTGGTGCTCGTGCGCCCAGACCTCGTCGCCGCTGCGGGTGGACACGTACAGGCCCAGCTGGTTGGCCATGTGCCCCGAGGGCACGTACAGCGCGGCCTCCTTGCCGAGCAGGTCCGCGGTCTCCTCCTCCAGGGCTCGGACGGTCGGGTCCTCCCCCCACACGTCGTCGCCGACCTCCGCCTCGGCGATGGCCCGGCGCATGGCGGGGGTGGGGCGGGTGAGGGTGTCGGAGCGCAGGTCGATCATGGCGGCTTCCTTCGGCTGGGTACGGCGCCCCCGGCTCTCGGGGGCGGAGGCGTGTCCCGGGCGCGCGGCACCCGGGACACGGACGGCGGGGCGGCCCGGCGGAGCGCGGGACGGGCCGTGGAAGGGACGATACTGCCCCGCCCTCACCCCTCCCCGAGCCGGTCCAGGGCCCGGGAGAGCCGGTGCAGGGACTCCAGGGCGCGCTCGGCGCCGTCCTCACCCAGTTCGGCGACCAGTGCGTCGGCGACCCTGCCGTGGTCCGGGTCGATCCGCCGCAGGGCCTCCAGGCCCTCCTCGGTGGGCGCGAGCAGCTTGGCCCGGCTGTGCGCCGGGTTGGGGCGGTACTCGGCCAGCCTCCTCTCCACCAGCAGGTCGGCGATGCGCTGGACGCTCTGCCGGGTGGTGCCGAACCTGCGGGCCACCGCCGACACCGGCAGGGGCTCGTCGGTCACGGCGCCGAGCACCTGCCAGCGGGCCGCGGTCAGACCGGCCGAGCGGGCCAGTTCCTCCGCCACCGAGAGGAGCTGCCCGTTGAGGCGGAAGACGGTGAGCGCCGTGCCGGTGAACAGCTCGGAGTGTCTGTCGGCGGTCGACGCCATGCTCAGGACCCCTCCAGCAGGACGTGGTAGGCGTCGGGGTCGTGCTGAGCGTGCAGCCTGTACCAGGCGTCGAGGACGCGCGGCGTGAAGAGGTGGAGGGCGGCGAAGATCGCGCGGGCGAACTCGAGGGGCGCGGTGGGACCGGCCGTGATGAGGCCGCCGTCGGAGACGGTGAGCTCGGAGCGGTAGCGGCCGGTGCCCGCGTATCCGGTGCCGAGAAGGTACTCGGGCGCGGCGCTGGTGTGGTCGCGGTAGTCGAGCAGGCCCTCGCGGGCGAGCCCGGCGGTGGCGCCGCAGATGGCGGCGACCGGCACCCCGGCGTCGAGGAAGATTCCCGCGGCGGACGCGAAGGGCGCGAGCGCCTCCGGGTCGGCGTCCCAGCCCGAGGCGCCGGGCAGGATCAGCATGGAGCTGGCGGAGGGCACCAGCTGGGGCAGTGCGAGGTCGGGGAGGATCGTGATCCCGCCCATGGTCGTGACGGGCGCGCCGCTGAGGCCGACGGTGACCACGTCGTAGCGGCCCGGGTCGTGCTGCCACTCGCCACCGCGGATGGTGGCCACCGCGTGGCCGATCTCCCAGTCGGCGAGGTCGTCGTAGACGGCGAGGTGAACGGTCTTCCTGTTCTCTGCACTCATGACAACATGCTGTCATTTGGACAGGATGCTGTCAATGGAATCGGACGCCTGGCCGGGGCGGGGCCCCGGGGCGGGGCGCCGTCGCCCCCGTCTGTGCGGCCACCGTTTTCGGGCGGCCCGCAATGCGGGCATGTCACCGGACCTTCGGGGAGGTTCGTCCCGGCGGGAGTGGGGAGCGGCGGTTTGTCCGGGCGAATCGGGGGCGTCCCGGCCAGGAACTCCTACCGGGGCGGGGGGAGTTTGGCAAGGGTTCGCCGTGCGGCGGGACGTCCGGGAGGGGGTGTGCTCCCACCTGCGCGGGCGGGGAGGGTCCGCGGGCGGGGGTGACGCGTGTCTCGCGGGAGTAACAGAACCGCACGGGTGGTTCACAGAAGCTCACAAATGGTATTACCATTGCCGAGGCCTGTTTCAAGCGCAGGTCAAGGCCGTTTCATGCTGCGGTCGTGTGCCACCCCATCAGTCCACTGGAAGGCTCCGTCGTGGAGAACTTCGAGCCCGTCTACGGGACGGGTCCGCTCCTCGGGATCGCGGCGGGCGCCATCGCGCTCCTGCTGTTCCTCATCATCCGCTTCAGGATGCACGCGTTCATCGCGCTCGTCCTGGTCAGCGTCCTGACCGCCCTCGCCGCCGGCATCCCGGTGTCCGGGGTCATGCCGACCCTCCTGGACGGCTTCGGCGGCACGCTCGCCAACGTCGCCCTCCTGGTCGGCCTCGGCGTCATGATCGGGCGCCTGCTGGAGATCACCGGCGGCGCCGCGGTGCTGGCGGGGGCGCTCATCAGGCTCTTCGGGGAGAAGCGCGCCCCGCTCGCCCTCGGTGTGTCCTCGCTGCTGTTCGGCTTCCCGCTGTTCTTCGACGTCGGCCTCATCGTCATGCTGCCGATCGTCTTCAGCGTGGCCCGGCGCGTCGGCGGGTCGGTCCTGACCTACACCCTGCCCACCGCGGGCGCCTTCGCGGTCATGCACGCCTTCGTGCCCCCGCACCCCGGCCCGGTGACCGCCGCCGTGGAGATCGGCGCGGACATGGGCCTGACCCTGCTGGTCGGCCTCCTCCTGGCGATCCCGACCTGGTACCTCTCCAGCTACCTGTACGGGCTCTGGGCGGGCAAGCGCTTCGAGATCCCGGTCCCCGAGGACGTCATGTCCGACGGCACCGTCAAGCACGACGACCCGCCGCACCTGGCCACGGTCCTGGGCATCCTCCTGCTGCCGATGGTGCTGATCTTCGCCAACACCGGCGTCTCCGCCTTCGCCGCCACCGGTACCGTTGCCGCGGACGCCCTGTGGGTACAGGTCTTCCAGCTGATCGGCCAGACCCCGATCGCCCTGCTCATCACCGTGCTCGTCGCCATGACGGTGCTCCGCCGGGGCCGCTTCACCCGTCAGAGGGTCGAGGAGATCGTCGGAGGGGCGCTCGGCCCCGTCTGCGCCATCATCCTCATCACCGGCGCCGGCGGCATGTTCGGCATGGTGCTGCGCACCAGCGGCATCGGCGACGCGCTGGCCGGCTCGCTGGAGGCCACGGGCCTGCCGGTGATCGTCGCCGCCTTCGTCATCGCCCTCGCCCTCCGCGTCGCGCAGGGGTCGGCGACCGTCGCCATCACCACCGCCGCGGGGCTCATCGCCCCGGCCGTGCAGGCGGCGCCGGGGCTGACCTCCATCGACCTGGCGCTGATCGTCATCGCGATCGCCTCGGGCGCCACGGCCCTGTCGCACGTCAACGACTCCGGCTTCTGGCTGGTCGGGCGCTTCCTCGGCATGGACGTCAAGACCACGCTCAAGACCTGGACCGTCATGGAGACCCTCATCGGCTTCATCGGGTTCGGTCTCGCCTTCGGGCTCAGCCTGGTGCTGTGACGCGCGGGCGGGCGGGCTCCGGCCCGCCCGCCCCTCAGGGGGCCGGGTACGCCTTCGGGTCGTGCTCCAGGGCGTCCGAGACCTCGGTGACGATGGACCGCATCGCGGCCTCGGCCACGTCGGGGAGGCCGTCCCGGATGGCCTGGGCGACGGTCTTGTGCAGCCGCAGCGCCTCCGGGCGCGGGTTGCGCGGCATCAGGTCGTAGGAGGTCCGGCCGACGAGGACCTCGGCCACCACCTGCGCCAGCCCGACGAGCATCTCGTTCTCGGAGAGCTCCAGGATGCGGCGGTGGAAGGTGATGTCGAGCTCGAGGAAGGTCGCGAGGTCCCCGGCCCGACCGGTGAGGACCATCTGGTCGGCCACCACCACCAGCTGGGCCCGCTCCTCCTCGCCGCCCCGCGCGGCGGCGAGCGCGGCGGCCCCGGGCTCGACGGCGGCGCGCAGCTCGTTGAGCGAGCGCAGCTGCTCCATACGGCCCGGACCGGCCAGGCGCCAGCGGATCAGCTGGGGGTCGAAGACGCTCCAGTCGCGCCGGGGCCGCACCCGGATCCCGGTGCGCGGGCGGCTGACCACGAGGCGCATCGACTCCAGGACGCGTACGGCCTCGCGCGCCACGGTCCGGGAGACCCCGAAGTCCTGCTCGAGCCCCTGGAGCGTGAACGTGTGGCCGGTCGCGTACTCGTCCGCGGCGATCGCGGGCCCGAGGACCGCCAGCACCCGGTTGTGCAGCGTGCGGTGGTCGGTGCCCATCGTGCTCCCTGTGCTCCGCGCTCGTCCGGTCCGGCCACAACCGGCCGGGTTCCAGCCTGAAGCCTAGCCGGATTGATTGATATCACTATTAGTGGTGGCGCTTGCGTCCCCGCAGGAGCACCAGGACACGGAGAGACCATGCACTTTGTCTTCATGGGCGTCGCCGGAAGCGGCAAGACCACCGTCGCCGAGTACGTGGCGAAGCGCCTCGGTCTGCCGTTCGCCGAGGCGGACGCCTTCCACCCCAGGGCCAACATCGAGAAGATGGCGGCCGGCGTCCCCCTGACGGACGACGACCGATGGCCCTGGCTGCGCGACCTGGCGGCGTGGATCTCGGCGCACGACGCCCTCGGGGAGTCGACGGTGATGGCGTGTTCGGCGCTCAGGCGCGAGTACCGCGACGTCCTGCGCGAAGGGGCGCCCGGGGTGTGCTTCCTGCACATGCAGGGGCCCGCCGAGGTGATCCTGGAGCGGATGGCGGCCAGGGCCGACCACTTCATGCCGCCCGCCCTGCTGGAGTCGCAGCTGGCCACCCTGGAGAGGCTGGGCCCGGACGAGCCCGGCCGCGAGTTCGACGTGCGGAGCGACGTCGACACCCTCACGGAGCAGGCGCTGGAGTACGTCGGCGAGTGCATGCGGGCGGCGGACGCCTGACGGGCGGGAGGACCCGCCCGCGGGGCCGGGGGAGCGGGGCCGGGGCGCACGGGCCCCAGACCCGCTCCGGGGCCTCCTACTCCTCGTCCTCGGCGTCCGCGAGGGAGTGCAGGCGCGCCAGGTGCTCGCTGTCGTCCTCCCCGTGGCGGGTCAGGTAGATCTCGCGCGCCTCGTCGGCGATGTCGGAGGTCTCGTCCTCGAAACCGTAGTCGGCGAGGTCGTCGAGCAGGTCGAGCACCCGGTGCAGGGCGTCGTCGTCGGAGTCCTCGGCGGCCTCATCCGGGCGGTGGTCGGCGACCGCGGAGAGGACGGCCGCGCGGGCGTCGTCCACGGCGCTCTCGGAGCCGGCGGCCCCGGTCAGCCGGATCCTGGTGATGGGGTCCTCGTCGGCGATCAGCATGAGCTGCTCGGCGAGCCAGGCGGTCTCCTGGCCTTCGAGGAACGCGGTCAGGGCCGCGTCGTCAAGGGGTGTGGTCATCCGGAGATCATAGGGCTGCCGAGGGGGCGTCCGAGTATCGGGGACCAACGTCCCGATGCGGACTTCGTGTCGCATACGTTAATTCATCCGATGATCGGTTAATGCGTTCCGCAATTCCACGGGAGCCCCGGGGAAAGCGGGACGGGTGTCGTCACGGCGGCCTCCCGTGGTAATGGGTGTCCGTTGGACAGCGCGCACGCCAAAACGCGCCTATGGATCACGGCACAGATCTGAAACGGTTGTATTAATACCCAGCCGTCTACCTTCCCTGCCGGTCTCCCCCCGGTCTAGGGTCCACTCAATCGATCTCGGGCCTCATACCCCCGCCCCACATTGAGGTGGACCATGTTCACGAAGTCTTCCCGAAAGCCGCTGGCCCTCGTGGCCACCGCGGCGGCGCTCACGCTGGTGGCGACAGCGTGCGCGGAGAGCACGCGCGAGGGCGGCGGCACAGACGAATCCGCCCCGTTCGTCTTCGCCTCCGCAGGCGACATCAGGACCCTCGACCCCTTCCTCACCAGTGACGGGGAAACCTTCCGTTACAGCCGCCAGGTCTTCGAAACCCTTCTCGACCACGAATCAGGTGGGAGCGAGATCGTCGGCGGACTCGCCGAGACCTGGGAACAGTCGGAAGACGGAACCGTCTGGACCTTCAACCTCCGCGACAACGTGCAGTTCCACGACGGCGACGAATTGACCGCCGAGGCGGTGTGCGCCAACTTCGACCGGTGGCACAATCTGACCGGCGCCTGGCAGAGTTCCAACAACTCGTACTACTGGCAGACGGTCTTCGGCGGTTTCGCGGAGAACGAGAGCGAGGACACCCCCGAGTCCCGCTACGTCTCCTGTGAGGCCGAGGACGACCTGACCGCGGTCATCACGATCTCGGAGTACTCCTCGATCTTCCCCGGCGGGTTCAGCCTCGCCGCGTTCGGCATCATGAGCCCCACCACGCTGGAGGCCATCGCCGACGAGGAGATCACCGGGGAGGAGGGCAACTACTCGCTGCCCGACTACACCCAGAACGTGGGCACCGTCGCCGGCACCGGCCCGTTCACCGTGGAGGAGTGGAACCGCGACCAGGCCGAGGTCACCCTCTCCCGCTTCGGCGACTACTGGGGCACGGAGGCCGGCTTCGAGACCATGATCCTGCGGGCCATCCCGGACGAGACCGCCCGCCGCCAGGCGCTGGAGGCCGGGGACATCCACGGCTACGACCTCGTCGCCCCCGCCGACGTGGAGCCCCTGGAGGAGGCCGGATTCCAGGTGCCCACCCGGGACGTGTTCAACGTCCTCTACCTGGCCTACCAGCAGGAGACCAACGAGGCCCTCGCCGACCTGGAGGTCCGGCAGGCGCTCTCGCACGCGGTCAACCGCCAGCGCATCGTCGACACCATCCTCCCCGAGGGCGGCGAGGTGGCGACCCAGTTCCACCCCGACACCCTCGACGGCTGGTCCCCCGACGTCCAGACCTACGACTACGACCCGGAACTGGCCAGGGAGATGCTCGCCGACGCGGGGCAGGAGGACCTGGAGGTCGACTTCTGCTACCCCACGGAGGTCACCCGCCCCTACATGCCCGCGCCGCGCGACATCTTCGACGTCATCGTCTCGGACCTGGAGGAGGTCGGCGTCACGGTCGAGGCCAAGTCCTTCGAGTGGACCGAGTACGTCCCGCAGACCGACAGCGGGAACTGCTCGATGTACCTGCTCGGCTGGACCGGCGACTACAACGACGCCTACAACTTCATCGGCACCTGGTTCTCGACCCAGAACGACGCCTGGGGCATGGACGAGCCCGAGCTGTTCGACGCCATGGCCGAGGCCAGCAGCAACCCGGACAACGAGGAGCGCGTCGCCGCCTACCAGGACCTGAACGAGCAGATCATGGAGATCCTGCCCGGTCTGCCCCTCTCCAGCTCCCCGCCGTCCATCGCCTTCGCCGAGAACGTCAACCCTCCCCAGGTCAGCCCGCTGACCCAGGAGAAGTTCTTCGAGGCCTCCTGGCAGTAGCCCGCCCCGCCCCCTGACAGGGGGAGGGGACCGGGGCCCGACCGGCCCTCACCGGCCGGTCGGGCCCGCGGCCCGTCCGGGGCCGCCGCCCGCACCGCGCGGGCCGGCCGCCACCGGGAGAACGCCCCATGGAAGCCCGTGGGGCCGTCCGGCCGCCGCCTCCGCCTCCGGAGGCCGGATCCCCGCACACGTGCACGACCTCCAACGGCCGCCGCGCCCCCCGACCGCACCGACCGTGCGGCTCCGCGCCGACCGGGACACCCGTACAACCCGAACCCCCGCCACACCCCGGCGGGGACGCTTCGCGTCCATCGTTCCCACACTGGCGAAAGGCGGCGAAGGTGCTGCGATTCATCGTCAGGCGTCTCCTTCAGCTGATCCCGACACTGGGCGGCCTGTCGATCCTGCTGTTCGTCTGGCTGCAACGGCTGCCGGGCGGACCCGAGTACGCCCTCCTCCCCGACGACGCGACCTCCGAGCAACGAGCCCAGCTGCGGCGCTCCCTGGGCCTGGACGAACCGATCACGGTCCAGTACCTGGCCTTCCTGCGCCGCATCCTCCAGGGAGACCTGGGCGCCTCCCTCCAGACCGGCAGACCGGTCCTCGAAGAGTTCTTCACCCGCTTCCCGGCCACCTTCGAGCTCGCCGTCACCGCGATGCTCATCGCGACCGCGGTGGGCATCCCGCTCGGCTACCTGGCCGCGCGCAGGCGCGGGTCCGTACTGGACTTCGCCGCGGTGGGCGGGTCCCTCCTCGGGATCTGCACCCCGGTCTTCTTCCTCGCCTTCATCCTGAAGGTGGTCTTCGCCGAGCGGCTGGGCTGGTTCCCGTCCGCGTTCCGGCTCTCCCCGGGCATCAGCCGCACGGACCTCTCCGGGTTCGCCGTCCTGGACGGGCTGCGGACCGGCGAGTTCGACGTGGTCGCCGACGCCCTCGCGCACCTGGTGCTCCCCGGGCTCGCGCTCGCCTCGATCCCGCTCGCGGTGATCGTCCGCATGACCCGCGCCAGTGTCCTGGAGGTGCTGGAGGAGGACTACGTCCGCACCGCCAACGCCAAGGGCCTGCACCGCAACACCGTGCGCACCCGCCACGTGATGCGCAACGCCATGCTCCCCGTCGTCACGTCCATCGGCCTGCTCACCGGAAGCCTGTTCGCCGGCGCGGTCCTCACCGAGAGCGTGTTCGCGTTCCCCGGGATCGGTTCGTTCGTGTACGCGGCCACGCAGACCCGCGACTACCCGGTCCTCACCGGGTTCATCCTGCTCATCGCCACCATGTACGTGTTCATCAACCTCCTGGTGGACATCTCCTACAGCCTCCTCGACCCGAGAGTGCGGGCCCAGTGATGCCAACGACACCGAGCTCCCAGAACCCGTCCCGGGCCGAGGACGCGTCGGACGCCGGGGGCCCGCTCCTCGGACGGAAGGCGGCCCGCGTCGACCGCCTCGCCGAGCTCATGGGCGAGCGCGACGAGAGCGGCCACGGCTCGGGGATCTGGCGCACCGCCTTCGCGCGGATGCGCCGCAGCCCCATGGCGATCACCGGCGCCGTGATCGTCGTCGTGTTCGTCGCCGTGGCCCTGCTCTCACCGCTCATCGCGCCCTACTCGCCCACCTCGCAGGCCTGGGGCGACGAGGTGTTCCCGAACCAGAACATCTTCGTCGGCCCGCGCGGCGAGAACTGGCTGGGGCTGGACAACCTCGGCCGCGACCAGTTCTCCCGCATGGTCGTCGGCGCCCGCCAGACCCTCATGGTCGGCGTGGTCGCCACCCTGGTCGGCTTCGGCGCCGGCGCGCTCCTGGGCGGCGCCGCCGGGGCCGCGTCGGTCCTCGGCGGGCGCTGGGGCCGCCAGCTCGACAACGTGGTGATGCGCGTCATCGACATGATGCTCGCGCTGCCGACGCTGCTCCTCGCGGTCACCGTCGCCGCCCTCGTCGGGCCGAGCCTCACCACGGTCATGATCGCCGTCGGCGTCGCCCAGGTCCCGGTCTTCGCCCGCCTCCTGCGCGGCGCGATGATCTCCCAGGGCAACCGCGACTACGTCCTGGCCGCACGCGCGCTGGGGGTGCGCAAGCGCAGGATCGCGCTCACGCACATCCTGCCGAACTCGCTGGGCCCGGTGATCGTGCAGTCCACCCTCACCCTGGCCACCGCCATCATCGACGCTGCGGCCCTGTCCTACCTGGGTCTGGGCAACCCGGACCCGGCCTTCCCCGAGTGGGGGACGATGCTCGCCGACGCCCAGCGCTTCCTGTCCAGCGCCCCGCAGCTGGCCGTGTACCCGGCCCTGGCCATCATCGTCACCGCCCTGGGCTTCACCCTCCTGGGTGAGGCGATGCGGGAAGCGCTCGACCCGAAGCTGAGGAAGTGACCATGAGTTCCAGCACGCCGCTGTTGGCGGTGGACGAGCTGTCCGTGGTGTTCCGCGGGCGCGGTTCCGACCCGGAAGAGGTCCGGGCCGTGGACGGGGTGTCCTTCACCCTGGAGGAGGGCCGGGTCACCGGCCTGGTCGGCGAGTCCGGCTGCGGCAAGAGCGTCACCTCGCTCGCCCTCATGGGCCTGCTGCCCGACAGGGGGGTGAGCGTCGGCGGCAGCGCGGTGATGCGGCTGCCCGGCGGGGAGGCCGACCTCCTGAAGCTCTCGCAGAGGCGGATGCGCGACCTGCGCGGATCCCAGCTGGCGATGATCTTCCAGGACCCCCTCAGCTCCCTCAACCCCGTGGTGCCCATCGGCCGCCAGGTCACCGAGATCCTCCGGCGCCACCGGGGCCTGCGGGGATCGAAGGCCTCGAAGGAGGCGGCCGACCTGCTCTACCGGGTGGGCATCCCCGACCCGACGCGCAGGCTCCGCGAGTACCCGCACCAGCTGTCCGGGGGCATGCGCCAGCGGGCGCTGATCGCCATGGCGGTGGCCTGCCGGCCCCGCCTGATGATCGCGGACGAGCCGACCACGGCCCTGGACGTCACCATCCAGGCGCAGATCCTGGAGCTGCTCAAGGACCTGGTCACCGAGGAGGGCACCTCCCTGCTCATGATCACCCACGACCTGGGCGTCGTCGCCGGCCTGTGCGACGACATCAACGTCCTGTACGCCGGCCGGGCGGTGGAGACGGCGCGGCGCGCGCCGCTGTTCGCCGACCCGACGCACCCCTACACCGTCGGCCTGCTGGGCTCCATCCCCCGGCTGGACGCCCCCCGGGGCGAGGCCCTCACCCCCATCCGCGGCTCGGTCAACGACAACATCGCCTGGACGGACGGGTGCGCGTTCGCGCCCCGGTGCGACCACTACACGATGGAGTGCCTCCAGGGCCCGCCGCAGCTGGTCACCGCGGGAGCGGGGGGCGGGGCCGCGGCGGCGGACGGCGGCGCGGCGGACGGGGCGGCCGGAGCCGGCCACGCGTACCGCTGCGTGAACCCCGTCCGGCACGCGGACGTGGTGGACCGGACGGTACTGGAGAGCCCGGCGGTGGTCGGCGACGACGAGGAGGCGCAGGGATGAGCCTGCTGCGGATCAACGACCTCAAGGTGCACTTCCCGATCAGGCGCGGGGTGGTGTTCGACCGCACGATCGGCCACGTGCGCGCGGTCGACGGCGTCAGCCTGGAGATCCAGGAGGGCCAGACCTACGGCCTGGTGGGCGAGTCCGGCTGCGGCAAGACCACCCTGGGCCGGGCCGTGCTGCGGCTGGTGGACGTCACGGAGGGGGAGGTGCTGTTCGGCGGACGCGACCTGGCCGGCCTGGACGCCGAGTCGATGCGCCGGGAGCGCAGGAACCTCCAGATGGTCTTCCAGGACCCCCTGGGCAGCCTCAACCCCAGGCAGAACATCGGCTCGATCCTCCTGGAGGGGCTGCAGACCCACGGGATCGGCGGCCCCGACGGGGGCGGCGACGGCCCCGGGGCGCCCGCCGGGAGGTCCGAGCGGCGGAAGCTGGTCCTGGAGGACCAGCACCGCAGGGTCGTGGACGCCCTGGAGAGGGTGGGGCTGTCCTCGAAGGCGCTCACCCGGTACCCGCACGAGTTCTCCGGGGGCCAGCGGCAGCGCATCGGGATCGCCCGGGCGCTGGTGCTCGAACCCGACCTCATCATCTGCGACGAGCCTGTGTCGGCCCTGGACGTGTCGATCCAGGCACAGGTCCTGAACCTGCTGGAGAGCCTCCAGCAGGAACTCGGGCTCACCTACCTGGTGATCGCCCACGACCTGGCGGTGGTCCGCCACGTCAGCGACGTGGTGGGGGTGATGTACCTGGGGGCGCTGGTGGAGGAGGCCTCCAGCGACGAGCTGTACGAGACGCCGATGCACCCGTACACGCGGTCCCTGATGTCGGCGGTGCCTGTTCCGGACCCGGAGGTGGAGGACGCCCGCGAGCGCATCCTGCTCTCCGGCGACCTGCCCTCGCCGGCGAACCCGCCGTCGGGCTGCCGCTTCCACACCCGCTGCCCGTGGCGGCAGGAGGAGCTGTGCGACACCGAGCGCCCGGAGCTGCGCCCGGTGAGGGGCGCCGCCGAGGGCAGCACCCACCGTGTGGCCTGCCACTACGCGGAGCAGATCCTGGCGGGGGAGATCCGGCCGGACGAGAAGCTGGCCGAGCGCATCGTGCACGGCGTGGGCTGAGCACGGACCGTCCCGCCCGAGGAGCCGGGACGCGCCGGGCCGCCCCCGCCCGGCGCCTCCCGTCCCGGCCCCGGTCCGCCCGGGGTCAGGCCGCCCGCAGGGTCCGGCAGGCGTCCAGCAGCCGCTCGCGCAGCACGGCGCCGCGCTCGGCGAAGCCCCTCTGCGCCTCCATGTACGCGGCCTTGCCCCCGGCCGTCTCGATGCGCACCGGTTCGTAGCCCCAGTCCGCCAGGTCGTAGGGGGACGCGCGCATGTCCAGGGTCCGGATCTCCCGCGAGAGCTCGAAGCAGTCCACCACGAGCTCGGAGGGCACCGCGGGGGAGAGCTTGTACGCCCACTTGTACAGGTCCATGTTGGCGTGCAGACAGCCCGGCTGGTCCAGCTCCGACTGCCGCTCGCGGGTCGGTCGGAGCGCGTTGAGGGGGCGCGCGGCCTCGGTGAAGAACCGGAACGCGTCGAAGTGCGAGCACTGGATCCGGTGCGACTCCACGACGCGGTCGGTGCCCTCGTGGCCGAGCCGCAGCGGCACCTGGCCGTGGCGCACACGTCCCGCGCGGTACACCATCGCCCACTCGTGCAGGCCGAAGCAGCCCAGGTGGGCGGGGCGGGAGGCGACCGACGACAGGAGCTTCTCCACGAAGCCCAGCACGGGCCGCGCCGCCAGGAACTCCCCGGCGTCCACGGCGACGGCCCCGTCGGGCAGCTCCGTGTAGAACCGCTCGGACAGGCGGGCGCGGGCCCCTTCGCCCAGCAGCGCCGTCCCGGCGCCCGGGTGCCAGCGCCGCAGCTGCGAGGGCTTGAGGTTGTAGTAGGTGAACAGGAAGTCCTCCACCGGGTGGGGCACGCCCTCGCGGCGCCGCCGCAGGTGGTCGGCGACCAGCGCGTCCACGCGCCGCTCGTGCCTCTCGGCGCGCCCGCGCCACTCCGTCTCGGCGAGGGCTGTCGGCGCCCCGGTACTCGTTCCCGTCACGGCCCCCAGGGTACGCGGGCGCGGGGAGCGCCCTTCCGCGCCCGCGGTACCGGCGCGGTGACGGGCTCAGTTGGACTGCTGGACGGGCAGGTGGCGACCCAGGTAGCCGATGTAGACGCGGTTGGTCGTGCCCGGCCCCAGGTGGGGGTAGAAGTACAGCCGCGGGCAGATCCCGTACTCGATGTCCAGCTTGATGTGGGCGTACATCGGGACGCGCCCGCCGGGCTCCACCTCCTCCGGCACCCGGAAGAGGCGCTTGTCGTTGAGCTTTCCCCGGTTGCGCACGTGGTCCGACTCCTGCGAGGCCAGGCGCTTGACCGGGATCACCTCGTAGCCGTCGGGCGTCTCCTTCAGGTACGAGTGGAACCCGAGCCCGCTGCCGGGGTTGTCGAACTGGTAGCGCGCGTAGTCGTTCAGGGCCAGCAGGGCCTCCCAGGCGCGGGTGACCCACAGGGCCTCCTTGCGGCTGTCGGACAGCTCGTACACCGTCTGCGCCTCGATGGTGAAGAACAGGTGGGGCAGCGCGGTTCCGTCGGTGACGCGCTCCAGGAGTTCGCGCACGCTCCGGGGAGGACGCCGCCGCGGGTCGCGCGGCGCCGGGGCCGCCGCCAGCCGGAACTGCCCGGCCTCGCGGGCCCGGTCGCGCAGCCACCGGACCTCGTAGGCGGCGGCGCGCGCGTGGTCCCGCGCGCTGTCGAGCTCCTCGGCGAGGTCGGCCGTCTCGGCGAGGAGGCCCTGGCGCTCCTCCGAGAGTTCGGCGACCCGGGTACTGAGGCGCGTGACCTCCTCCCTCAGGCGCTGGACCTGCTGCTCCTGGGCCTCGCGCTCCTGCTCGGAGGCCAGGGCGGCGGGGCCGGGGACCGCCCGGTGCGCGGCGGCGCGGACGGGGCCGGGGGAGGGGGCCCGGACAGCCGCGCGCAGGTCGTCGGTCTCCTCGGAGAGGAGCGCGTCGACCGCGAGGAGGGGGTCGGGGAGGCTCACGTCGAGGGCGTTGTCGCGTACCCGGCGCGACAGCGCCGCGCCCACCCAGTTGCGGATGCGCTCGCCGTCGCGGGCGGTGTCGAGCGTGGCCGGGCTCATCCGGGGGTGGCGGGGGGCGTCGTCCTCGTCGAGCAGGTCGACGCCCGGTAAGAACGTGCGCACCCCGCCCGGGGGGACGTCCAGCCCCCGGGGGAGGAGGGAGCCGACGCGCTCCAGGGCGGCGGCGTCGAGCACGTAGGCGGCACACATCCCGGTGCAGCGCGCCATGGCACCCGCCATGGCGTCGCGCCAGTCGGCGACGGTGACGTCCCGGGGAGCCCCGGTCGCCACCACCGCCATGCGTCTGACGGGGTCGCGGATGGCCGACACGAGCGTGTCCATGAGGGCGTCGTCGCGTCCGCGCACGATCAGGGGGGCGGGGGGCATCGGGTGCTCGCCGTCGTGGGCGTCCACGGAGTCGAGGAGCATGCGGGCGGCCTCGGGGGGCATGACGTCCAGGCGGGGAGGGTCCGCCGCGGCGCGCTCGGCGGGGGCGGGGTCGACGGCCATGTCGATCCACACGTACCGCCACGGTGCGAGTTCGGGGTCCACGACCGCTGTGGCGACGGTCCGCCACACCCCGTCGGGCTTGTCGGACTCCGTGGTGAGCCGGAGGAAGCGCAGTCCCTCGTCGTCGTTGTCGTGCCGGACCACCAGGGCCCGGGAGCGGTTGCTCAGATCGTGGCGCCCCGAGGCCGAGAAGTCCACCCGCGCGCCCGAGTTGCCGCGTTTGCTGAGCCAGCGGGACAACACCGTCGAGGTGGTGTCGATGAGGTCGCCGTTGTGCTCCGGGACGGCGACGAGCGTGCGGTAGACAAGTGGCAATGAGCACTCCCGGGCTCCCGACGGCGGCGGCGGACCCGAGGGTCCGCCCGAACACGCTGGCAGAGCCCTCCTCCCCACTTTGGACGAAGGAGACCTCCGGCGCCAGTCGGTTGACCAAAGATCCCTCGACCGCATCCCAAGGATCCCAGGAGTCTCAGGCCGCCCCACCGGGGCGCTCCGTGCCGGTTGCGCCACTGTGGCCAAGGAACGACACTCCAGTGGAAAAAATGGACAAAGCGGGCGGCGAGGCGCGGGCACTAGCGTCACGGGCATGTCCACGCACCCGTTCTGGCTGGCCGGCACCGCCGCGACCGGCGACACCGAGATCCCTGTCGTCAACCCCTACACCGGCGAGTCCGTCGGCGCGGTCGCCGTGCCGACCGCCGAGCAGATCGAGCAGGCCGTCTCCGCGGCCCACGCCGTCGCCGCCGAGGCCGCCGCCCTGCCCGCGCACGTACGGGCCGACGCCCTCGTCCACATCTCCCGGCGCATCGGCGAGCGGTCCGAGGAGATCGCCCGGACGATCACCGCGGAGAGCGGCAAGCCCCTCAAGTGGTCCCGCGCCGAGGCGGGCCGCGCCGTCTCCGTGTTCCGCTGGGCGGCGGAGGAGGCCCGGCGCGACAGCGGCGAGCTCCAGCGGCTGGACACCGACCCGGGCGGCGTCGGCCGGATGGCCGTGGTCCGCCGAGTCCCCAAGGGGCCGGTCCTGGGCATCTCGCCGTTCAACTTCCCGCTCAACCTGGTCGCCCACAAGGTCGCCCCGGCCCTCGCCGTCGGCGCGCCCGTCGTCCTCAAGCCCGCGCCGGCCACCCCGATGACGGCCCTGATCCTGGGCGAGATCGTCGCGGAGACCGAGTTGCCCGGCGGCATGCTCTCCGTGCTCCCCATGCCCAACGACCGCGCGGCGTCGCTGATCACCGACGAGCGCCTCCCCGTCATCTCCTTCACCGGCGGGGCCTTCGGCTGGGAGCTTCCCCGGCTCGCGCCGCGCAAGCACGTCACCCTGGAGCTGGGCGGGAACGCCGCCGCCGTGGTCCTCGCCGACGCGGACCTGGACTGGGCGGCGCAGCGGGTCGCGCTGTTCGGCAACAACCAGGCCGGGCAGGTGTGCATCGGCGTGCAGCGCGTGATCGTCGAGGACTCCGTCCACGACGAGTTCGTGGCGCGGCTGGTGGAGCGCGTGGAGGCCCTCGGCGTCGGGGACCCCTCCGACCCCGCCACCGACGTGGGCCCGCTCGTGAACGAGGCGTCCGCCGAGCGCGTGGCCGCCTGGATCGACGAGGCCGTCGCCGACGGCGCCGAACTGCTCACCGGCGGCACCCGTGACGGGGTGACGGTCGCGCCGACGGTGCTCGCGAACGCGCCCGCCGACGCGAAGGTCGTGCGCCAGGAGGTGTTCGGACCGGTGCTGGTCGTCCAGCGGGTGGCCGACACCGACGCCGCGTTCGCGGCGGTCAACGAGAGCGACTTCGGCCTCCAGGCCGGGGTGTTCACCCGCGACCTGCCCACCGCGTTCCGTGCGCACCGGGAACTGGAGGTCGGCGGCGTGGTGATCGGCGACGTCCCCACCTTCCGCGCCGACCAGATGCCCTACGGCGGTGTCAAGCAGTCGGGCGTGGGCAAGGAGGGCGTGCGCGCCGCCATGACGGACCTGACCTACGAGCGGGTCCTGGTGCTCACCGGCATCGACCTGTAGCGGGGCCGGGCGCCGCCCCGTCGGCGGCGCCCGGTCGCGGACCCCTCCCGTACGCCCGCCGGAGCGGCGGCCACCGCCTCCCCGGCCCGGGCCGGGGAGGCGGCCGTCGGGCCGCCTCCCACCGCGCCGACCGCGCCCGGACGGCCGCAACCCGGGCCGACCTTGGCCGCTCGTCCCGCGGGAGAGGGCCCGGCGACCGCTCGCGGCGATCGGCGCAGGCGCCGGGCCGACCGCAAGCGCCCGCGGACCACGTCCTAGAGCCCCGCGGCGTGGTCGTACAGCTTGCGCGCCTCCGCGCCCAGCCGGGGGCCGTACTGGGTGGAGCGGTCGTCGGCGTACTTGAAGCTGACCACCGAGGAGATCGTGCCCCGTCCGGTCGAGGTGTCGAAGCCCGTGAACCAGGGCCCGCCGCTGGACCCCTGCGTCATGCTGCACCGCACGCCGTTGGCGGTGGTGCCGCCCGTGTCCGGCCTGGTGCGGCCCGAGCAGTAGTGCAGGTCCTGGCCGTCGAAGGGCGAGGCCGAGGGGTATCCGAACGTGTACACCTGCACGCCGTCGCGGACCTTGTCCGCGGTCCAGGAGCCGAACGAGATCCGCTGGGACCCGACCTCGTCCTGGACGGCGGTCCCGCCGCTCTTGTTCAGCACCACCATGGCGAAGTCGTAGCTGTCGTCGGCCTCGCGCGACCACTGCGGGGCGACGAGCATGTCGCGGGCGGTGAACCTGCCGTACGGGTCCTTCCCGGCGTCGTGGCCCGGCACGAAGGTCCAGTTGCGCGCCCACGACCCCTTGCCGTCCTTGGCGCAGTGGCCCGCGGTGACCACGGTGCTCTTGTTGGCGGAGTCCACGACCGAGGCCGAACAGGTGAAGTCGCGGCCGTCCATGGTCAGGTAGACCTTGCCGGTGGTCTTCGTGACCAGGCCGCCGGCGGTCCAGCGCTCCCCCCGGCTGTCGGCGCGCGGGGACGCCTGGTGGTCGACGCCGTCCGGGGCGGGGTGCGCCGCGGGCGGCAGGAGGGCTCCCTCCAGCATGCTGGTGATGGGCTGGGCCGCGGCCATCCGCTCGGCGGTCCAGTAGTCCAGCACGGCCCGGTGCTGGGTGCTCGTGACGGCCGCCGTCTGGTGGGAGATCCCGTCCACGCGCGTCGTCGCCTCACCACTGGCGCGGGCGGGCGCGGCGTGCTGCGGCGTCCCGGCGGCCCGGGTGACGGCGGAGGCCGGTGCGGGGAGTCTCTCGACGAGGGCCAGTCCTCCCAGGGCGACCGCGACGGCGGCCAGGGGGGCGAGGATCTTGTGTGAGGTGGACGAGGTCATGCCCACGATCTTTGCACACTTTGGGTAACTCAACGGCTACTTTGAGTTTGTGTCTCGGAGGGCGGGGAAGTGCGGTCGGCCGCCTCCGGCGCGGGGGCCGTGCCGGAGGCGGCCCGGGGGCGCCCGGTCGGCGCAGCGGGGGCGGTGCCGACCGGGCGCCGGTCAGGCGAGCGGCACCGTGACCCGTGTGGGGGCGTCCTCGGGGGAGGTCACGTCCACCCGGTCCCCGAGGGCGCTCTCGCTCGTGTAGCGGGCGTCCCGGCTGTCGACCACGACCGCCAGCCGGTGCCCGGCCGGGACGTCCCAGACGACCGGTTCCAGCTCGGCGGTGACCGTCACCGGCTCGCCCGGGACGGCGCCGCGCAGGGTGTGGGGGGTGTGGGAGATCAGCGAACCGGCCCCGTTGCCGTCGACGGCGTAGAGGTGGAGGAAGACCGACTGGTCCTCCGCGGTCGGGGTGAACGTGAACGTCGCCTCGGGGGTGCCCGCCACGCGCACCCCGTCCGGGTAGGCGGGGCTGGTCCACACGGCCGCGCGGTAGCGGTCCACCGTCGGCAGCAGGACCCCGGTCGGGATGTCGAAGAACTGCTGGAGCGCGCCGGAGAGCAGGACGGTGCCGCTCTCCGCCGGTGTGCCGATCCCGGTCCGGAAGCGGTAGTCCCACCCCGTGGCCGGCTCGGTCCCCATGGCGCCGCTGCTCTGCCAGCGGAACCAGTCGCCGCTCGGCTCGGCCAGGTAGTACTCGTCGGAGCCGCCGGTCACCGAGGGCCAGTCGGGGTGGGAGGTCCACCCGCCGCTCCCGTTGTTGGGCCTGACGTGCACGGGGCCGTCGGCGTCCACCTCGTTCTCCTGTCCCCGGAGGTGGTGGTCGAACCAGTCGCCGAGGGACTCCCACACCTCGTCGGGCAGGCCGAGCGCCCCGAACGCCTCCTGCGTGGCGTGGTCGCCGGGGGCGAGCACCAGGCGCTTGGGGCCCTCCAGCTCCTCGTAGAAGTCGGTGACGTGGCCGACGGGGAAGATGCCGTCGTTCCAGGCGTGCGCCATCATCACGGCCGTGCCGTTGGCGTTGAGCGCGTCGACCTTGGTGGCGGCGGAGCGGTCCGGGGCCAGGTCGAGGGCGGGTCGGATGTTGCCGCGCCTGTACTCCTCCTCCATCTCCGACAGGTCCTCGCCGGGGCGGCCCGTGAGGTTGCCCGCCAGCAGGAGCAGCTCGGCCGCCTGCCTGTTGACGGTCTCGCCGGGGTACAGGGAGGCGGCCAGGTCGGCCCATCCGCTCAGGGACGCCACGGCCCTGACCCGGTCGTCCTCGGCGGCGGTCAGCAGGCTGATGCCGCCTCCGTAGGAGATCCCGGCCATGCCGATGCGGTCGGGGTCGGCCTCGGTGTTCTCCAGGGCCCAGTCGATGACGGCGCCGGCGTCGGCGCGGTCGTCGGGGCCGGCGACCTCGATCTCCCCTCCGGAGTCCAGGAAGCCGCGCGAGGTGTAGGCGACGACCTGGTAGCCGGACTCCATGGCGAGCCTGGCCGCCGCCCCGACGTAGATGATCTGGGGCGTCCCCCAGGCGGAGGGCATCACGAGGAGGGGGTGGGGGCCCTCGACACCGGTCGGTGTGATGACCTTCGCGCTCAGCTCGGTGCCGTCGTGGCTGACGATCGTCTCGTAGGAGACGGAGGCGCCCACGGCGGCGGAGGCGGGCGCGGGGTGGAGGACGGCGGCGGCGAGGACCGCCGCGATCGCGCAGGACAGCAGGCGGGCGGGTCCTCGCGCGGCGGTCGGGGCCGGGGGGCCTCCGTCCTCCGGCGGTACGGGACGGGGGGCGCTTCTCACAGGGCGCATGGGGGGACCTCGGGGGTGAGGGGGGCGGGGGAGGGCCGATGGGTCCTCGCGCCGTGTCGCCATCGGGAGGCCGGTGTCCGCGGGCGCCGAGGGGGTGATCGGCGCCTCACGCAACCGTGAGGTAACTTACTCACGGGTTAAGTTAGGCCAACCCGCACGCGTTGTAAAGACCCGGTGACTCCGGGGTCCGCCGGGCGGCGCCCGCGCGGCCCGTCCGGGGTTGTCCACAGGCACCTCCGGAGGCCCGCCCGGTGCGGGACAATGGAGCCGTGCGAGAAGAACAGCAGCGAACAGTAGTGATCCTCGGCTCCACGGGCTCGATCGGGACCCAGGCCGTGGACATCGTCCAGCGCAACCCCGACCGCTTCCGCGTGGTGGGCCTGGCCGCGGGCGGCGGAAGGGCCGACCTGCTCGCCAAGCAGGCGGCCGAGCTCGACGTGCCGCTGGTCGCGGTCGCCGACCCCGGGCGGGCCGCCGACCTCTCGCGCTCCCTCGCCGAGCACGGCAGCCGGGCCGCCGTCCTGGTCGGCGCCGAGGGCGTGGCCGAGCTCGCCGGGAGCCCCTGCGACGTCGTGCTCAACGGCATCACGGGCGCCCTGGGCCTGGAGTCCACCCTGGCCGCGCTGCGCGCGGGCACCACCCTCGCCCTGGCCAACAAGGAGTCCCTCATCATCGGCGGGCCGCTGGTGCGCGACCTCGCCAGGCCCGGCCAGATCGTCCCGGTCGACTCCGAGCACTTCGCCATCGCCCAGTGCTTCCCGTACCTGCCCGAGGGGCAGCTCGCCAGTCCGGCGCAGGGCCACGTGCACGCCCGCCGCGACGAGGTCAGCCGCCTGGTCGTCACCGCGAGCGGGGGCCCGTTCCGGGGCCGCGACCGCGACGGTCTGGCCGGCGTCACACCGGCCGAGGCGCTCGACCACCCCACCTGGAGCATGGGGCCGGTCATCACCGTCAACTCCGCCACCCTGGTCAACAAGGGGCTGGAGGTCATCGAGGCCAGCCTGCTGTTCGACATGCCCTTCGACAGGATCGACGTCGTCGTCCACCCGCAGTCGATCGTCCACTCGATGGTCGAGTACGTCGACGGCTCCACCATCGCCAAGGCGAGCCCGCCCAGCATGATGATCCCCATCGCCTACGGGCTCGGCGCGCCCGACCGGGTCCCGGGCGCCGCCCCCGGCATGGACTGGACCCGGGCCCAGACCTGGACCTTCGAGCCGCTGGACCACGAGGCCTTCCCCGCCGTCAGGCTCGCCTGCGAGGTCGGCGCCGCGGGAGGCACCGCCCCCGCGGTGTACAACGCCGCCAACGAGGAGGCCGTCGACGCCTTCCTCCGCGGAAACCTCGCGTTCCCGTCCATCATGGACACCGTCTCCCGGGTAGTCTCGGAGCACCGGCGAACGGACCGCCCCGGGGGAGCGTCGCACCAGAGCGTGGGACTGAGCCTGGACGACGTGTACGCCGCCGACGCCTGGGCCCGCACACGTGCGCGCGAGCTCCTCGCGCGCCAGGCCTGACACCGCCTAGAGGAGAGTTGCATGGTCGCCCTGATGACCGTGGTCGGGATCGTCCTGTTCGTCTTCGGGCTGTTGTTCTCGATCGCCTGGCACGAGCTGGGCCACCTCTCCACCGCCAAGATGTTCGGGATCAAGTGCACCGAGTACATGGTGGGCTTCGGCAGGACCCTGTGGTCCTTCCGGCGGGGCGACACCGAGTACGGGATCAAGGCGGTGCCGCTGGGCGGCTTCGTGCGCATGGTCGGCATGCTCCCGCCGTCGCGCCGGAGCGCGGACGGCGGCTCGCGCAAGCTGTCCCGCTGGCGCGCCATGGCCGAGGACGCCCGTGAGGCCTCCTACGTCGAACTCTCCCCGCAGGACCAGGACCGGCAGTTCTACCAGCGGGCGCCGTGGAAGCGGCTCATCGTGATGTTCGCCGGCCCCGGCATGAACGTGGTCCTCGCCGCGATCCTGCTCGCGGTCCTGTTCATGGGCATCGGCGTCCCGAGGAGCACCACCGAGATCGGGCTCGTCAACGAGTGCATGGTCCCGGTCGGCAGCTCCGTCACCGACTGCACCGACGTGCCGCCCACCCCGGCGGCCGAGGCCGGGATGCTGCCCGGCGACGTCATCGTCTCCGTCGGGGGCGAGTCCACCCCGGACTGGAACACCGCCAACCGGCAGATCCGCGAGTCCCTCGGCAGCACCGAGGTCGTGGTCGAGCGCGACGGCGAGCGCGTCCCGCTCGACGTCGACGTCGTCGAGAACGAGCTCCCGGCCCGCGACGCCGAGGGCGAGATCCTCTACGAGACCGACGCCGACGGCGAGCCCGTGTACGACGCGGACGGCTACCGGGTCTACCAGACCGAGACCGTGGGCTTCCTCGGCATCGTCTTCGCCCAGGAGCGCGCCCCGCTCACCGTCGGCGAGTCCGCCGCCGAGATGGGCACCATGATGGTCGGCGTGGGCGAGGCGCTCATCTCCCTGCCCAGCAAGGTCCCGGAGGTGTTCGCCGCCGCGTTCCTCGGGGAGGAGCGCAACCAGGACTCCCCGGTGGGCATCGTCGGCATCTCCCGCATCGGCGGCGAGATCATGGCCCAGGGCCTGCCCGTCGCGGACACCGCGGCGATCATGCTCCAGATCCTGGCCGGTGTGAACCTGTTCCTGTTCGCCTTCAACATGCTCCCGATCCTGCCGCTGGACGGCGGCCACATGGCCGGCGCCCTCTGGGAGTGGCTCAAGCGCGGCTGGGCCAAGCTGTTCCGACGACCCGAGCCCGCCCCGGTGGACGTGGCGATGCTGACACCGGTCGCCTACGTCGTGGTGGCGTGCTTCCTCGTGTTCAGCGTGGTCCTGCTCGTCGCCGACCTGTTCAACCCGGTCAGACTCTTCGGCTGACGCACACCTGCGCGACGGCGGGCGGACGGCCGGCCGACACCGGCCGTCCACCCCGGTCGCGGGGCGGTTCCGGCGTGACGCCGACCACCCCCGGAGGCCGGTAATCTTCAGCTGGCGCACCGGTTCCGCGCTTCGCGAGGGGCGCCCTTCCACGGGCGGGTAACCTGGAGATCGCGATCCGGGAACGACGGTGCAGCGGAGGCAGCCGCGCGAGGTGACCCCGGACGCGGCGCCGCGCGCTCGCCGGACGCCCTTTCCCGATAACCGACGAATCAAGTGCCGCCCCCCTCCGGCGGCAGACGAGGTGAATCAAGCGTGACCGTCGATCTCGGTATTCCCGCCACCCCGCCGCGCCCGCTGGCGACCCGGCGCAAGACGCGGCAGATCATGGTCGGAAACGTCCCTGTCGGCGGGGACGCCCCGGTGTCCGTCCAGTCGATGACGACCACCCGTACCTCCGACATCAACGCGACGCTCCAGCAGATCGCGGAGCTCACCGCCTCCGGCTGCCAGATCGTCCGCGTGGCCGTGCCCACCAACGACGACGCCGACGCGCTCCCGATCATCGCGAAGAAGTCGCAGATCCCGGTGATCGCCGACATCCACTTCCAGCCCAAGTACGTGTTCCAGGCGATCGACGCCGGCTGCGCCGCCGTGCGCGTGAACCCGGGCAACATCAAGAAGTTCGACGACAAGGTCGCCGAGATCGCGCGGGCCGCCAACGAGGCGGGCACCCCGATCCGCATCGGCGTCAACGCCGGTTCGCTGGACAAGCGCCTGCTCCAGAAGTACGGCAAGGCCACCCCGGAGGCCCTCGTCGAGTCGGCGCTGTGGGAGTGCTCCCTCTTCGAGGAGCACGGCTTCCGCGACATCAAGATCTCGGTCAAGCACAACGACCCCGTGGTCATGGTCAACGCCTACCGCCAGCTGGCCTCCGCCTGCGACTACCCGCTGCACCTGGGCGTCACCGAGGCCGGCCCCGCGTTCCAGGGCACCATCAAGTCCGCGGTCGCCTTCGGGGCGCTGCTGTCCGAGGGCATCGGCGACACCATCCGCGTGTCCCTCTCCGCGCCTCCCGCCGAGGAGGTCAAGGTCGGCGCCCAGATCCTGGAGTCGCTGGGGCTGCGCGAGCGCGGCCTGGAGATCGTCTCCTGCCCGAGCTGCGGCCGGGCCCAGGTGGACGTCTACACGCTCGCGGAGGAGGTCACCGCCGGCCTGGAGGGCATGGAGGTGCCGCTGCGCGTGGCCGTCATGGGCTGCGTCGTCAACGGGCCCGGCGAGGCCCGCGAGGCCGACCTGGGCGTGGCCTCCGGCAACGGCAAGGGCCAGATCTTCGTCAAGGGCGAGGTCATCAAGACCGTGCCCGAGTCCCAGATCGTGGAGACCCTCATCGAGGAGGCCATGCGCATCGCCGAGGAGATGGGCGAGGCCGGGGCCGAGTCCGGCCGGCCGACCGTCGCCGTGGCGGGCTGACCCGGATCTTCCGACGACGGCCGCGCCGCACCCCCTGGGGTGCGGCGCGGCCGTTCGCGTGTCCGGACCCGGGCGGCGGCACGCGGCGGGAGCCCCGCCGCGCGGAGTGCGCGCGTGTGCCATCGCTCACACCCGCCCGCGTTTTCTTGCGCGGAAGCGCAAGGATGCGCCGCTTCCCGGGGACAGACGCAACGAATGTGGGTCATGTTACCTGGGTAACGCAGCTACGGTTACTGAGGGCGTTTTCGGGCTGATTCCGGCACGAAACGCCCCTTCACCTCCCACATCCCTTCCCGGGGGACAGGTGTGCCCGCCCACAGCAACGAGGAGTAGTCACGTGGTCGACCAGAAGACCCCGGCGGACGCGGCGGCGCCCGTCGGCGTGCCCGCACTGAGGGAGCGGCTGACCCGGCGCAAGCCGGTCGAGAAGCTCGTCGCCGAGACCAGCGACGGCACCGGCCTCCAGCGGCACATGGGCTTCTGGCAGCTCTCCATGATCGGCATCGGCGCCACCCTCGGCACGGGCATCTTCGTCGTGCTGGGCGAGGCCGTCCCCGTGGCCGGTCCCGCCGTCGTCCTCGCCTTCGTGCTCGCCGGCGTCACCGCGCTGTTCTCCGCGCTCGCCTACGCCGAGATGGCCGGGATGATCCCCGCCTCCGGCTCCGCCTACTCCTACAGCTACGCCACCATCGGCGAGTTCATGGCGTGGGTGTGCGGCTGGTGCCTCATGCTCACCTACGGCGTGTCCGTCGCCGCCGTCGGCGTCGGCTGGGGGCAGTACATCGACGAGCTCCTCCACCTCACCACCGGCCTGTCCCTGCCGGGGGCGGTGCTCGCCGGGCCGCTGGAGGGCGGCGTGGTCAACCTGCCCGCCGCGATCGTGGTCCTGCTGTCCATGTTCGCCCTGCTCGCGGGGGTGCGCGAGAGCAGCCGGGTCAACGCGGTCATGGTCGCCGTCAAGGTCGCCATCCTGGTCATGTTCGTCGCGATCGCGATCACCGCCGTCCAGGACGGCAACTTCGCCCCGTTCATGCCGATGGGCATGGCCGGGGTCAGCGCCGCGGGCGCCACCCTGTTCTTCTCCTACATCGGCTTCGACTCCGTCTCCACCGCGAGCGAGGAGGCGAAGAACCCCCAGCGCGACCTGCCCCGCGCGATCATGTTCTCGATGGTCCTGGTGACCGCCATCTACTGCCTGGTCGCCTTCGCCGCCGTCGGCGCGCTCGACTGGACCGGCTTCGTGGACGGCGAGACGTCCCTCGCGGGGATCCTCACCCTGGTCACGGGCACCCCGGTGTGGGCGGTCGTCTTCGCGGCCGGAGCGGTCCTCGCCCTGGCGAGCGTGGTGCTGGTGGTGCTCTACAGCCAGACCCGCATCCTCTACGCGATGTCCCGCGACGGGCTCATCCCCAAGGCGTTCTCCACCGTGGACGCCAAGGGCACCCCGCGCGCGAACACGGTCATCACCTCCGTGTTCATCGCGCTCCTCGCCGCGCTGGTCCCCCTGGGGCCGCTCGCGGACGCCACCTCCATCGGCACCCTCTTCGCGTTCGCCCTGGTCAATGTGGCCGTGCTGGTGCTCCGGCGCACCCGCCCCGACCTCCCGCGCGCCTTCCGCGTGCCCGGCGCCCCCGTCACGCCGGTCCTGGGGGTGCTCGCCTGCGCCTACCTCATGTTCAGCATGTCGCCGAGCGTGTGGGCGGCCTTCGGGGCCTGGCTCGTCGTTGGACTGGCCGTCTACTTCGGCTACGGCATGCGCCGCTCCGCACTGGAGCGCGTGCCCGCGTCCGGGGTCTAGGCCGGGCGGGAAGGCCGCACCGCACGCCCGCGCCGGGGCCGGGGACCCTCCCCGGCCCCGGCGCCGTGTCCGCCGCCGGGACGGGCCCACGCGGCGATGCGCGCACGAACGCGCCCCAACACGCAAGGAAGAGCGGAGTCACGGGGGAAAGACGCACGTTTCCACTGCTCCGGCGCACCGTTCCGACACGATCTCCCGCCTAGAGTGGACGCGGCCCGAGAACGACCGAGGGGGAGGCGGCCCATGACGCGCGGACCACTGCGTGTGGCCCTGGACCAGGGGGCCGGTCGCAGCGGCGACGTCGCCGACGCGCTCGGCCGGCTCGCCGGCCGCGCCGCACAGGCCGCCGAGGCCGGGGCCCGCCTGCTCGTCGGCCCCGAGATGTCGCTCACCGGCTACGCCCTCGGAGCCGGGACGGTGGCCCGGATGGCCGAACCCGCGGACGGGCCCCTCGCGGACGCCGTCGCGGCGATCGCCGCCGACACCGGCGTCGCCCTCGTCTACGGATTCCCCGAGCGCGCGGACGGCGCCGTGTACAACACCGTCCAGCTCGTGGACGGCACCGGTGCGCGCCTGGCCGCCTACCGCAAGGCCCACCTGTTCGGCGACCTGGACCGGGACGCGTTCTCCCCGGGGGCCGACCCGGTCGTCCAGGCCGACCTCGACGGGTTCCGCGTCGGCCTCCTGATCTGCTACGACGTGGAGTTCCCCGAGGCCGTGCGCGCACACTCCCTCGCGGGCACCGAGCTCCTCGTCGTGCCGACCGCACTGATGCTCCCCTTCACGGAGGTCCCCACCCGGGTGGTGCCCGTGCGCGCCCTGGAGAACCAGCTCCATGTGGCCTACGTGAACCGCTGCGACACCGAGGGCGACCTGTCCTACGCGGGCCTGAGCGCGCTCATCGGGCCGGACGGGACCGAGACGCTGCGTGCCGGACCGGGCGAGGAGCTCCTGGTCGGCGACGTCGCGCCGGACGCCGTCGCCGCCGCACGCCGGGAGCACTCCTACCTGGACGACCGCCGGCCCGACCTCTACCGGGCGCTCACCGCCTGACCCGCTCCCCGGGGCGCACGCGTCCCCGGCGCCGGCCGTGCCGACCGCGGCAGGGGCCGCCGTCCGGGGCGCCCGGCCGCCCGGACCGCCGCCCCGCCCCCCGCAGCCCGATCACCGACCACCCGAAGGAGGGGCTCCATGACGTCCGCAGTGCCCACCGCCGCAGGCACCCCGTCCACGCCCGGCACGCCGCCGCTGAACATGTGCGGGCCGGACTTCCCGTTCGCCTACGACTCCTACCTGGAGCACCCGGCCGGGCTCGGGCAGGTCCCCCCGCAGCACCACGGGACCGAGGTCGCCGTCATCGGCGGCGGACTCTCCGGGATCGTGGCGGCCTACGAGCTGATGAAGATGGGGCTGCGCCCGGTCGTGTACGAGGCGGACCGGATCGGCGGACGCCTGCGCACCGAGAAGCTCCCCGGCTGCCCCGACGACGTGGTCGCCGAGATGGGCGCGATGCGCTTCCCGCCCTCCTCCACCGCCTTCCTCCACTACGTGGACCGGGTCGGCCTGGAGACGACCCCCTTCCCCAACCCGCTCTCCCCGGCCACCCCGAGCACCGTGGTCGACCTCAAGGGCGAGTCCCACTACGCCACGACCCTCGCCGACCTGCCCGAGGTCTACCGCGAGGTGGCCCGCGCCTGGGAGCGGACGCTGGAGGAGGGCGCACAGCACAGCCGCATGCAGCGCGCGATCCGCGAACGCGACACCGCGACCCAGAAGGAGATCTGGAACGATCTCGTCCGGGGGCTGGACAACCAGACCTTCTACGGTTTCCTCTGTGGGTCACCGGCGTTCGCGTCCTTCCGCCACCGCGAGATCTTCGGGCAGGTGGGGTTCGGCACGGGCGGCTGGGACACGGACTTCCCCAACTCCATCCTGGAGATCCTCCGGGTCACCTACACGGGCGCGGACGACGACCACATGGGCATCCGCGGCGGTGTCCAGCAGCTTCCCCGGCGGCTCTGGGAGGACGCCCCGGACAAGCTCGTCCACTGGGCGCAGGGCACCACGCTGGAGTCGCTGCACGGGAGTGGTCCGCGCCCGGCCGTCACCGCCCTGCGCCGCACCGCGGCGAAGGGCTCGCCGTCGGGGAACATCACGGTCACCGACGCGTCGGGTTCCGTCCGCACCTACCCGGCGGCCGTGTTCACCGCGCAGAGCTGGATGCTGCTGTCCAAGATCGACTGCGACGACGACCTGCTGCCGATCGACCACTGGACGGCGATCGAGCGCACCCACTACATGGAGTCCTCGAAGCTGTTCGTCCCCGTGGACCGCGCCTTCTGGCGCGACAAGGACCCCGAGACGGGCCGCGACACCATGAGCATGACGCTCACCGACCGCATGACCCGGGGGACCTACCTCCTGGAGGGCTCCGACCCGGACGGCCCCGCGGCGATCTGCCTGTCGTACACCTGGTGCGACGACTCGCTCAAGTGGCTGCCGCTGTCGGCCGGCGAGCGCCTGGAGGTCATGCTCTCCTCGCTGTCCAAGATCTACCCCGGGGTGGACGTACGCTCGCACATCACCGGTGACCCGGTCACCGTGTCGTGGGAGGACGAGCCCTACTTCATGGGCGCGTTCAAGGCGAACCTGCCGGGCCACTACCGCTACCAGCGCCGCCTGTTCACGCACTTCCACCAGGAGGGCCTGGCGGAGCGCCACCGGGGCCTCTTCCTGGCGGGGGACGACATCTCCTGGACGGCGGGCTGGGCGGAGGGCGCGGTGCAGACCGCGCTCAACGCGGTGTGGGGCGTGGCGCACCACTTCGGCGGCGGCGCCGACGCGTCCAACCCCGGGCCGGGCGACCTGTTCGACGCACTCGCCCCCGTGGAGCTCCCGGAGGACTGAGCCCGGCCGTGCCCCGCCCCCGCGACCGCTCCGGTCCCGGGCGGCGGGGCCGAGCACGCATCATGCCGTTCGTGCATGGGAGCGGCGGTTTCCGTCTTGGACGGCATCGGGATCGGTGGCCAGACTTCTGGCGTGGGGCCGCCCGCCGGGGCGGCCCGCGCGGGCCGGGCAGCCGGGCCGCGCACCCCCCGAACAGGAGCTGAACACGACCATGACCCCCTCACCGACCCTGCGCGCCGGAGGCGCGGCCCTGGCCGCGCTGGCCCTCACCTCCGTCACCGCCTGCGCGGCCTCCGGGACGGAACCCCGGCAGGAGCCCGCCCGGGAGCAGTCGGCCGCCCCGGAAGCGGCGCCGGAGCTGTTCCGGGAGTTCGAGCGGCTGGAGGAGCGGTTCGACGCGCGGCTCGGCGTCTACGCGGTGGACACGGGCACCGGCGAGGAGATCGCCCACCGGGCGGACGAGCGCTTCGCCTACTGCTCCACCCACAAGGCCCTCTCCGCGGGCGCGGTGCTGCGGCGGAACACGCTGGAGGAGATGGAGGAGGTCGTCTCCTACACCGCCGACGACCTGGTCGGCCACACGCCGATCACCGGGGCGCACGTGGACACCGGGATGACCCTGCTGGAGGTGGCCGACGCCGCGGTCCGCTACAGCGACAACACCGCGGCCAACCTCCTCCTCGAGGAGCTGGGGGGCCCGGACGGGTTCGAGGAGGCCATGGAGGAGATCGGCGACGACGTGATCGAGGCCGACCGGATCGAGCCCGACCTCAGCCGGACGGCCCCCGGGGACACCCGGGACACGAGCACGCCGCGCGCCATGGCCGCGAGCCTGGAGGAGTTCACGCTCGGCGACGCCCTTCCCGAGGACCGGCGCGCCGTGCTCAACGGCATGCTGCGCGACAACACGACCGGCGACGAGGTGATCCGCGCGGGCCTCCCCGGGGACTGGGAGGTCGGTGACAAGACGGGCAGCGGGAGCTACGGGACGCGCAACGACATCGCCGTCGTCCGTCCCCCGGGCGGCGACCCCGTGGTCATCGCGATCATGTCCATGCGGTACGAGGAGGACGACGAGTTCGACAACGCGCTGATCGCCGAGACCGCGACGGTGATCGCGGGGGTCCTGGGCTGACGCGGTGACCGGAGGGGTCGCTGTCCTCCCCCTCCGCCGTGATCGCGTATCCGTGGCGGGGCCGGGCGCCGGGATCGGCCACAAGGACGGGACCGTCCAGGGCGGTGCCCCTGGCGGCACACCGGCAACGGTTCCGGCCGGGCCCGGAACCCCTGCCCGGGCCGGACGGGGAAGGGGCCGCCCGCCTCGCGGCGGACGGCCCCGCTGGCGCCCGGGATCAGGGGGCGCCACTCCCTCCAACGAACGGAGGGACCCGGGAGTTTCCGTGCCGGCGGGCGAACGCCGCGGCTTTCCGGGGCGGGCGCCCCAGGCCGCGTGCGCGGCGGCTGCCCGGGACCCGCTCCCGCGGGGGTGCGGCTCCGGGCTCCCCGGGGCGTCCGGTCCGCCGGTCGCCGGGCCCGGAGCTCAGGGCAGGTCGGCGGTCCCGGCGAGGATCGGCTGGTCCACGAGCCGGGACAGGACCAGTGTGCTCTTGGTCCGCACCACGAAGGGTTCGGCGCCCAGGCGCTCGATGACCTCCTCCAGGTGGTGCGTGTCGCGTGCGCGCACCTGCACGATGGCGTCGGCCTCGCCGGTGACCGTGCACGCCGAGGTGATCTCGGCGTAGCCCGCGAGCCCGGAGCGGATCTCGCCGGGAGAGGTGCGGGCGCGGCAGTACAGCTCGATGAACGCCTCGGTGGTCCACCCGACGGCCTGCGGCTCGACGACGACGGTGAACCCTCGCACGGCGCCGGAGTCCACCAGCCGGTCCACGCGCCGCTTGACGGCCGAGGGGCTCAGTCCGACGTGGCCGCCGATCTCGGCGAAGCTCATCCGCGCGTCCGCGCCGAGAATCGCGATGATCCGCTCATCGACACGATCCAGCCGCATTGTGCCCCTTTGTCCACGTCTGATCCAGGCAGGGCACATGTTACCGGGGTATACCTCCCTGGGGTCCGTGTCGCTTCCCTCCGTCACGTCGCGCAACAGTGACAATGCATGAGGTCGAACACACAGTGTGAGGGAGTGGACGAGTGCGAGCACGAACCCTGGCCGCGGTCTCCGCCGGAGCGCTCCTGGCCTCCCTCGCCGCGGGGGTCCCCGCGCAGGCGGAGCAGACCGGTACGGCGGCCGGAGCCGCTCCCGCCGACACCGGGGGACTGGTGTGGGCCCCCTGTGAGGACATCGCACCCGTCGGGGAAGAGACCCTGGAGTGCGCGACGCTCACCGTTCCCCTGGCCCGCACCGACGGCGGCGCGCGGATCCACGGCCTCGGGGACACCGTGGAACTCGCCCTGTCCCGGGTCCCCGCCACCGGCCGGGCCGAGCGCACGATGCTGGTCAACCCCGGCGGCCCCGGAAGCGCCGGGCGCATGTGGGCCGCCCACACCCACCGCCGCATGCCCGCGGAGCTGCGCGAGACCTACGACGTCGTCTCCTTCGACCCGCGCGGCGTCGGGGCGTCCACCCCCTCCATCACCTGCGACCCCGCCTTCTTCGCGCCCGTCCGCCGCGACACCGTCCCGTCGGACGCGGACGCCGAGGCCGCACTGCGGGCCGGAGCCGAGGACTACGCCGAGGCGTGCGGGGCCAACACCGGCCGCCTCCTCGACCACGTCCGCACCGAGGACACCGCGCACGACATGGACGCCATCCGGGCCGCGCTCGGCGAGGAGACCATCGACTACCTCGGCTACTCCTACGGCAGCTACCTCGGCACGGTCTACTCCTCGCTCTACCCCGACCGGGTCCGCGCCCTGGTCCTGGACAGCGTCGTCAACCCGGACAACCCCTGGTACGAGAGCAACATCGAGCAGAGCCGGGCCCTGGACAGGTCGGCGGACGACTTCTTCGACTGGGTGGCCCGCAACGACGCCGCCTACGGCCTCGGCGCCGACGGCGACACGGTCTCCGAGGCGTACTACTCCCTGCGCGCGGAGCTGGCCGCGACGCCGGCGGCCGGCACCGTGGGCCCCACCGAACTGGAGGGCGCCGTCATCGTCGTCGCGTACAGCGGCGGCACCTGGCCGCGGGTCGCCGAGGCGCTCGCCGCCCGGATCAACGACGGGGACGACGCCCCGCTGCTCTCCCTGCACGAGGACTACGGGGACGACGCCGGGTCCGACCGCGGCTACGGCGGCTACCTCGCGGTCCAGTGCACGGACGCCCGGTGGCCCGAGGACTGGTCCACCTGGCGCGCGGACGCCGAGAGGCTCCACGCGGAGGCGCCCTTCATGGGCTGGCACAACATGTGGTACAACGCTCCGTGCGCCACCTGGGACGGCGACTCCGACGACTGGTTCCAGGTGGGCGACGGCCGCGGCGAGCACCCCGCCTACGACGGTGACGTGCTCGTCGTGCACGCCACCCGGGACGGGGCCACCCCCGTCGAGGGCGCCTACGCCCTGCGGAACCGGCTCCCCGGGGCCAGCCTCGTGATCGAGGAGGGAGGGCTGACCCACGGTGTCTCCCTCACCGGGAACACGTGCGTGGACGAGCTCGTCACCGCCTACCTGCGCGACGGGGAGGTCCCCGTCAGGGACGGGGGCGAGGGCGCCGACGTCGTCTGCGAGGGGCGTCCCGAGCCCCGGCCGCGCACCTCCCGGGCCGCACCTGAGACGATGGTGGAGCGCCTCGGCCCGGTCGGCATGGAAAGTCCCGGGAAGCCCGGGTCATCCGAGTAACCGGTCCAATAGGCTGGAACCGGCGCGAACAGGCTCGGCCAGTCGTCCCGGAGCCCGGAGGGCCCGGGCAGAGGGGGGAGATGCGATGCTGCGGACCTCGCCGGTACGGATCCTCGGAGAACGGGACCGGGAGGCTGTCCGCGCGCTCCTGGACGCCGACCCCGTGGGCAACGTCTTCGTCGCCTCGCGCCTGATGGCCACCGGTCTCGCCGCCAGTGCCCACGGCGCCGAGGTGTGGGGGCACGTCGAGCGGGGCCGCCTGACCGCGATGTGCTACTCCGGGGCCAACCTGGTCCCGGTCAACGCCGGACCGGCCGCGATCCGCAGCTTCGCCGACCACGCCCGCTGGCGGGGCCGCCGGTGCTCGTCCATCGTCGGCCCCGTCGCGGCGGTCAGCGACTTCTGGGAGCAGGTCGCCCCCGTGTGGGGGCCCGCCCGGGCCATCCGCGCCAGCCAGCCCGTCCTGGAGATCGACGGTCCCCCCGCCGTGCCCGCCGACCCGCTCGTGCGCCGGGTCCGCCTCTCCGAGCTCAACACCCTGGTGCCCGCCTGCGTGGCCATGTTCACCGAGGAGGTCGGCGTCCCGCCGGACTCCGGTGACGGCGGCGCGCTCTACCGGGCGCGGGTGGAGGAGCTGGTGCGCACCGGCCGGGCGTTCGCCAGGATCGAGGACGGCAGGGTCGTGTTCAAGGCGGAGGTCGGCGCGGTCACCCGCCACGCCTGCCAGGTGCAGGGCGTGTGGGTGCACCCGGAGCTCCGGGGCCGGGGGCACTCCTCGGCGGGGATGGCGGCGGTGGTCGAGCACGCGCTCGCCGAGATCGCCCCCCGCGTGACCCTCTACGTCAACGACTTCAACGCCCCCGCACGCGCCACCTACCAGCGGGTCGGATTCCGCCAGGTGGGAGAGGTCATGTCGGTGCTCTTCTAGCCGGCGCCCCTCCAGGCCCGGGAAGCACCGTCCCCGCCCGCCCCGACGCACTCCGCGCCGCACCCCGCCCCCGCGGCCCCGTTCCGGCGCGTCGGCGCCGGAAGTCCCGCGCGCCCCCGCCACGACCCCGAGAGAGCCACGATGCGGCACAACCCGACCGGACGCGCACGCCTGGGCCTGGCCCTCCTCCTCGGCCTCCTGTCGGTGCTCGGTCCCCTCAACATCGACATGTACCTCCCGGGATTCCCGCAGATCGCCGCCGACCTCGACGCCGGGGCCTCCCAGGTCCAGCTCAGCCTCACCAGCTGCCTGATCGGGCTCGCGGTCGGCCAGGTGGTCGTCGGCCCGGTCAGCGACGCACGGGGGCGTCGCGGCCCCCTCGCCGTGTCGCTGCTGCTCTTCGTCCTGGCCTCGCTGCTGTGCGCCGCGGCGCCCGACATCACGACACTGGTGGCGGGCCGCTTCCTCCAGGGGTTCACCGCCTCGGCCGGCACCGTCCTCTCCCGGGCCGTCGTGCGCGACGTGTTCGACGGCTCCGCGCTGACGAGGTTCTTCGCGCTGCTGATGGCCGTCACCGCCGTCGCCCCCATGGTCGCGCCGGTCGCCGGGGGAGCCGTCCTCGCACTGCCCTTCGCGACCTGGGAGACGGTCTTCCTGTTCCTCGCCCTGCTCGGCGTCGTGATCGTCCTGGTCGTCATGCTCGGGCTCCCCGAGACGCTGCCCCCGGAACGCCGCGTCCCCAGCTCGCCCGGCGGCTCCCTGCGCACCATGGCCGCGCTCCTGCGGGACCGCGCCTTCATGGGGTACGCGCTGATCGTGGGCCTGCTCCACGGCGGCAGCTTCGCCTACGTCGCCGGGACGCCGTTCGTCTACCAGGACCTCCACGGGGTCTCACCGCAGGCGTTCGGCGTCCTGTTCGGCGTCAACGGGATCGCCATCATCCTGGGCAGCGCGGTGGTGGGGCGCCTCGGGGAACGGGTGACCGAGCCGGCACTGCTGCGGTTCGCCGTGGTCACCGCGGTCGTGGCCACCGGCGTGCTGCTGGCCGCCACACTGCTCGGCGGCCCGCTGGCCGCGCTGGTGGTGCCGATCTTCGTCTACATGACGTGCATGGGCATGATCCTGACCAGCTCCTTCGCCCTGGCGATGGAGGGGCAGGAGGGAAGGGCCGGAAGCGCGGGCGCGCTGCTCGGCGCGCTGCCGATGCTCATCGGCGCCGGAGCCGCGCCCCTCGTCGGACTGGACGAGAGCACCGCCGTGCCGATGGGCGCGGTCCTGTTCGGGACCGCGTCCCTGGGCCTGCTCGTCCTGGTCGGCACGACCGCCGAGCGCAGGCGCCAACCGGCGGTCGGAGCCTGACGGGGCACGCCCCCGCCCCGGCCGTGCGCCCGCGGGGGGCGTCCCCCCGCGGGCGCACGGCCGGCCGCAGCCGGCTACGCCCCGGTGACGGGCCGGTCCTGCGCGGCCATGCCCAGCCGCTCGGGGGTCCCCGCGAAGGACAGCTCGAAGTCCGGGGTGTCCGCGATCAGCGCCCGGGTGTACTCGTGCTCCGGGGCCGACATCACCCGGCCCACCGGTCCCTGTTCCACGATCACGCCCCGGTGGAGCACGGCCACCCTCTGCGCGATGTTGGACACCAGGGCGATGTTGTGGGTGACGAACAGCAGTGCCATCCCCTCGTCCTGGAGCCCGCGCAGCAGTTTCACGATCTCCGCCTGCACCGACACGTCCAGCGCCGACGTGATCTCGTCGCAGATCAGCAGGTCGGGTCGGGTGGCCACCGCGCGGGCGATGCACACCCGCTGCCGCTCGCCGCCGCTGAGCTGCTCCGGGTAGCGGTCGGCGTAGGAGGCGGACAGGGCGGCGCGCTCCAGGGCCTCGGCCACCACCGCCCCGGGGTCCCGGGGCCTGCCCACCAGGTGGCGGTAGGGACCCAGGATCTGGTCGCGTACCCGCCTGCGCGGGTTCAGCGCCTCGTAGGGGTTCTGGAACACGTACTGCACCCGGCGCCTCTGCTCGGCCGTGCGCCGGTAGCTCCCGGCGGCCAGCGGGCTCCCGTCGAACACCACCTCACCGGTGTACTGGCGGTGCAGGCCCGCGACCGAGCGGGACAGGGTCGTCTTGCCCGACCCCGACTCGCCCAGCAGGGCCACGCACTCGCCCCGGTGGACCGACACGTCGATCCCGTCGAGGACCCTCGTGCGCCCGTAGCCCGCGTCGAGCCCCGCGACCCTCAGCAGCGGCTCGCCCTCCGGCTCGCCGCCCTCCTCGTGGCCCGTGGTCCGCAGCAGCGGCACGGCCGTCAGCAGGCGCCTGGTGTAGGAGTGGCGCGGGTCCGCGAGCACCCGGTCCGTGCGCCCCCGCTCGACGACCTCGCCCCGGTACATCACCGCGATCTCGTCGGCCAGGTCGGCGACCACCGCCATGTCGTGGCTGATGTAGACCCCCGCCGTGCCGTAGTCGCGGGTCATCCGGCGGATGGTCTCCAGGACGTGCGCCTGCGTGGTCACGTCCAGGCCGGTGGTCGGCTCGTCCAGCACGATCACGTCCGGGCGGCCGACGAACGCCATCGCGATCGCCACCCTCTGCTGCTGTCCGCCGGACAGCTGGTGGGGGTAGCGGGCCAGGAACCCGTCGTCGTCGGGGAGCGCGACCTCGCCCAGGACCTCGCGCACCCGGGCCTGGGCGTCGGCCGCCGACAGGGAGGCGTCGTGCAGGGCCTCGCGCAGCTGGGTGCGCAGGCGCAGGGCCGGGTTGAGCGCCGAGGCGGGCGACTGGGGGATGTAGGCCACCGCCCGTCCGCGCAGTTCGCGCACGCCCCGCTCGGAGAGCGAGGCCAGGTCCTTCCCGGCCACCTCCACGCGTCCCGCGGAGATCTCCGTCGCGCGCTTGCAGTGCGCCAGCAGCGACAGGCCCAGGGTGGTCTTCCCGGAGCCGGACTCGCCGACCAGGCCGAGGATCGTGCCCCGCGCCACCGTGATCGAGACGCCGCTGATGATCTCCACGTCCGAGGGGCGGCCGATCACGGTCAGGCCCTCCACCGACAGCACGGCGGCCCCGGTGTCCCGGCCGCCTCCGGAGTCCGCTTCCCGTCCGGCGTCCCGCGTCACTTCTCCACCCCTCGGTCGATGCCGATCGCCGCACGGGACAGTCCGTCGGTGATCAGGTTGGCGCCGATCGTCAGGACGGCGATCGCCGCCACGGGCAGCGCCACCGCCCACGGCTGCACGGCCATGCCCTGCCGGTTCTCGTTGATCATCAGTCCCCAGTCCGCCGTCGGCGGCTGGAGCCCCATGCCGAGGAAGCCGAGCACGGCGACCACCCCGATGGAGTAGGTCAGCCGCAGGCCGAGCTCGACCAGCAGCGGGCTCGTCACGTTCGGCAGGATCTCCACCGCCATGATCCGCCAGCGCGGAAGGCCGACGGCCTCGGCCGCCTTCACGTAGTCCTGCTCGACGACCTTGCGCGTCGCCTCGCGGATCACCCGGGCCACGCGGGGCATGTGCGACACCGCGATGACGGCCACGATCAGCCACACCTTCGGGCCCACGATCGACATCACCAGCAGCGCGGCGATCAGCTGGGGGAAGGCGAGCAGCACGTCGCCAACGCGCATGAGGACGTCGTCGAGCCAGCCGCGCCGGTACCCGGCGACCACGCCGACGACCGTCCCCGCCGCCACGCCGATCGCCGCGGAGGCGCCCGCGAGGAGCAGCAGCGTCCAGCCGCCCCACAGGAAGCGGGTCAGCACGTCGCGGCCGCGGTTGTCACCGCCGAACAGCGTGCCGTCCACCCCGGTCTCGAACGGTCTGGCCACGAACTCGGTGGGTGTGTACGGGGCCACGAAGGGCCCCACCACCGCGATCAGGACGATCAGGCCGGTCAGGGCGGCGCCGACCTTCGTCCGGCCGAACCCCCAGGCCGTCCGGAACAGGCCGGCGCCGCGTCCCCGCGGCACCACGGTCACGGGCTCCACGCCCGCGTTCACGGGAGCGCTCATCGGTTCGCCACCCTCACCTTCGGGTTGGCCGCCAGCCCGATCACGTCCGCGATCAGGTTGACGAGGATGTAGATGCCGGCGATGAGCAGGACCACGGCCTGGACCAGGGGCACGTCGCGGTTCTCGATCGCGTCCATGAGGATCTTGCCGACACCGGGGAAGTTGAACAGGAACTCGACGGCCACCACGCCGCCCGCCAGCCAGGCGAGCTGGAGGGCGACCACCTGGGCCACCGGCCCGATGGCGTTGGGCGCGGCGTGCCGCCACAGGACCGCGCGCTCGTCCACGCCCTTGAGCCGGGCCTGCTGGACGTACTCGCTCTCCAGGACCTCGATCATCGTGGCCCGCATCATGCGGACGATGGGCGGGGCCACCGCGAAGGCGAGTGTCAGCACCGGCAGCACCCACTGGTCGGGGCCGCCCTCGCGGGAGTACACGGACGGGAACCAGCCGAGTCCGCCGGGCCCCAGCATGAGGATCAGCAGGATGCCGACCACGAACTCGGGGATGGACGCCACGACCAGCGTCCCCATGGACGAGGCGTGGTCGAAGGCGCGGTCCCGCCGCAGCGCGCTGACCGCGCCCACGAGGAGGGCGACGGGGGTGGCGGCGAGGGCCGCCAGCCCCATCAGGGTCAGCGAGCTCAGGACCGGCCCGGAGAGGACCTCGGTGACCTCGGTCCGGTTGGAGTAGGAGGTGCCCAGGTCCCCCTGGACGATCCCCTGGAGCCAGTTGAGGTACTGCACGGCCACCGGCTCGTGCAGGTCGAGCTGGTCGCGGAGGGCCTCCACGCGCTCGGGCGTGGCGTCACGGCCCAGGATCATCTGGGCGGCGTCGCCGGGCAGTGCCTGCGTGGCCGCGAAGACCACGAGGGACACCGCCCAGAGCGTCAGCGCGCCGAAGAGGAGGCGGACGACGATGAGTCGGGTCATGGTGAGCTTTCGGTAGCGGTCGGTCGGGTCCGGGGAGCCGCTACTGCTCCAGCCAGGCCCGGTGGAACGCGTACGAGCCCAGCGGGTGGCCGGAGACGGCGGGCTCCAGGCCGTGCACGGCGGTGCTGTGGCCGTCGAGGAGGTTCACGAAGCCCCACACGATGTAGCCGCCCTCCTCGTACTCGACCCGCTGCGCCCGGCGGATCAGCTCGTTGCGCTCGTCGGGGTCCGCGGTGCGGCGGGCCTCCTCCAGGTGGCCGAGCCACTCCTCGTTCTCGCCCCACATGGTCTCGTTGTAGGGGGCTCCCACCACCGAGCCCTGCGCGGCCTGGGTGATGTAGTTGCGCGCGCTCCAGAAGTCCTGGCCGAAGGCGTAGGGGAAGCCCTCCTCCTCGTTCCAGTAGTCGCTGGGGTTGACGCGGCGGAGCTCGACGGTGACCCCGGCCTCACGGGCCTGCTCCTGGAAGACCTCGGCGGCGGCGACCACGCCCGCGCTGATGTCGGAGGTGACCAGCTCGACCTCCAGGCCGTCCCCGTGCCCGGCCTCGGCCAGCAGCCGCCTGGCCTCCGCGATGTCCTGTTCCCGTTGCTCGAAGTCGTCCGGGTAGGACGGGTCCATCCGCGCGTACATGTCGTTGCCGACCTGGCCGTACCCGGCGAGGGCCTGGTCGATCATCTCCTGGCGGTCCACGATGAGACGGAACGCCTGGCGGACGCGGACGTCGTCGAAGGGGGCCTGGTCCACCCGCATGGTGAACGGCAGCCACATGCCGGTCTCGGACTCCATGACGGCGAGGTCGGGGTTGCCCTCGATCACGGCCACCTGCGCGTGCGGGACCTGGGTGATGAGGTCCACGCTGCCGCTGTTGAGGGCGTTGACGCGTGCGTCGTCCTCGGGGAAGTCGACGATCTCTAGCTCGTCCGCGTAGGGCAGGCCCTCCTCGTGGTAGCCCTCGTGCCGCTCGAAGAGGCTGTACTCGCCCGCCACGAACTCGACGCTGCGGAACGGGCCGCAACCGACCGGGTCGGCGGGGTCGTACCCCTCGGGGACGACGCAGTTGTAGTACTCGGCGAGGGCCTCGGGCAGGGTGACCGTCGGCTCGGTGCAGCGGATGAGCACCGTGCGCCCGTCCAGGGCCTCCAGCCCGTCGGCGTCGACGCCGTCCATGTCGCCGGCGCCGCGCAGCGGGTTGTCGGGGTCCAGGATGCGCCGGAGGGAGAAGACGACGGAGTCCGCGGTGACGGGGGAGTCGTCGTGGAAGGTCAGGCCCTCCTTGAGCACGACGGTCCACTCCGTGGCGTCCTCGTTGGGCTCGACGGACTCGGCCAGGTTGTTCTCGATGGCGCCGTCGGCGGCGTAGCGCAGCAGCCCGGCGTAGAGCGCGAAGTTGCGGGCGATGTCCACGTTGTCGGTGGGGTCGTGCGCGTCCAGTGTGTCGTTGACCCCGCCTCCTGCGACGCCGACGCGCAGGCGCCCGCCCCGCTGGGGTTCACCCCCGCCCGAACCCCCGGAGCCGGAGTCCCCTCCGCAGGCGGCCAGGACCGGGGCGACGACGGCGCCGGCGGCGGAGGCCTTGAGGAGGGAGCGACGGCTGGGGGCGGAGAGAAGGGTGGGGCGGGGGCCTTCGGACAGGGACGACAAGGGACACCTCGTGTGGGGACGGGAACCGCAGGGCGTTCGAGGCCGGGAGGGGCGGCACCCGGGGAGGGGCGCGGCCCGGCATCGGACCTGATCGATACTTGTTCGCCCTTCACGGAGCGTCAAACGAGGTCGGAGGCGGTGCGGGCCGTGAACGCCGTGTTGCGGGGCCGTAACGGCGGAGAGAGGGGGGTGTCCCGCCGGAACCAGCTCTGGCCTGCGGGTTTCCGCGCCGTTCGGTGTGCGCTCCGAGCGGCGGTGTGCGCATGGCGCCCACCGCCGGTTCGCGGCGAACGACGCTCCGGGGGGCGTCCGGGTTGTGTTCCAATCGATGTCGCGGGGAAGCGAAACCGTGGTGTTTAGTGCGAGCAATTTCCGTTTTGTTGGCTTATGTAGCCATATGTCTGTTCAGCGGAAGGCGGTCGGTCCGGGGTGGGGTCCCGGTCCGGCCGTGCGGCCGGAGCCGCCTTCGGCCCACCCCGTCCGGGCGCGGCGGGGAGGGCCGCCCCGTGCCGGCGGAAAACCGTGGGCGGAGGGGCCTCCCGCGCTCGCCTCCGGCTGCGGGCGCCGCGGCGGGCGGCGTCCCGGCCGGTGCGCGGGAGCGCATATCGTTACTGGTCGTGTCCGTGTCGGGGGGACGGGCCGCCCGCGAGCGCATTGCCAACGTGTTACACCTCACATGGCCGACTCTGGGGTCCGGACTGTTTCCTTTGTCCTCATCGGGGATGACACGTGACGGGGTTTTGTGGCCAATACCAGGCGGGGTGAACCCAGGTGTGCTGTTCTGGACCCAGCACACCCTTGTCTAAGGTGAGTGCAGGCGGCGCAACCCGCGCGCCCGTCGCGGGTGATTGGAGTGACCGGATGGCTGAGGCGAGGCAACTCCGGGAATACGTGCCCGCGGAGGTACCGGGGAGCACGGTTCCGACCACACCGGGGTTCGAGACGGGCGACCTCACGGGAGGGTCCACCGACCACACGGTGTGGAGCTGTGCCGGGAACCTCACCGCGGTGCGGTCGATCCGCGCGCGCGTGCGCGAGTTCCTCACCCGCATGGGCCACACCGAGGGCGCACTGGACGACGCCGAGCTGTCGGTCAGCGAGCTGGCGACCAACGCGCTGCTGCACTCCCGCTCCGGGCAGAGCGGAGGCGTCATGACGCTGTTCATCCGCTCCGACGCCGGACGCCTGCGCGTCGCCGTGGCCGACCAGGGCGAGCGCGACGGCGAGGGCGTCCACACGCGGGAGGACGGCGACGACTACGGCCGGGGCAAGCTCATCGTCGACAGCTGCGCCACCCGCAGCGGCGAGTACTGGAGCGAGGCCACGCACGTGGCCTGGTTCGAGATCGAGGACGGCCACGTGCCCGTCCCCGCCTTCGACGGCGAGTCCTCGGTCGCGGAGCTCACCGAGTCCGGGGACTGACCCAGGGCGGCCCCGGCCCCCCGGCGGCGCGCACGCCGCACACCGGGGCCGGAACCCGGCCCCGGCGCCCCTTCGGGGTCCTCAGTCGGCGCTGTCGGGGTACGGGAAGGCGACCCGCGCCGGCTCGGGCGCGCACAGCACGGTCACCTGGCGCCCCTCGGGCGGGGGGCAGTCCGCGCCGGTCACCACGCAGGCCCCCGTCCACAGCGCCAGCGCCACCAGCGCCACCCGCGTGGCCTCGTCGCCCCGCTCGTCCACCGCAACGACGTCGTCGGCGGTCAGGTGCAGCAGGTTCCGCAGCTCGGAGAAGCGGGCCATCAGGTCGTTGTGCGGGTAGAGGGTGGTCAGCAGTCCGCCGCTGGTCTGCTCGTAGCCCAGGATGCCGTTGTCGAACAGCCCGCGCGCCGGGCTGTACCCGTTGCCGTCGGGGCTGGGCTGCAACAGGTCCTCGAAGGGCGTCGCCCCCAGGGACGGGCCGAAGGAGATGATCTGCCGCACCCGCGAGCGCTCGGCGAGTTCGAGGGCCGTCTGCGCCAGCTCGGGGCTGACCAGCAGCAGCCGGGCGTCGGTCTCGGTCAGGACGGCGCACTGGGTGTCCAGGTCGGACGCGGTCGACAGCGGCAGCGCCCGGCCGCCCACGGCCATCACCGTGTAGGTGGCCAGGAACCGGTCGGGTGAGACCGGCGCGAGAACCCCCACCACGTCGCCGAAGCACATGCCCCGGCGGCTCAGCCCGGCCGCGGCCTGCTCGACGGTGGCGGCGAACGTGAGCGCGTCCACCCGGTGTCCGGCGGTCCGCAGCGTCCCCGGCCGCGACGAGCGCAGCCGCAGCCGCTCGCACAGGCCGCCGGTCAGGGATCCGATCGGGTCGTCCCTACGCGGCAGATGGCGTCCCGGTCGCCCGGTTCCTGAAGACAGCCCTACCCCCATACGTACCCCCAGTCGGCCCATCCTGCGGTGGTGCCGCATTCCGGGCTCGTCACGCCCCCTCCACGTGGCGAGCCCGGAAGCGCGGCCCCGGGCGGTCGGTGCGACGTCCCTCCCCAGGACGCACCCCGCTCCGGCGCGGTTCCCCACCGGCCCCGGGAACCTTCCCGGGGCTGACGGTCCGCCGGGATCCCGGTGTTCGGCCCGGGCTCCGACGGCCGCTTCTGGGACTCACGGAACCGTGTCACGAGAGTGCCACGAACGTGATGTCCCATGGCTTGAACCCTAGCGCGTTCACAGTCAGATGCACATGCATATTGCTATGCAGATGCATATGTAGATTCTGGCCGCAGGGGAGAGAGCGCCCGCACGAGAGAGGGCGTAAGCGGGCAGACCGGGCGATCAGCCCGCTGCTCTGTGCTGCTCCATCCACGCCGTGATCTGCGCGCGTGAGTGGAAGCCCATCTTGCGGTTGATGTTGGCGACGTGCCTGGCCGCCGTCGACGGGGTGATGAACAGCGTCCGGGCGATCTCGGGGTTGCTCCGTCCCGAACTCACCAGCCGCGCGATCTCCAGCTCCCGCTTGGTCAACCGCTGCTGCGGGGTCACCGACTCGGGCGCCGGGACGGGCCCCTCCGGGGGCCGGCGGGCGCGACCCCGCCCCGGCGCCCGAGGTGCGGCGGACGGTGCGGTCGGCGTGCGCCGGCGCGCCGGCGCACGCCGACCCTCCTCGGCCAGGCGCTCGGCCTCGCGGACCACCTCGGACAGGTCCAGCCCGCGGCCCTGCTCCCACCACGACACCAGCTGGCGGCGGCGCCGGCGGACCCGCTCCACGTCCGTGAACGGCCACGGGGCCTCGTGCACCGACAGGCCCAGCTGTCCGCGCACACCCGTCGCGGCGCCGGCCAGGCGGCAGGCCGGTTCCCGCAGCCCGGCGCCGAACACCACCCGCGCGATCGCGACCAGCGCACGCGCGGCCTCGGCCCGCTGCCCCGTCGAGTGGCTGAGGAGCAGCCCCTCGCTCAGGTAGTCGTAGGCCTGGCTCGTGGACCCCTGCGCGTGCGCCACACGGCCGATCCCGGCCAGGCAGCGCGCCTCCTCCGCCGCCGCTCCGATCATCCGCTGGGTGTCCAGCGCCTCGCGGTAGCAGCGGTCGGCGGTGATGAGGTCGTTGTTGGCCTCCGCGGCCCGGGCCTGCCCGATGAGCGTGACGCCCACGCCCCACCGGTGGTCGATGCCCCGCAACAGGGTCAGGGCCGCGTTGTAGTGGTGGTCCGCCGTCGGGTAGTCGCCCTGCTGGGCGACCAGGGCCGCGCGAGTCCCCAGCGCGATCGCCTCGCCCCACTGGTCACCGGCCTCCCTGCACAGCCTCAGCGCCTCCTCCACCCGCACCGCTGCCTGGTCCGACACGCGGTCGCGCACCTCCACCAGGGCCAGCACGTTGAGCGCGGTGCGCACGAACGCGTCGTCCCCGGCCTCGCGGCACAGCCGCAGCCCCTCCTCGCCCAGCGCCACGGCCAGGCCGTGGTCGCGGCGCACGCGCGCGAGCTGGGCCCGGGCGACCAGGGCCCGCGCCCGCGAGGGCGCCTTGTCCGACTCCTCCAGCTCCAGCAGCCGGTCCATCCAGTGGGCGCCCTCTGCGTGGCACTGGTGGCTCACCCAGTGCGCGACCAGGCTCACGCACAGCCGGAGCCCGGACTCCGCAGCGCCGCGGGACAGGGTCCAGCCCAGCAGGGAGCGCAGGGTGTCGTACTCGGCGATCACCCGCTGGCGGCCGGCGTCGCGCTCGCTCCAGGGCATCGGCCGGCTCGACTCCAGCTTGAGGCCCAGGTCCTCGACCAGGCGGAGCATCCGGTCCAGCAGCCGCTCGTGGTAGAGGTCGGCCTCCCCCGCCGCGGCCAGGCGTCCGGCGGCGAAGCGGCGCACCGCCTCCGGCAGCTTGTAGCGGACCCTGCCCTCGAACTCACCGGTCACGGTGATCAGCGAGCGGTCCAGCAGCGACGTCAGGAGATCCAGGACGGCCGACTCGGGCAGGGACTCGTCCGCGCACACCTGCTCGGCGAGTTCGAGGTCCCAGCCCCGGAACACCGACAGGCGCCGCAGGAGCACCCGTTCCGGCTCGGGGAGGTGGACGTACACGAAGTCCAGCACCAGGGGCAGCACCTGGCTGCGCGAGATCGCCTGGCCCGGCCCCGGCTGGAACTCGGGCGAGGCCAGGTGGGCGCGCAGGCCCTCGGCGAGCGCGCCGGGCCCGACGACGGGCGCGAGCGCCCCGAGCACCTCGATCCCCAGGGGCACCCCGCCCGTGAGGTCGCAGACCACGGCCGCGGTCTCCGTCTCCTGCGGAGTGGCGGAGAAGCGGGGGTCGCGCGCCCGGGCGCGGTCGAGGAACAGCCGGACCGCGTCGGACGCGGCGGGGTCCGGCGGCGGGGCGTTGCGCGCGGCCACCGGAAGCGCCATCGGGGTCATCCGCCACACGGTCCCGCCCGCCAGCCGGACGGGCTCCTCGCTGGTGAGGAGGATGGAGAGCGCCGGGCAGGCCGCCAGCAGGGCCTCGCCGACCTCCGTCACCTCGTCGGGGACGTGCTCGCAGGAGTCCAGCACCAGCAGGAGGCGCCGGGAGCGCAGCGCCTCGGCCACCGTGGCCGCCAGGGGCTGCCCGGGTTCCTCGATCACGCCGACCGCGGCGCACACCCGCGCGTAGACCTCCAGCGTCGTGTGGGCGTCGGTGAGGTCGGCCAGCCACACCCCGTCGGGGAAGGACACGGTCGACTGCTCGGCCAGGCGCAGGGCCAGCCGTGTCTTGCCCATGCCGTCGGTTCCGCACAGGGTGACGGACCGGCTGGAGCCGAGCAGGCGGAGCAGGTCGCTCAGGTCCCGCTCACGGCCGACGAAGCCGGTGCCCGGTCGGGGGAGGTTGTGCCGCGCTGGCGCGGTCAAAGGTGCCATGGCCTTCACAGGTAGGGGCGGTCGGGGGGTTCCTCACCAGGGCTGAGGGGTCGGTGGGCAAGGGGGACGTCATCGAGGGGTGCGGTGGAGGTCGGGGTTTCTGTCTTAGCGGGTGCACGCGCACTGTGCAAGTGCTACCGGGCGATCGGGCCCCTCTCAGCCACCGTCGCGGGAAGCAGCCCAACCGGTCAACTGCGTCCTGGAGGAAATCGAGAGTTTTCTGAAGATGTTCGCTATATGTCTGGCCGCAGTGGCCTGACTGATGGTCAACCGCTCGGCGATCTCGCGGTTGGACAGGCCCCGCTCGGCGAGTTCGGCGATCTCCCGTTCCCGGGGCGTCAGCGACTCCGGCCCCGAGGCCCTCGGGGCGGGAGGCCGGGGGAAGGCGAGGGCCCGGTCGCGCACCTGCTCCAGGGGCAGCGACCGCCACGCGTTCCAGGCCTCGGACGTCCGGGCGCCGCCCACGAGGCGCTCCACACAGGAGCGCAGCCGCAGCGTCTCGGCCGAGGGACGGTCCAGGGAGGTGCGCAGGCCGGCGGCCACGCCCGCCAGGGCGGCGGCCCTCTCGGCCTCGTCCTCGGCGAGCGCGAGCTCGGCCAGGGCCTCCAACGCGCGGGCGACCGCGATCCGCCGGCCGGACGTGAAGCTCACCCGCAGGCACGTGGACAGCGGCTCCCGCGCCTTGAGGGGCTCGCCCCCCGCCAGGAACAGGCGGCCCAGGTCCCGCGCGCAGCGGGCGGTCGCCGGGGCCGCCTCCAGCTCGCCGAAGACCGCCAGCGCCTCGGTGAACAGGTCCCGCGCCCGGGCGAGGTCCCGGCGCTCCGCGGCGATCGAGCCCAGCCCGTGCAGGCCGCGGGCCACGCTCCACCGGTCGCCGAGGCCCTCCGCCAGCGTGATGCCGTGCTCCAGGTGGGCCACGGCCCGGTCGGGCTCCCCGCCCCGCCTGGCCGCCTGGGCCAGCACCCCGAGGGTCGTCCCCTCGGTGATCGGGTCGTCGACCCGCTCGGCCCAGCGTCCGGCGCGTTCGGCGTGCTCCAGCGCCTCGTCCGGCCGGCCCGACCGCAGGGCCAGGGAGGCCGTGGTCGTGAGGGCGGAGGCGGCGGCCCCCGCGTCGCGGCAGGCACGCGCGGCCTCCAGCGCGCACCGGGCGAGCGTGGACACGCGCGGAGCGGGGTCCAGCTCCAGCCGCAGCTCGGCCTGGAGGGCCAGGGCCCGCGCCCGCAGGGACGGGGACTGGTCGTCCGGGTCGGCCGCGAGGACCCGCTCCAGGACGCGGCTGCCCTCGGAGGCCAGGTCGCGCACCATCCAGTACGGCCGCAGGGCCACGCACACCCTCAGGGCGTCGTCCACGCGCCCCTGGGAGAGCGCCCACTCCACCATGCGCGAGTGGTTCTCCCGGTGGTGGTCGAGCAGCCTCAGGTACGACAGGCGCTCGCTCCACGCCAGCGGAGCCCGGAAGCTCTTGGCCCCCTCCTCCAGGCGCGTGACGGAGAAGCGGAGGTAGCGCTCCCAGCGCGCGTCCAGGTCCCCGTCCTCGGCCAGGCGCTCCGCGGCGTAGGCGCGCACCGTCTCGGTCAGCCGGTAGTGCGCGGTGCCGTCGATCTCGGTGTCCACCACCACCAGGGACTTGTCCAGGAGGGAGAAGTGCAGCGGCAGGATGTCGGAGGCGTCGACGCCCTCGCCGGAGCACACGTCCTCCGCGGCCTCCAGGTACCAGGTGGAGAAGACCGACAGCCGGTGCAGGAGGAGCCGCTCCGGTTCGGTGAGCAGGTCGTGGCTCCACTCCAGGACCGCGCGCAGGGTGCGCTGGCGCGGGGGCAGGTCGCCCGAGCCGTCACTGGTCAGGAGCTGGAACCGGTCGTCCAGGCGGCGCAGGATCTGCTGCACCGACAGCACCCGCACCCGTGCGGCCGCCAGTTCGATGGCCAGGGGCATCCCGTCGAGCATCCGGCAGATCTCCGCGATGTAGCCGGAGTTCTCCCTGGTCATCTCGAACCCCGCGCGGGCGGCGTGCGCGCGGGTGACGAACAGGCGCACCGACTCGTAGCGCTGGGTGTCGCGACGGGGGATGGGCGCCGGGTCGGCCGCGTAGGGGTCGGTGGGCGTGGCCCGTGCGGGCAGCGAGAGCGGCGGCACCCGCCAGATGCTCTCCTGGGGGACGTGCAGGGGCTGGCGGCTGGTGACCAGGATCCGTACCCGGGGGCAGTCGCGCAGGACCGCCTGGCACAGCCGGGCCATCGGCCCCACGGCGTGCTCGCAGGTGTCCAGGAGGAGCAGGAGGTCGCGGGTGCGCAGCGACGTGATGATCGCGTCGGTCATCGTGCGCTCGTCGTCCTCCACCGCCTGGAGGCTCTTGGCCACCGTGCGCAGTGCCTGGTCGTGGGTGGAGGACTCGCTGAGGTCGATGAAGCGGACGCCGTCGGGGAACCGGCGCATCACGCGTTCGGCCAGGTGGAGGGCGAGGCGCGTCTTGCCGATGCCGCCGGTTCCGGTCAGGGTGACCATCCTGGCGGTGTTGAGGAGGCGGCTCAGGTCGACGATGTCGCGCTCGCGCCCGACGAACCTGATGAACTCGCCGGCGGACAGGGGCAGGTTGTGGCGAGGATGAGACATGGCCTCGATCAGTAGGACTCCGAATCGGCCCGCGGGGCACGCCCGGGGACGCGTCGACGCGGAGAAAGCCGTTCCAAGTCTGGCATCCCCCGCCCCGGGCTGTCTCGCTGATGGCCGGTTCCGGCATGAGCGGCCGGAAACCGCCCATGCCGGTCGATGGGGTGCTACGGGTCGACTACCCTGCGCTGTCCGCGCCGGAGTCGGGGGACCAGGTGCCGGGGTCCGCCGGACCCTGGACGCCCGACCCCATGTCCTTCACCTCGTGGGCGCCGTCGGCGTCGAACGGGGGGAACCACACGAAGGGGATGCCCTTCTTGGCGGCGTACTGGATCTGCTTGCCGACCTTGGCGGTGGAGTGGAAGACCTCGGTGTTGAACCCGCGGGAGCGCAGCAGTTCGCCGGTGAGCAGGGCGTCCCGTCGGCGCTCGGCGCCGGGGACCACGACCATGACGTCGGTGGGACAGGTCCGCCCCTCCGTGATCCGCCCCTCGGCGACGAGCTTGGCGAAGATGCGGGTGAGGCCGATGGAGATGCCGACCCCCGGCAGCCTGCGGCGGATGAACTGCCCGGCGAGGTCCTCGTACCGGCCCCCCGCGCAGATGCTCCCGTACCCGGGGTCGTCGTCGAAGGAGGCCTCGTAGACGGTGCCCGTGTAGTAGTCCAGGCCGCGGGCGATGGACAGGTCGGCGACCACGGCGCCCTCGGGCAGGTCGGCGAGGTCTCCCATGACGAAGGCGAGCTCGTCGAGCCCCTCGTCGAGCAGGTCGGAGGAGATCCCGAGCTCCCGCACCCGGGCGGCGACCTCCTCGCCGGACCCCTTGACGCGGGCCAGGGCGAGGCAGGCGTCGGCCTGCTCGCCGCCGAGGCCCTCGGCCAGGAGGATGTCCCGCACGCCGCCGTCGCCGATCTTGTGGAGCTTGTCGACGGCGCGGATGACGGCGACCGGGTCCTTGACCCCGAGGCCCTCGTAGAAGCCCTGGAGGACCTTGCGGTTGTTGACGTTGAGCGTCCAGGCGGGGATGTCCAGCCCGCTGAGCACGCGGTGGACGATGCGGGGGAGCTCGGCGTCGAAGTGCAGGGGGACGGAGTCGACGTTGATGACGTCGATGTCGCACTGGGTGAACTCGCGGAAGCGCCCCTCCTGGGGCCGCTCGCCCCGCCAGACGCGCTGCATCTGGTAGCGCTTGAACGGGAACGTCAGCTCGTTGAAGTGCTGGGCGACGTACCTGGCGAAGGGCACGGTGAGGTCGAAGTGCAGTCCGAGCCGCGCGTCGGAGTCGTCCTCGGCGTCGGCCTGGAGCCGGTGCAGGGTGTAGACCTCCTGGGAGGTCTCGCCCTTGGCGGTCAGCACGTCGAGGTTCTCCACCGAGGGGGTCTCCACCGACGCGAAGCCGAAGGACTCGAACCCGGCCCGGATATGGTCCAGCCAACGCTGCTCCACGGCCCGGACCTGTGGGGTCCACTCGGGGAAACCGCTGATGGGAGTGGGGCGGACGACGCGCTGATCGGACATGTGGGTTTCTCGGCTCCCTTGGGAGGGTCGGGTCGGTTCGGCTCGCCCCGGCCGGACGGCGGCGCGGGGTCGCGCGTGCGGGTCCGGCGGGGGGAGGGCGAGCCCATCCTACGGCCAACCAGGGGAAGCGGTCCCGGGAGCGGCCGGGGCGCGCCGGGTCCCCGGGGCCCGTGCGGCGGGGCCCTCGCGGTGGGCGGGGCGGGGGCGTGCGCGGTCGGTCCAGCCGCCACCGGCCCACGTGGACGGTTGTGGGCCGGTGGGGCGCCGGAACGCCGACCTGAGGCGTCGACCGGACCGACGCCGAAGAGCGAGACGTCGGTGCGCGGCCGCCCCGGGGCGCCGCGGGGGCTCCCGCGGCGGTCGCGTCCTCGTGCCAGGAGTCCGTACCGCGACCGCACCGCGACAGCGTCGTGGCGCGGGGGCCCTGTCCTCCACCGTAGACTCCGTGGACGGCTCCGGACAGGGATCGGCGCGGCCGAAAGCGGCCGAAAATGACCGCTCACAATGTCGTAAAGTCGACCTTCCGGGGTAGAAGTCTGTGCTTACCTGGTTACGGCCGGTCCTGGGGTGCGGACCCGCCGCCACGGGACGGCTCGGGCCCCCGTGGCCGTTCCCGCTGTCCCGGAGGCCGCAGGGCCTTGCGCAGCCGGGAATGTGGTCTCTTGCACCACTGTTCCCAAAACGCCGTTAGCGGCCTCTTTCCGGTGTTAGGTTCCAGGGGCGGCGCCTCCCGAGAGGGTTCGGACCCCGGGAGCACACCGCACCCCTCAGGACCGGGCCGTGTGAGCCGTATCGTCCGTACTGGCCCGGCACTCTCGCTAGGACTAACTGTGATCGATCCAGCCAACAGCACGAACAACGTCCACGCCCCCACCGCGTTGTCCACCAAGATCATCATCGCCGGGGGCTTCGGGGTCGGGAAGACCACGTTCGTCGGCGCTGTCTCGGAGATCCCGCCCGTCCGTACCGAGGCCGCGGTCACCGCCGCCAGCGCCGGTGTCGACGACCTCTCCCACACCCCGGACAAGACGAGCACCACCGTCGCGATGGACTTCGGGCGGATCTCGCTGGACACCGACCTGACCCTGTTCCTGTTCGGCACCCCGGGCCAGCAGCGGTTCTGGTTCATGTGGGACGACCTGGTCCGCGGCGCACTGGGCGCGGTGATCCTGGCCGACACGCGCCGCCTGGAGGACACCTTCCAGGCGCTCGACTACTTCGAGCGCCAGTACCGGCTGCCCTTCGTCGTCGCCGTCAACGAGTTCGACCCCGAGGCCCCGTACAGCGCGGAGGAGCTGCGCGACGCCCTCGACCTGACCCCGGAGGTGCCCGTCGTCTACTGCGACGCCCGCGACAAGCAGTCCGTCGTCCGGGTCCTGATGACCCTCGTCAAGCACGCCATGGCCGTCGAGGCACGCCAGCGCACCCGCCGCCAGCTCGTGTGACGCGCGGGCGCCCCGTGCACGGGGGCCGGGCCCCCGGTCCCGCCCGGCACGAGGGCGCCCCGGGGTTCTCCAAGGGGTTGTGTCCGGCGTTACCCTGTGGTGGTGTTCGGACGAATGGCGGAAAGCGTCCGCCGCCTACTGGGCAAGCCCGGTGCGGTGGACCTGCGGCCCTATACCAAGCTCCTGTCGGCGATCGAAGCCGAGGAGGATGGTCTGCGTGAGCTCGACGACACCGAGCTGACGGAGAAGGCCATCGAACTCGGCAACGCCGAACTCCCCTACGATCGCAACGACCTCGTGTCGCTGTGCGCCGTCGGCCGCGAGGCCGCCCGGCGCTCACTGGACGAGCGTCCCTTCGACGTGCAGCTCCTCGGTGTCATGGCGCTGCTCGACGGCCACGTCGCGGAGATGGCGACGGGTGAGGGCAAGACCCTCGCCGGCGCCCTCGCCGCGGCCGGTTTCGCACTGCGAGGCCAGCGCGTGCACCTCCTGAGCGTCAACGACTACCTGGCCCGGCGCGACGCCGAGTGGATGCGCCCCGTCTACGACATGCTCGGCGTCACCGTCGGGTGGATCACCGAGGACTCCACCAAGGAGGAGCGCCGCGCCGCCTACTCCTGCGACGTCACCTACGCCGCCGTCAGCGAGCTCGGCTTCGACGTCCTGCGCGACCGCATGGTCACCGACATCGGCGACCGCGTCGTGCCCCCGCCCAACATCGCGATCATCGACGAGGCCGACTCGGTCCTCGTCGACGAGGCCCGGGTCCCGCTCGTCCTCGCGGGGGCCGCGGAGAGCGTCGCCGCCGACGTGGAGATGGCGGACATCGTCCGCGGGCTCAAGCCCCGCCTGCACTTCGAGATCGACGGCGAGGGACGCAACGTCCAGCTCACCGACGCCGGCATCGACGCCGTCGAGAAGGCCCTGGGCGGGGTCGACCTGTACTCGGAGGACGACACGTCGGTCCTCCCGCAGGTCAACCTGGCCCTGCACGCGCACGTGCTGCTCCAGCGCGACGTCCACTACGTGGTGCGCGACGGGGAGGTCCGGCTCATCAACGAGTCCCGGGGCCGCATCGCCCTCCTCCAGCGGTGGCCGGACGGCCTCCAGGCCGCCGTCGAGGCCAAGGAGAAGGTCGCGGTCAGCGAGACCGGCGAGGTCCTGGACTCCATCACGGTCCAGTCGCTGGTGCTCCGCTACCCCACGCGCGGCGGTATGACCGGCACCGCGATGGCCGTGGCCGAGCAGCTCCGCGAGTTCTACGAGCTGGAGGTGGCGGTCATCCCCTCCAACAAGCCCAACGTGCGCGAGGACCACGGCACGCGCCTGTACGCCACGCGCGAGGAGAAGGAGGACGCCCTCGTCGCGAAGGCGGAGGAGGTGCACAAGTCCGGGAGACCGATCCTCATCGGGACCCAGGACGTCGCGGAGTCCGAGCTGCTCGCCAAACGCCTGCGCGACGCCGGCCTGGACTGCGTGGTCCTCAACGCCAAGAACGACGCCGACGAGGCGTCGATCATCGCGGAGGCGGGCACCCACGGCGCCGTCACCGTCTCCACCCAGATGGCCGGTCGCGGCACCGACATCCGTCTGGGCGGCAGCGACATGGCCGACCGCGAACGGGTCGTCGAGACCGGCGGACTGTACGTGATGGGCTTCGGCCGCTACCCCAGCAGCCGCCTGGACGGGCAGCTGCGCGGACGCGCGGGACGCCAGGGCGACCCGGGCGACTCCATCTTCTTCGTCAGCATGGACGACGACCTGGTGGTGAACAACGCTCCCGAGACCACGGGGTACGAGACCACCGCCGAGGGCGAGATCACCGACAGCGGGTGGCTGCACATGGTCGACCACGCGCAGCGGGTCGCCGAGGGGCAGCTGCTGGAGATCCACCGCAACACCTGGCGGTACAACCAGCTGATCGACGTCCAGCGCGACGTGGTCCTGGAGCACCGCGAGATGGTCCTGACCGGGGACCAGGGCGACCGGCACATCGGGCTGGACCGCAAGAAGCACCACGGGGCGCTCGTGGAGGAGGTGGGGGAGGAGAAGGTCGCCCAGGCGGCCCGGCTCATCACCCTGTACCACCTGGACCGGGGCTGGACCGACCACAACGCGTTCCTGTCGGAGCTGCGGGAGGGCATCCACCTCCGGTTCCTCGGGCGCCGTGACCCCCTGGACGAGTTCAACCGCGACGCCGTGCCGGTGTTCAAGGGCTTCCTGGACGACGCGCGCGCCCGTGCCGCGGAGAGCTTCGAGGAGCTGGAGGCCGAGGACGGCGAGCTCGACGTCAGCGGGGTGGGGGTCAAGCGCCCGTCGATGACGTGGACCTACATGGTGCACGACCACCCCTTCAGTTCGGCGTTCGAGACCCTGGTGGGACGGCTCAAGGGCGGACGGGGCACGGCCGACCGGGACTGAGGTTTTTCGGCAAGGACGGTTTCCTGCGCGGGTCGGGACTTTGGTCCCGGCCCGCGCATTACCTTTGTCAGCTATTCTTCTGAAACGTCGGCCAGACGCGAAATCGCCATGCGCAATTGCCTGGACCGCGTTAACATGGCTGCGTTTTCAACGGAAACCGAGACGGTTGGGACTGAATCCACTGTGGTTCACGAAGTCGGCGCGCAGGAGAAGATCAGTTACGGCCGGAACGACCGCTTCGCGGGCGGCCCGGTCGGTGGGGGAAGCTTCTGGATCGACGATGAAGGCCGACCGGTGGCCAAGATCGGCGGACCGAAGGAGTGGCGACCCACGCCCATGATCGACGTCCACGTAGGAGATGTGTTCAGTGTGGGAGGGCAGGTGTGGAGGGTCACCGATATCGTTGACGCGGACAACCCCTCCGCCTATCTGCTGGCCACGCGAATAAGCTGAGCACGGCCCGGGCGGACGCCCGGGGTGCAAACGACTTGCTCGGATCCGGAATCGCAACCCCGTGCAACCTTTCCATGGGAAGTCACGGATTGTTTCCCTTTCCGGTTTTATGGATGTCGGCCTTTTGTCGGTGGAGCCCGCCCCAAGGGGCCGCAGCGTGCCCCGCCGGGGCTCCCGTGAGTTCTGTGATTTCTGGGGTTTCGGGAGTGAAACGGCGCCATGGCTCTGTGTCACCGCAGTTCAGCGCGTGTCTCCTGATATGGCCGGGAGGAATCGAGACGTTCCGGTTATCTGAAGGAGGGTGTTCGTGTTACCGCTGAATCGTTAACGTCTGTGGAGCAGGGCGCGCCTCGGCGCACGGGGAGGGCACCACTCTCGGCGGTTTCCGGGCCGCTGCGCCCTGCCGCCCCCCGAAGCCGGTCCCAGGGGCTGTCCCCCGCCCCTGGGCCCGGCCGCCCCGCCCCCCGGGGAGCCGGCGCCGACCCCGCGCCGACCGGTCGTCTCCGGTCCGGCGCCTCCCGCCCTCCGGCCAGGCCTTCCCGCACTCCGGCCGGTGCCGCGCCTTCCGCCCCGCCCGCCCCGCGCCGACAGGGCTCCCGCCGGGGCGGACCCTCCGCCCCGCCCCCTTCCCGCCCCGTTCTCCGCGGCGTCGTGCCCGTGTCCGGCGGTGCGGCCGGGGCACCCGCCGTGCGGCCCCCGGCCCCGCCGCGCCCGCGGTCGTCGGTAGATCCTGTTGCACCCGGCAGGCCGTCGAGTCGGCCCCATGTCCTTCTTGCACGAGTTCTTCGCGCGGGTCTTGCGGTAGAACGCGTTCCAGTATTAACCTCTGCGTATACCTGGCCCGGTGAGGGCGCCCGGCGGTTCGGTCGCCGGTCGTCAGCGGACGGGCAGGTGAGAGAGGACCGTCGCCCGTCGACGTCGGATCGCGCCCCGACGCCGGCGGGCGACGTCCGTCGCGGCGCCGCTCAGCCCAGGAGGCGGGCGAGTTCGGCGAAGGTGGGGCAGGGCCAGGTCTGGCGGCACCCCCCGCAGCGGTGCCCGTCGGCGCCCTCCCGCTCCTCCGGCCGGTGCAGCCGCAGCAGGTCCGCGCAGACGCCTGCCAGAGCGGCCACCTCGTCGCGGGCGTTCGCGTAGAAGGCGACGTCGTTGATCCTGGCGAGGGCGCTGTCGGAGCCGCCGTCCGGGAGGCCGACGGTGTCCGGCTCCCAGGGGACCGCCCGCACGGAGCGCTCCTGGATGCCCTGTACGCACCGGAGCAGCCTCGCGTGCTCGGAGAGGCCGCCCCTCCGCGGCGCCGGCGTGGTGAACGGTGACATCGCTGATCTCCCCCGGTGGGTGGATACGCAGCTTCACGTAGTGACACAGCGTATCTCCGGCGTCGCCCGTTGTCGCGACCTGTCGGGGGTGTGTGGCCCGCTGGAAACGCGGGCGGGCCGCCCCCGAGGGGACGGCCCGCTGTCTCGTGGCGGTCCTCAGCCGCAGCCGCCGCCGCAGCTGCAGGAACCGCCGCTCTGGCATCCGCATCCGCAGCCCGTACCGCAGCTGCATCCGGCCAGGTCCGGGGGGGTGGTCAGGGGGTGGGTCACAGTCACTCCTCGGGGCTCGGCAGCGCCCGCGCGCGATCACGCCGGGTATCCCCCCGGGACGGGAGGGGCGTCGCGGGCGTGTCTCCCGCAAGCTGGCGTGCCCCCTCACGGGCCTCCCCAACCCGCCACGGGGACCCTGCCGGGGCGTGACCCGGCGTGCACACGTCCGTCACCGGCTGTCCGCGACCGCGGCGAGCTGGGAGGCAGCGGCGCCAGGGGTCAGGCGAAGAAGGTCCCCCCGGCCGCTGGTCGGCGCGTCATTCGGTAGAGCCAAACCTGGCCGATGAGCATGACCGGAATTGTGGGAAGGAGGATCGCCCAGACGAACATCCCGGTCACGGACGGGACCGGCGACGACGGGAGGTGCGCGGACCAGGCCACCATGAGGCCCGGAACGGCGATCGCGAGCGCCGACGTGTGCCGGGAGAGCATCGGCCCCGCGAGGCCGCTGGTCGCCGCCAGGGCCGCCGCGAGCACCGCGACCGGGACCGCCGCGAGCAGGGCCGGGGCGGGCTCCGGACCGCCCGGGAGGAGTGCGGCCGCGGCGGCCGCCGCCGTCGCGCCCAGGGCCAGCCGGGACAGCGGGCGGGTGACCCGTGCCGCCACGTCCGCGCTCTCCGCGTCGGTCGGACCGACCAGGCGCTCCGCGCCGAAGGCCGCCCCGCGCAGCGCGAACAGGGCCGTCACCACGAGTGTGCACAGCACGGTGAACGCGCTCGCCGTGAGGCCGCCGGTGAGCAGCCCCGCGACCGCCAGGCCCCACATCGCCGCGACGGTCCAGCTGCCCGCGACGACCGCGGCGTCGCAGGCCAGGCGCCAGCCGGGCCGGTCCACGCGGGCGCGCAGCCACAGACCGGCGTCCCGGACCAGCCACGCCGCGAGCAGGACCGCGATCACCGGCCGCAGCTCGGCGACGACGTGGTGCTCCAGCACGGGGAACAGCCCCGCCATGACCCCGACGGCGGCGACCAGCCACACCTCCGAGGCGAGGAAGTAGGGGGCGATCGCCGCGACCACGCGGCGGCGCTGCCCGGGATCGCGCGCCACGTGGGGCATCAGCATGCCCAGGCCGATGTCGGAGCCCGCGAGGACGAGGTGGCCCACGACGAGCAGGGCGAGCAGGGCGGAGGATGCGAGGGACAGGACGTCCATGGTGGTGCTCCCTGGTTCAGAACGTGGGGACGGGATCGGCGGACTCGCCCGGCTCCTCCTCGCGGCGCTCCGCGAGGGGGCCGCCGTCGGGGCCGCGCCGGGCGTACCGCACCAGGAGCCAGTAGGTGACGGCCGCCAGGACCGCGAACGCGACGGTGAAGAAGGCGAAGGAGAGGACGGCCGCGCCCGGGGGCATGGGGGTCACCGCGTCCGCGGTGGTCAGGTGGTGCACCACCGTCCACGGCTGCCGGTTGGTCTCCCGGAACACCCAGCCGCCGATGCTCGCCAGGTAGGGGGCGAAGGGGGTGGCGACCAGCGGGGCGAGGAACCACCGCCACCGGTCCAGGCCGCCGAGGGGCCAGGCCAGCAGCATGAGCGGGCCGAGCAGGAACATCACCGCCCACATGCTCATCATGAGGCCGTCGGCGGTCGCGTTGACGCCGTTCAGGAGCGGTCCGCCGGGGGAGGCGGCCTCGATCGCCGCGATCTCCTCGGCGGTGTGGGTCAGGCCGCTCGTGGGCGGGGCCTCGCCGAAGAGCTCGAACTGGACGCCGCCGAAGACCACCACGAACACCGGCGCCACGCACATGACGACCGCGGCGTAGCGGATGCCCCGCCGGAAGATCCCGTACGGGTCGTCGCGCCGTACCAGGTGGTAGGCGCTGGTGGCGGCCACCACCAGGGCGCCGACGGTCATGGCGCCGCCGGCGACGTGTCCGAAGGCCGCCGTGGCGGCGGGGTTCGTCATCAGGGCGACCGGGTCGGTCAGCTGTGCGACGCCGTCCACGACCTCGAACCCGACGGGGTTGCGCAGGAACCCGTTGGAGACCAGGACCCACCACGCCGAGGAGTAGGCCGTCACGGTGACCACCGCGAAGCAGGACAGGTGGGCCCACCGGCCCATGCGGTCCCAGCCGAAGATCCACAGCCCCAGGAAGGTGGACTCGACGAAGAACGCCGTCATCGTCTCCAGGGCCAGCGGAGCCGCGAAGGTGTAGCCGAACACCTCGTGCAGCCCGCTCCAGTTGAGGGCCAGCTGGAACTCCATCACCAGGCCCGACAGGACGCCCATGCCGTAGTTGACGAGGTAGAGGCCTCCCCAGAAGCGCACGGCGGTCATCCGCGAGCGGTCGCCGCGCAGGGCGCCCAGGAACTGGGTGGTGAGGATGTACGGGGCGAGCCCGAGCGTCAGCGCCACGAACATGTAGTGCGTGGCGGCGGTCAGCGCGAACTGGAGCCGCGCCAGGAGGAGTGGGTCTTCGAACATCGTCGGGCCTCGCGTTCGGCGGTGGGGACACGCCAAGGATCCGACGACGGCAGCGGCGGGCGCATCGTCCCTGAGGGGGCACCGGGCGGCCGCCCCCCGGGGTACGCGCCGCCCCGCCCGTACTCCCGCGGGGGTAGGGGGAGACCCCGAGGCGCCCCGGCGCCCCTCGGGGGAGGGCCGGGGTCGGGCCGGTCAGGTGTTCCGGCTCCACCGCGGCGTGACCAGGGCCGTCTCGTAGGCGATCACGACCAGCTGGGCGCGGTCGCGCACGCCCAGCTTCACCATGGAGCGGCTGACGTGGGTCTTGGCCGTGGCAGGGCTGACCACCAGCCGGGCGGCGATCTCCTCGTTGGACAGCCCGCCCCCGACCAGCGCGACCACCTCGCGCTCGCGGTCGGTGAGCCCGTTGAGGCGGACCGAGGGGGCCGGGGCGCCGGGCGGGCGGCGGGCGTAGTCGGCGATCAGCCGCCGTGTGACCGCCGGCGAGAGCAGCGCCTCGCCCGCGTGCACGACCCGGACCGCCTGCAGGAGGTCGCGGGGCTCGGTGTCCTTGACCAGGAACCCGCTGGCCCCGGTGCGCAGCGCCTCGAAGATGTACTCGTCCAGGCCGAACGTGGTGAGGATGACGATCCGCGTCTCCGAGAGGCCGGGGTCCGCGAGGATGCGCCCGGCTGCGGCCAGGCCGTCCACACCGGGCATGCGGATGTCCATCAGGACCACGTCGGGCCGCTCCGCGCGGGCCAGCCGGACCGCCTCCTCGCCGTCACCCGCCTCGGCGACCACCCCGATGTCGGGGGCGCTGTCCAGGAGTGCGCGGAAACCCGCGCGCACCAGGGCCTGGTCGTCGGCGAGCAGCACCCTGATCACGGCGTCCTCGTTTCGTCGGCGCCGGACGCGCCGCGCACGTCCGGCGGGGTGGAGTCCGGCTGTCCCGGCCCGGCCGGCCCCGACGGCAGCCGCGCCCGCACCCGGAATCCTCCCCCCTCCAGGGGGCCCGCGTCCACCGTGCCGCCGACCAGGGCGGCGCGTTCGCGCATCCCGGTGATGCCGTTGCCCGGCACCGGGGGGCCGACCGTGCCGCGGCCGTCGTCCGTCACCTCGACCACCAGGGAGGACGCCCCGTGCTCGATCCGCACCCGGACGGCCGTCGCGCCGGAGTGGCGCACGGTGTTGGTGAGCGCCTCCTGCACGGTGCGGTAGGCGGCCGAGTCGGTGCTGACGGGCAGGCGGGCGGGGGCTCCGACGACCTCGACCTCCACGTCGAGCCCCGCGGTCCGCGTGCCCTCGGCGAGTTCGCCCACGCGGTCGAGCCCGGGGACCGGCGACCTCGGCGCGGCCTCGTCCACGGCGCGCAGCACCCCCAGCATCCCGCGCAGCTCGGTCAGGGTGTCCTTGCTGGTCTGCTTGATGGTGGCCAGGGCCTCCGCGGCGCGCCCGGGCTCCGTCTCGATGAGGTAGAGGGCGGTGCCGGCCTGCACGTTGATCAGCGAGATGTTGTGCGCGACGGTGTCGTGCACGTCCCGGGCCAGCCGGAGCCGCTCCTCCGACGCCCGGCGGAGCACCTCCTCCTCCTTCGTGCGGCCCGCCTCGACCGCGCGCTCGCGGTCGGCCCGCAGGTACTCCTGGCGCCAGCGCACGACCTCGCCCGTGCACAGCAGCAGCAGGACCCAGGCGACCATGCCCACCGCCTCGAAGCGGAACCCGCCGCTCACCAGCAGCTCGTAGGCGTTGACCGCGGCGAACTGGCCGACGCCCAGCGTCCACCCGAACACGCGGTAGCCCCAGCGGACCAGGGTGTAGAGCATGACGGCGGTGCACAGCATGACCATGCCGTCCGGGAAGCCCAGGGGGTAGTAGACGGTCGCGGAGGCGATCGAGACCAGGCCCACGACGCACGGGAAGGCGGTCCGCCACAGGAGCGGCAGGCACGCCCCCAGGACGAGGGCCCACCCCCACGGCCAGAGCTCGCGGTCGGTGGGGACGGGGTCGACCCACTCGACCACGAGCGTGCTGCCCGCGGACAGGACCAGCAGGACCAGGGCGAGCCGGGCGTCGGTGCGCGTCGGGCGCGGGAGTAGTGCTGCCACACCCACGACGGTACGGCCACCCCCCGGGGTCGCGCGTCCTCCTCAGGGGTGCACTTCGCGCGTCGGCGTACTCCCCCCGGAGTACGCGTCCCGCGTCCCGCGTCCCCGGGACCCCGTCCGCCGGGAGCGGCGGCCGGTTCCGGCCGTCCGCGCCGGGGCCCGGCGGCGGGCTCAGAACACGTCGTCCGGCGGCGCGGGGGAGTCGACCGCGTCCGCGTCGTGGACGGGCGCGCGGCCCGAGACGAAGCGGTCCAGATCCCCGCCCTCCAGCAGCCGGGCCATCTCCGGGTCGCGGTGCGCGCGGCGGCCCAGGTCCTCCGAGGGGAGCGGCCGGTGCCCGGCCACCAGGACGAGGTTGCCGAACCGGCGCCCGCGCAGGATGGCGGGCGCGGCGGTCAGGGCCACGTGCGGCAGCACCGCGCGGGCGGTCGCCGCCTGCGCGCGGGTGTGCTCCAGGGAGTGGCCGTCGCCGATGTTCACCGCCAGCAGGCCTCCGGGCCTCAGCACGCGCGCCATCTCCCCGTAGAACTCCACCGAGGTCAGCCGCGCGGGCGTGCGCGCCCCCGCGAACACGTCGCTGACGACCAGGTCCGCGCTGTCGGCGTGCCGGGCGCCGATCCACTCGCGGGCGTCGCCGATTCCCACCCGCAGCTGCGCCCGGCGGTCCCACGGCAGCCGCCGCCGCACCATCTCCACCAGAGGGGCGTCCACGTCCACCGCGCGCTGCCGCGAGCCCGGGCGGGTGTGCGCCACGTACCGGGCCAGGGTCAGCGCCCCCGCTCCCAGGTGCAGGGCGTCGATCGGCTCGCCCGCGGGCGCGACGAGGTCGGCGGCGTGCGCGATCCGCCGCATGTACGAGAAGTCCAGGTAGGACGGGTCCGACAGGTCCACGTGGGACTGCGGCGTCCCCTCCACCACGAGGAACCACGAGTCGGACCGGTCCGCGTCCGCGAGCAGCTCCGTCCCGGGAACGCCCTCCGGCTCCCCGGCCCCGTCGGGTCCCGTGTCCCGAGTACCGCGTCTGCCCATGCTCTTCCCCGTTCGTCGGCGGCGTCCGCCGGCCCCTGCGCCGGCCGCGCCCGCCGCCCGGATCGCCGGCCACCAAGCCTAGGTACGGGCGGGAGCGCTCGCGCAACCCACGCGCGAACGCGTCCGCACTACCGCTAGCCTGGGACTCCCCTAGTCCTGATCCCCACGCCCCACGGGCGTGTTCACCGAGGAGTGGCCGTGCTGCTGCGGATGTCGAACCTGTTCCTTCGCACCCTGCGTGAGGACCCGGCGGACGCCGAGGTGCCGAGCCACAAGCTCCTCGTCCGCGGCGGGTTCGTGCGCCGGGCCGCCCCCGGCATCTACTCCTGGCTGCCCCTGGGCAAGATGGTCCTGGACAACGTCGCCCGCGTCGTGCGCGAGGAGATGGACGCCATCGGCGGCCAGGAGGTCCTCCTGCCCGCCCTCCTGCCCAAGGAGTACTACGAGGCGACCGGCCGCTGGGAGGAGTACGGCGACACCCTGTTCCGCCTCAAGGACCGCAAGGGCGCCGACTACCTGCTCGGCCCCACGCACGAGGAGCTGTTCACGCTCCTGGTCAAGGGCGAGTACTCCTCCTACAAGGACTTCCCCGTCGTCCTGTACCAGATCCAGGAGAAGTTCCGCGACGAGGCGCGCCCCCGGGCGGGCGTGCTCCGCGGCCGCGAGTTCCACATGAAGGACTCCTACTCCTTCGACATCGACGACGAGGGCCTGCGGGCCTCCTACGAGGCGCACCGCGCCGCCTACATCCGGATCTTCGACCGGCTCGGGCTGGAGTACGTGATCGTCTCCGCCACGTCCGGGGCCATGGGCGGGTCCGCCTCGGAGGAGTTCCTGGCCGTGGCCCCGAGCGGCGAGGACACCTTCGTGCGCAGCACGGAGTCCGACTACGCCGCGAACGTCGAGGCCGTCGCCACCCCGGCGCCCCCGGCGCTGCCCGTCGAGGGGCTGCCCGAGGCGGTGGTGCACCACACCCCGGGCACCGCGACCATCCAGACGCTGGTGGACTTCCTCAACGGGGCCGGGCTGGGCCGCGACTTCAGCGAGGCCGACACCCTCAAGAACCTCCTCGTCAAGACCCGCGAGCCCGGCGCCGAGGAGTGGAAGCTGCTGGCCATCGGCCTGCCCGGCGACCGCGAGGTCGACCTCAAGCGCCTGGAGGCCGCACTGGAGCCCACCGAGGTCGCGCTCCTGGACGAGGCCGACTTCGCGGCCAACCCCTTCCTGGCCAAGGGCTACATCGGCCCCCTCGCCCTGCTGGACAACAAGGTCCGCTACCTGGTCGACCCGCGCGTGGTCACCGGCACCGCGTGGGTGACCGGCGCGGACAGGGCCGACCACCACGTCATCGGCCTGGTGGCCGGGCGCGACTTCACCCCGGACGGCGTCATCGACGTCGCCGAGGTCCGCGACGGCGACCCCTCGCCCGACGGGCGGGGCACGCTGTACACCTCGCGCGGCATCGAGATCGGCCACATCTTCCAGCTCGGCCGCAAGTACACCGACTCCTTCCAGGTGGACGCCCTCGGAGCCGACGGCAAGCCCAGGCGCATCACCATGGGCTCCTACGGGATCGGCGTCTCGCGCGCCGTCGCCTGCGTCGTCGAGCAGTCCCACGACGACAAGGGCATCGTCTGGCCGCGCGCCATCGCGCCCGCCGACGTGCACGTGGTCGGCACCGGCAAGGGCGAGCAGATCGAGGAGGCCCTGCGGATCGGCGCGGAGCTGGAGGCACGCGGACTGCGCGTCCTCGTGGACGACCGCAAGGGCGTCTCGCCGGGCGTCAAGTTCACCGACTCCGAACTGCTCGGCATCCCGACCGGTGTCATCATCGGCCGCGGGCTCAAGGACGGCCTGGTGGAGCTGCGGGACCGCGCCACCGGCGACCGCGAGGAGGTCGCCCTGGCCGAGATCGTGGACCGCACCGTCGCCGCCTGCCGCGGCTAGGGCGCGCCCGGCGGGCGCCGCCCGGACACGCCCAAGGGCTCCCGCCCCGCGGGCGGCGGCCGGGACGACCGGGGTCGAGGGGCCGGGGAGCAGATCCCCGGCCCCTCGCTCGTGCTCCCGTCAGGCGGTCTCGAAGCCGGGGAGGGCGTCCAGCTCCCCGCCCCACTCCAGGCCCCGCAGCGTCGTCTCCTGGAGGGCGCGCGCGGCCCTCGACCGCAGACCGGCGTCGCCCGACGCCGTCAGCCACAGGTACGCACGCGCCGCCGTCTCCTCCAGCCCGACCGCGAAGGCGTCGAAGCCGTCGTCGTCGCGCCCCTCCGGCAGGGGATACGTCGCCAGCGCCGAGGGCGCCCCGAAGCCGCGTTCCACCGCCGCCGCACGCAGCGCGTCACGCAGGGCCTTGTGCTGCTGGGCGGCCTCCAGGGCACGCTCGCGCCGGTCCCGGTCCCCGGCGGCACCGCCGACGAACTCGTACCCGTACACCGCCGCGTGCTCCGCGCTCAGCGCCTCGGCCAGCGCGTCGGGGCCGGGGTCCGCGCCGGGGTCCGCCCCGCCCGGGGTGGACACGGGACTCTCGCTCACCAGTACCGCCTTCAGGTTCGTGGATGCCGTGCGGGAAGGCCGGGCCTAGGCCCGGGCCAGAAGGTACGCGTGTCCTGCCTCGCAGGCGCCGATGCCGCTGATCAGCTGGGCCAGGCCGGGGTCGGACACGGCCGCGGCCTGGTCGAGGCGCGCACTCGTCGCGGCCGACTCCAGCAGGCGCAGCCCCGCGGTGTCCAGCACCCCGCCGGGCGCGGGCCCGCCCTCCGGAGGGGTTTCCCCGCCCCCGGCCGGGTCGGCGGGAGGTGTGGGGGAGGCACCCTCGGGGAGCGACTCCACGAGCGCGTCCACATGGGTCAGGTGGTGCTCCAGCAGCCGCTCCAGCAGGTCCGCCGGCCCCGTCCCGCCGGCGATCGCGGCCTCGTAGAGGGACACCGTCCGCTCCTTCTCCCGGATCACCGACCGGAGCACGTACTCGTCCGGGGTCACGTCCGCGGGGTACCACTCCGCCTCGCCGCACCCGGCCAGACCCGCGACCGCCGCTCCGGCCACCGCAGCGCCCAGCACCGTGCGGCGGCTGACGCAGCCGTTCACCTGGCCCACGTGCTCTCCTTCCGTGCCCCGTGCCGTCCCTCGCCGGCACGACGGCCGTCCGGGACGGCCACGGCCCCATCTTTCCACGGTCCGCGCGGGGCCCGGCCCGGGCCGACACACCCCTCCACGCGGGCTTTCCCGCCTCCCGGGGCCACTCCGCGGCGCCTCCCCGACACCGACGGCGACCTGGAGGACGCCCGGGTGTGGATACTCTTGCAGCACAACCGCCGTCGCACGCGACGCGCGGTCGGTCCGCGTCCCTCAGGGGGCGGACCGTTCAGTCGCAGACTACGTACAGAGCTGGACCGCCCCGTACACCGGCCCGAGGCCGAGCGGGCGGGATTTCTCCGCTGGAGGGGCAGACACCACATGGGAGCGCAGGCACGCGAAGAGCGCATCGCCGAGCTGCTGGAGCCGGTACTGGCCGAGGCCGGACTGGACCTGGAGGCCGTCGAGCTGACACCGGCGGGCAAGCGCCGGGTCCTGCGCGTCGTCGTCGACTCCGACGACGGGGTGGACCTGGACCGGGTCGGCGAGGTCAGCCAGGAGGTCAACGCCGCGCTGGACGCCTCCGACGTCATGGGCGAGCTGCCCTACGTCCTGGAGGTCACCTCGCCCGGGGTGGACCGTCCGCTGACGCAGCCGCGCCACTGGCGGCGCTCCCGTGGACGGCTGGTGAAGGCCGCCCTCGCCGGGGGCGGCGACGTCACCGGCCGGGTCACCGACGCCGACGACGAGGGGGTCACCCTCGACGTCGAGGGCCGGCCCCGCACCCTCGCCCACGCCGAGCTCGGCCCGGGCAGGGTCCAGGTGGAATTCCGTCGCGAAGCCGACACCGACGCGGCGGACTAGAGGGGGAGCCCCGTGGATATTGACATGAGTGTCCTGCGCAGCCTGGAGCGCGAGAAGGACATCGCGGTCGAGCTGGTGGCCAAGGCCATCGAGGACGCGCTTCTGATCGCCTACCACCGCGAAGAGGGACCCGACAAGAAGGCCAGGGTGGAGCTCAACCGCTCGACCGGCCACGTGACCGTGTGGGTGTCCGAGACGGACGAGGAGGGCGAGGTCGTCGGCGAGTTCGACGGCACCCCGTCCGGCTTCGGCCGCATCGCGACCTCCACCGCCAAGCAGGTCATCCTCCAGCGCCTGCGGGACGCCGAGGACGAGCTCACCCTGGGCGAGTTCGCCGGGCGGGAGCACGACATCGTCTCCGGCATCATCCAGCAGGGCAAGGACCCCCGGAACGTGCTGGTCGACCTCGGCAAGCTCGAGGCGGTCCTGCCCCCGCAGGAGCAGGTCCCCACCGAGACCTACACCCACGGGGAGCGGCTGCGCGCCTACGTGGTCCAGGTCCGCAAGGGCCACCGGGGTCCGTCGGTCACCCTCTCGCGCACCCACCCCAACCTGGTGCGCAAGCTCTTCGAGCTGGAGGTGCCCGAGATCGCCGACGGCACCGTCGAGATCTCGGCGATCGCCCGGGAGGCGGGCCACCGCACCAAGATGGCCGTCCGGTCGCACCGGGGCGGGGTCAACGCCAAGGGCGCCTGTATCGGTCCGCTCGGCAGCCGTGTCCGCAACGTGATGGCGGAACTCCACGGAGAGAAGATCGACATCGTCGACTTCTCCGACGACCCGGCCGCGTTCGTGGCCAACGCCCTGTCCCCGGCGCGGGTCAACTCCGTGGAAATCCTCGACATGGCCGCGCGTGTCGCGCGGGTCGTCGTGCCCGACTACCAGCAGTCCCTGGCGATCGGCAAGGAGGGCCAGAACGCCCGCCTCGCCGCCCGTCTGACCGGTTGGCGCATCGACATCCGCTCCGACGCCGAACCCGCCGGCGGTCCCGCCGACGGTGACGGAACCGACGGCGACGACGCCGCCGCGGCCGGTTAATCGGGTCGCGGCGATGCCCCGACGCGATATGGTGGCCGGAGACGGTCCCGACGGCCCTGTGCGCACATGCGTGGGGTGCCGGTCTCGGGCAGTCCAGTCCGACCTCGTGCGGCTGGTGGCTGTGGGCACGGCCATCATGCCCGACACCCGGGGTCGACGTCCGGGGCGTGGCGCCTACCTGCACGACGACCGGCGGTGCCTCGAGCTCGCCGAGCGTCGCAGGGTATGGTCCCGCGCCTACCGGAGGGGAGCGGGTGACGCCGGGTGGGACCTCTCACCCGTAGAGGCCCTGCTCGATGCCGCCCCTCGTGGCGGATAGGGTTACCGCTCCCGATAGGGTTGGAATGTCTGGGCCGGTCTCCGGGTTGTCATAACCGAGGTCGGCGTACCAGTGCTGTGTCGGCACGCGAGTACCGACCCATTGTTGTGTAGCGATGAGGAAGCAGGTCGAGATTGCGATGAGCGCCTGATGAGTACGCAGCGATGAGTAACTCGAGCTAACGACGGTCCGGCACAAGCCCATGTCCCGGACCGAAGCTGAAGGAGAGTAGTGGCGAAGGTCCGGGTGTACGAACTCGCCAAGGAGTTCGGTGTAGAGAGCAAGGCCGTGCTGGCCAAGCTCAACGAGATGGGCGAATTCGTCCGTTCGGCGTCCTCGACGATAGAGGCCCCCGTCGTGCGACGCCTCCAAGAAGCCTTCAACAACGGTTCCGACGGCGGCAGGAAGGGCTCGGCTCCCAAGCCCGGCCCCCGCGCCGCGTCCGAGCCGGGGGCGGCCCCCAAGCCGGGGCCCGCTCCCAAGCCCGGCCCGAAGCCGGGTCCGGCCGCGCCCAAGCCGTCGGCAGCGCAGGGCGAGTCCGCCCCGCGTCCCGGCGCGCCCAAGCCCGGCCCCAAGGCCCCCCGCGGCGAAGCGGGTGCCCGCCCCGGCGGTGCGCCCAAGCCCGGTGGTCCGGCAGGCCGGCCCGAGGGCGTGCGCTCCGAGGAGCCCCGTCCCGAGGGCGGGCGTCCCGAGGGTGGACGTCCTGAAGGCGCACGTTCCGAGGGCGCACGTCCCGAGCGCGGCGAGCGCCCCCCGCGGGGCGACCGTCCCGAGCGCGGTGAGCGTCCCCAGCGGGGCGAGCGTCCCGAGCGCGGCGGTGCCCGTCCGGGCCCGCGCACGTCCGGTCCGCGTCCGGGCAACAACCCGTTCGCGTCCAACGCCTCCGGCATGGGCTCCAAGCCCGCGCCGCGTCCCGGTGCCGCTCCCGGCGCCGGCGCTCCGCGTCCGGGCGGTCCCCGTCCGGGTCCGCGTCCCGGCCCGCAGGGCGGCGGCGACCAGCGCGCCCCGCGTCCCGGTGCCGCTCCCGGCGCCGGCGCTCCGCGTCCGGGCGGTCCCCGTCCGGGTCCGCGTCCCGGCCCGCAGGGCGGCGGCGACCAG